>JARRJI010000371.1:0-3453 GCA_037379595.1 Acidobacteriota bacterium | reverse complement strand
ACGGCCGCTTTCACGGCAAGCAGATCATCGCGGACATTCAGAAGCACCTGGGCGCTCGCGCCCCTCGGCCGAAGAAAAGCGGGCAGCCTGAGTCCTTGGACTAAGCAGGCAAACAGAGCGGAATGAGAAACGGCCTGCGGAGTTGAGGCTTCTCGCTGCCTCCCCAACAGGTTGTTGAAGACCTTGTCTTGCATGTCGTTTCGAGGAGCCGAAGAGCCTGCCCTGAGCGAGCCCGAAGGGCGACGAGGAATCTATAAGTTCTCTGATTTCAATGCGAGATTCCTCGCAGCCGCTCGGAATGACACAATTCGCAAGCGTTCTTCAATAACCGGCTAAGACATCCGCGTTGCAAACACCGGTTTTCGCTGATAGAGTCAAGAGAAACAGAGAAGTCTGGCTGAGAGGCGAAACAATTTCCATATTTGCTTTGTGAGGTGGTTCCATGAAACGACGTGAGTTTTTGACTCGGGCCGCGACGGGCGCAGGTGCGTTGTGGGTAGGATCCAAAGCTCTTCCAGGAACTGCGCTTCTTGCGGCGCCGGAAAAAACCTTCAGCGCGGCGGATACGGTCACACTGGGGCGGACCGGTATCCAAACCAGCCTCCTGGCGTGCGGGACGGGAACGATGGGCTACGGAGGCCACTCGCAACAGACGCACCTTGGCCTGCAAGGCCTGGCGGACCTCCTGGTCCACGGCTACGATCACGGTTTGCGTTTCTTTGACTCTGCGGATGCGTATGGTTCGCATCCCGCGGTTGCGCTGGCGCTCAAGCGGCTGCCGCGAGAAAAAGTCACGGTGCTCACCAAGTCGGACACGCGCGATCCCGAAGGCATGCGGCGTGACATCGACCGCTTCCGTCGTGAACTTCAGACCGATTACATCGACGTCCTTCTGATGCATGACATGACCGCCGCCGACTGGACCACGCGCTATCGCCGCACGATGGACGTGCTCTCAGAAGCCAAGGAAAAGGGTCACATCCGCGCCCACGGCTGGTCCTGCCACACACTCGGGGCTTTGCGTGCCGCGGCCGCTTCGCCCTGGGTCGACGTCGATCTTGCCAGGATCAACCCGATTGGCTCGCACATGGACGCTGATCCTGCTACCGTGTCGAGTGTCCTGCGGCAGATGAAGAAGGCCGGCAAAGGCGTTGTGGGGATGAAGATCCTGGGCCAGGGCGACATGCGCACCCGCCAGGATCAGGCCCTTTCCTATGCGCTGTCGCTGGATGTGCTCGATGCGATGACGATCGGCGCCACCAACATCGGGGAGCAAAGCGACCTGATCCGGCGTATGTCGCAGGTCAGAGTTTAAGATCAGTTGTTCTTTTGGCATTCCGGTCACGGCACAGGTGTCCCTCCGTATAACTGCGGCAAACTTTGCGAATAGGCAGGAATCTCTCCAACGAGTTTAGTATCATTGGGATTGCTGCTTGCAAGGGGCTTGGCCTTGGGAATGAGTTTGCCGGTGAAGGCTCACCGACGGTCCTCAGCTCGCCCAATCTGAATCTTGGCAAGACACTAAGAGCAGAACCTCAGGAGAATTCAATGGAATACAGAACCTTGCCCAACACGGACCTGAAAGTTTCGCGGGCTTCATTCGGCACCATGACCTTTGGCGGGCAGACGGATGAAGCCACCGCGGGCCGCATGATCGATCTCTGCTTTGATGCCGGAATCAATTTTTTTGATACGGCCAACGTTTATAACAAGGGACTGTCTGAAACCATCACCGGCAAGCTGCTCAAGGGACGGCGAGACAAAGTTGTTCTTGCCACCAAGGTGCGCGGAAAAATGGGCGATGGCCCTGACGAGTCCGGTCTCTCTCGCGCCGCAATTCATAAGGCCATCGACGGCAGTCTGCAACGTCTCCAGACCGAATATGTTGACGTCTACTACCTGCACCAGCCGGACTACGATGTCCCCATCGAGGAGACACTGGCAGCGATGGATGAGCTGGTCAGGGCGGGGAAGGTGCGCTACCCGGCGGTTTCCAATTACGCGGCCTGGCAGGTGGCTGAAATCCACTGCATCTCGCAGAAGAACGGATTCAAGCCACCATTCATTTCCCAGCCCATGTACAACCTGCTGGCTCGCGCCATTGAGGAAGAATATCTGCCCTTCTGCAAGCGATACGGCGTTGCCGTGGTTCCTTACAATCCGCTGGCGGGCGGACTCCTGACGGGCAAGCAATCGCGGGGCGGCTCGCCCATCACGGGCACTCGCTTTGATGGAAACAAGTTGTATCTGGACCGCTACTGGCACGAGGATGACTTTGCCGCTGTCGAGGAACTCAAAGCAGTCGCAAAGGACGCGAAGAAGACGCCTGTCGAGCTGGCGTTGCAGTGGCTCCTGAGCCGTGACCAGGTTGACTCGGTTATTCTGGGAGCTTCGCGTGTGGAACATCTGGAGGAAAACCTGAAAGTGTGCGAAGGGCCGCCGCTTCCGAATGACGTTCTCGATCGCTGCGACAAAGTCTGGCAGCGCTTGCGAGGCGTGACTCCCAAATACAACCGCTGAGATTCATCGCGTCCAGGGGCGATTCATGAAACGCCCCTGCGGCCTTACACCGCAACCCATTTGGCCGGGCGCGCGCCGCGATCCAGCTTCACACGGCCATGCTGTTCCAGGCGGTCCATGTGTCCCTTGACGGGAAACATGGCGAGGAAGACGCCGTCTTCGGGCCAGTCGCCTACGGCGTCCGCAACGGTGTCAATCAGTTGCTTCATCGTCAGCCCGGAGCGATGTTTCCCCAGACTACGCAGGATGACTCGATCGACAAACTCCACTGTCCGGCGCGATTCCGCAAGAAAGTCCTTCACCTCTTCGCCACGCATCACGGGCCAGTGGCCTGAATAGAGAACCTCGATGCGAAGGTGCTCGAAATAGCGAACCGTGGAGAGGTACGTGTCCACGTCGTAATAGGTGACGGGAATGGCCATGCCTCCGGTGGCCTTGGGGCAGCCGCGCCCCTGCACGGAATCGCCGGCAAACAAGGCGCAGTATTGCGGATCATAAAGCGCCAGGTGGCCGTGAGAGTGCCCGGGAACGTGCAGCACTTCCAGCCACCAGCCGTCGGCCAGATGGATCCTTTCGCCGCCGGAAAAGGTCACGTCCATGTGCCGGTGTCTGCCCGCGTCGGGTGAAGGCTCTGGATCGAATCCCACGTCGTGCTCTTCTTTCAGGTGGTTGTAGCGCCGGCCGTAAAGGGTTGCGGGATTTTCCACCAACTCTCGGTCGCCCTCGCCGCAACTCAGCAGGGTGCGGGGCGAGGCGCGCTTGATGGCGTCATTGCCGCCCTGATGGTCGAGGTCGGCGTGCGTGGTCACCGCCAGCGTCAAGTGTTCAGGTTTTACTTCAACTTTGTCAAAGAACGGGAAGATCGTCTGTTCGGGTGTCGTCGCGGTCCCCGTATCCACCAGCACTACGTTGTCGCCCACAACGAGGTACTGA
>JARRJI010000370.1:0-3993 GCA_037379595.1 Acidobacteriota bacterium | reverse complement strand
GCAAGCGCCGTGGAGAATGCCATCCAGGGCAAGCCGCCCACCGGCAGAAACCTTGAAGGGGCCGCAGGCCACGCCGCCGAGGGCATCGATGCGAACGGCGACCTCTACGCTTCAGCGGAATATCGGGTCCATCTTGCCACAGTCTATACCGGGAGGGCTCTGGCTCTTGCCGCAGAACGGGCCGCGGGACATTGATCGATAGATGCCGCCCGTAAACGCAAGCGCGGCGATTCGAACGGCAGCCGCGGCGCGCTGGGCAGCCGGGCATGGAGAGACAAACGGGTTATGAAAATCGAAGGTGCGTACAAAGTTCCTGGTGCTCGCGAACTTGTTTACAAACAGTTGCTTGATCCCGAAGTTCTGGTCCACGCTTTGCCCGGATGCGAGGAACTCGTCCCGAATCCCGACGGCAGTTATCAGACCAGAATGAAAGTGGGAATCGCGGCCATCAAGGGGACTTACCAGGGACGAGTTGAGATCCTGGACGCGAATCCTCCCGCTGGTTTCAGGATGAGAGTGAACGCCCAGGGCAAAGGCGGATTCCTGAAAGGCGAAGGCGAAATCACCCTTACCACCCTGGAGGCGGAAACAAGCGTGAGCTATTCGGGCGAGACCCAGGTGGGCGGCATGATCGCCTCGGTCGGACAGCGCATGATTCAGGCTGCCACCCGGAAAATTGTCGACCAGTTCTTCCAGGCTTTTTCCAGGCAGTTTCAGCAGACCTCTGTTTCCTGACCTGGCTCCATTCTGCCCCCAATTCGGCCTTGGAAGAGGGTATTCTGCCCGGCTCCCCTGCCCTGAGCACTACAGTCCTGCACGTCAGCAAGGGAGTTATAATAATGGTAGAGAGTAGTGGGAGCACTGAACCAAGAGGTTAAAAGCAATGAAGACGCTTGCCGAGATCCTGCAAGAGTCCGTACGCGAAGGCGAGTTGTACGAAAAGCTCGACCGGGGATTCGTACGCTGTGTGGCTTGCGGTCATGCCTGCCCGATTCCCGACGGCCAGGTAGGCGTGTGCAAGGTGCGGTTTAATCGCGGCGGCAAGCTTTATGTGCCGTGGGGCTACGTGGGCGGCGTGCAGTGCGATCCCATAGAGAAGAAACCCTTCTACCACGCTTACCCCGGGGCGCTGGCTTACAGTTTTGGGATGCTGGGCTGCGACATGCATTGTCCGTACTGCCAGAACTGGGTGACGTCGCAGGCGCTACGAGATCCGAGAGCCGTTTCAGCACCCTTGCGGGCGACACCGGAAGCTCTGGTAAGTGACGCTGTGAACCAGGACGCAAAGGTGATGGTGAGCACCTACAACGAACCGCTGATTACCAGCGAATGGGCGGTTGCGATCTTCAAAGAAGCGCGCAAGGCAGGACTGAAAACCGGGTACGTCTCAAACGGCAACGCAACTCCGCAGGTATTGGAATACCTCCGGCCCTGGATTGACCTCTACAAGATCGACCTCAAGAGTTTCGACGACCGCCATTACCGGCAACTCGGTGGGCGCCTGCAGCCCATCCTGGACACCATCCGCCGGACCCACGAGATGGGCTTCTGGGTGGAGATTGTCACGCTTGTCATCCAGGGGTTCAACGATTCCGATGACGAACTCAAGCGGATGGCGGAATTCCTGGTAAGCGTTTCCCCGGACATCCCCTGGCACGTGACCGCTTTCCACAAAGACTACAAGATGACCGATCCGTCTGACACTACGCCCGAGACGCTGAAGCGGGCGGCCGCCATCGGCAAGGCTGCGGGCCTGCGCTTCGTCTATGCCGGGAACCTGCCGGGACGGGTTGGCGACCTTGAAAACACGCACTGCCCCGATTGTGGCGAGATACTGGTCAAGCGCTACGGCTACCACATTTCGAAGTACAAGATCACGCCTGATGGGAATTGCCCATCCTGTAACGCTTCTATCCCGGGCCGGTGGGCCGGCCGCTTCGAAGGCCAGATTGCCAGCTCTCCGTATCTGCCCTATTTCCGCAGGGGCGCTCAATTGACGACGCTCGACTAGCCTGAGTCATTGGCGAGTGCCGCGACCTTTCCCGAGTTCCATCGATTGCCTGAACATTCCCCTCGGTTAATGCAGGTGAAAGAAGAAGTATCCGGGCCCGACCCGCATATTGTGGATGATCCACGGGGGCGAAAGGCCGCCGATCAGGAAACCGGCGGTTGCCTGAACAAAAGCCAGCGGCCAGATATTGGGGTGGCGAATGAAGACCTCTGAAAAAACGAATCCGCCGACAAAGGTTGCCACCATCAAGACCGGATTGGGGATGTGCGCGCCGGCAAACATCAGGGCAATTGCGAAGGAGCTGAGGTGCGGCGTGCGCATGATCCTCATCAGCCGCCGGTGGAAATAGGACTGCGTCAGGTATTGCTGAAACGAACACCAGACGAGGTAGCCTGTGAAAGACAGCCACACGCGTAGCGAAGCAAGCCGGCTGATGCTGTCATGGTCCCAGATTGCGTAGGCCACGGCCAGAACGATGACAATGGCCAGCAGCTGAAGGCTTATCCGCGCGCAGGGGCGGAATTCCTTCCGCGTGAGTCCCATTTGATCCGGGGTGTCGCCGTAGAAGCGATGGCTGAAGACGACAGCCGCGAAAAGTGGAATTACCAGATAAGGATGAGTGTCCTGCCAGCGCCAGATGTAAAGCAGGATTCCCGCAAATATCGCCAGAATCTCGGCCGCCGTAACCACCGGGCTTACGGTGCGGATTGCGCGAGGAAGTTGAACCTTAACCTCCGAACCTGCCGTGCTCATCGATACCCTCGCTCCTATTCTATGCCAGGGAATGCGGGATCGCACAAACGTGATAGGCTGCCGTTGGAGTTTCGATAAATCGGGCGAGCGGAGCGCGTGGTTGAACGAGCACAAAGAGAGGCGGCAGATGATCAGGAGGGTCGCTGCCCAGCCACCATGCGGCGAACCATGGCAATGGTTTCATCCCGGGAAAGCGAAAGCGGTGTGAAGAATTCCTCCCATTCAACGTCGGGAAAGCCAAGACGCGTCAACTTTGCTGGAAGCAACTGGCGAAGGGTTGCCGGGTCGTCAGAAACGATAGAGGCGAGAGCGTCGAAGATGACCTGGTGCAGTGGCGCTTGCCAGCGGTAGGTGCGAAGTATCGGCAGAATGGCCTCTCTGACGGGACCTTGCGAAGTGCCGAGACAGAGCGCGCGGATTGCCAGTTTTTCAGAGTCCATTCCCGTTTTTATGAGCTGATGGCGTCGCGCCTCCAGCAGCTTTCTCGGAATAAATCCGACGCGCGGCATCATTCCGTCTAGCCTTCGGTTTGTTTTCGGTTTGTTTTTCAGCCGACCCTGTATTTTCAACAAGATGGCCCGCTTTGTTTTTCGGTTTGTTTTTGCGCCGCTTTTGAGCATTAACTATTATTTTCAACAAGTTACACAGCTTTGTTTCCGCTTTGTTTTCGGTTTGTTTTTTCTGGCTTTTCTTGTGTTTTCACTCAAATCCGGCGTTCTTTGCTGCTCCAATTTATCTAACATTCCTGAAAACAACAGATTGAGGGATTCAAAAGCTCGAATCGGATTGTGTCTGTGACGCGCATCGCATTTTCTCTCATGCCCGCAAGCATCGTGAAAAGTCCAATCGAAACATACTTAGGTAGACTACACCCGGCTGCCCCAGAAGTCAAGAAAATTCCGCTCCGCAGGCTTGCCTGCCTGGAAGTTGCGCCCCTGGCGCAACGGTGAGTGCTTGTTTCATACGGAAAGGCGGCAAGGTCAAAGAGCGGTCCTGTGGCACAAAATCAACAGCGCCTATATTCAAAGTTCTGCAGGAAAAGTAACGCCGGGGTGGCTTTGTAAATCAAATGTTTTTGAGGAGCTTTGGCGGACGAAGGTGGGCTATGCAGGAATCAAGCCGAACAGTTATACTTGAACCTTTGTGCGCCTGGGGTCCTTTCCCACAATACACGGCCAAGCCAAAGGAGTCTCACCTGCAAGGCTGTAATGAACGCTCTAATTGAGCCG
>JARRJI010000369.1:0-9468 GCA_037379595.1 Acidobacteriota bacterium | reverse complement strand
CCCCCCCTAGGTGTATCAGTTATCTACTTGCTCGATGAGTTACAGGTGCCGACAAGCTGCTGACGTCCAGCCGATCGAAGCCTCGGAGCAGTTCTTGTCGGTGTCCGAAACAGGTCGAGTTCCCAAAGGAGGCTGTTATGCCCAGACTCCGCTCGATGTCGGCTCCGCTACTTCTCGTCGCGTTCGCTGTATTCCTGTTTCCAGTGGCGGCCCGCGGTTCCTGTTACGAACCCCTTTGCTGCACCTACCCTCCGGTTCAGGGCACGACGCACATCGAGAGTGTCTCGCCCCAAGTTGCCCTCCCCGGCGTCACGCGGGTGTACATTGAAGGCTACTGCTTCGGCGACTCGCAGGGAAGCGGCAGCATCACACTTAACGGCGAGGTGATGACCGACATCGTGTTCTGGACTGACGCCGAGATCGAGTTCATTCCCCCGGACGATGCCACTTCCGGCAACCTGGTGGTCACGTCGTCAAACTACGGCTCGGACAGCACCGCCCAAGAGGCCAACTGCGTGAGCTCGTCAAATGAAAATCTCAACATCGAGCCCGACTATTGCGGTAACGGCGAGATCAACGCCACGTTTAGCATCGCGCCGGTGGCCCCGCCCTATTACTGGAACGCGCCCCTGAACGGGACGGCGTGGGCGCCGGAGTACGTGCAGGGCACGTGGTACTTCGACGACGGCGGCGAGACGATGACTCTCACGCTCAACCAGGGCTCCCAAAATGCAGACGGCACCTGGACGATAACCGGCGAGGAGGTGGACAACCTCTGGGGCCAGTATAACAATGTGTCCGGGACGCTTGACCAGTACGGCGACCTCGCACTTTGTTTGGCCTGGGGCAACGAGAGCCCCAACGGCCTCGAGTGGCTGGTCCTCGGCTCCGGCGACGTGACGTCGCAAGGGCTCAACCGGGTGGCATGCACTCCGGGGACCCCCCCGGTTGCCACGAGGAACTTTCTTGACGGCGACATGGATTTGGCCGAGGGCCCCTACTACTATCTCGGCGTGCCGCCGCTGTTCAAGAGCGCGACGGACAAGCCCCCGGGCGAAACGGTCACCCCCCTGACGCCGTGGTTGACCATCGATGGGTCCACGCTGCCCACTGCCGCGGCCTGGGAACGCACCTTGCTCCCTCTGAACTCTCTCGGCCTCGTCGATTACGCCGGGAGATTTGTCTACGAGCAGTCGGGCGGCGCGCCGACGGACGGGTGCTACTACAACAGTGTTGACAATCCGCAACCCGAGGTAACCGCCACCACGTTGACCGGCGGCGGGTGGTACGTGGACCCGCAAGGCGATTGGGGACCCGACGGGATCGGCATGAAGAGCGCGTGGGACTCCGACTACCAGAATTACTACGGGCCCAAGGGTGAATCGTGCGTGATTAACACCCCGCAGGATCTCTACATTGACACTCGCACGTGGCCGGTGTGGGTTCCCTGGATCACGGACACGCAGATGCCGGCTGAAATCACGCCGAAAGATCTGTTCGTGGGCCTTGTGCCCGGCCAGGGCGAGTTGGTTACAGCATGCGAGCCCTATCCCAACACCAATAAGGGGAAATGCCGATGACAGGGACGAAGATAGCGTTGAGTCGGATGGCCGTCGCCGGGGCAGGCATCCTTGCTGTTTTTCTTTGCGCCGGACGGGCGCGGGCACAGGCGGGGCCGGAAGGCCCGACATTCGAGACGATCCAGGTGACGGGCATCAGGCCCGTGGCCAGGGCGATGGACGTGATCGAAAAAAGGTATGGCGTCCTGATTGACTACATGGACCCCCCGTACGTCGCTCCGCAGGACCTCCAGCTTTACCGCTCGGTGCAAGGGATACCACCGCTCATGGCGACGTCCCTGGGTCCCAAGACCAGGACAATTTCCGTGCACTACTGGCAGGTGCCAGGGACGCCCGAGGGCGTGGCGCCCATTTACCAGTGCAAAACTGGCGCAGCCGGCTGCGCGGCGGTGACGACAAGGCCGCAGGGGGGGATAGAGGGGCTCATCCAGCAGGTGCTCCATCAATTCGCCGAGCAGGGCGGGCAGATCTTCACGGTCCGCAGGCTCGAGATGCCTTACGGCGCGCGCTGGGAGGTGTACCCCGCCTATGCTCGTGACCGGTCAGGGACAATGGTGGCCCAGCCCGATTTCCTCAGCACGAGGATCTCCATCCCCAAAGCACGGCGGTGGCCCGCGGAGATGTTCAATTTAATCGTGCAGCAGTTGAACCAGGTGTCGGGAGCCAAGTTCTCAGTCGGTCTGCTGCAGTATCCCATCCCCCAGCAAGTGCCCAGGCCTGGGGAGCAACCCCCCGAGCTGGGGGCCGATAATGTTTCGGCGTGGCGCGCGATCGCGGACCTGATGTGGCCGAAGCCCAACATCGGCGTCGTGCGGGTGCGTTTTTACTGTGTCTCCGAGCCTGCCTGCGGCTACGGATATGCCATTAGCGTCGTCGGCCTGCCCTATCGCGAGCCACCGCGGCCTCCGACGCCGAAACCGGCTCCTGCTAAGTTCTTAGGGATGCGCCCCCGGGGGCCCGGCTACTGGCTGGCGCGCGCGCGCACGCCCGAGGGGATTCAGGAAATCCAGCAGGCGCTGGCGAAGCTGGGCTATCTGCACACCCCGCCCACCACCCGTTGGGACGCGAATGCCATTGCCGCCCTGAAGCGGTTCCAGCATGCGCGGGGTTTGCCGGAGCAGGCAGGAAAGCTCGACATGTGGACGGCGGGCGCGCTTATGCCGTCGCTGCCCCACGTGCCCGGCGTGCGCGTGTACCTGCCGGCCAAGCCCGTCCAGCAGGCGCTGGCGACGGCCGGCTTCTACAGCGGACCCATCGACGGGCGCCTTTACCCGGCGGCGGTCAAGGCGCTCGAAGCCTTCCAGACCGCCCACGGGCTGAAGCCGACGGGCGTTCTGGACTGGGCCACCGCCGTAAAGCTCTCGCCCTACCTGCCCCAGTCGAAGTAGCAAGCGAGCGCAGTCCCCCGGTTTTGGGGTCCGCGGCACTTCTGGCGATGTGCGTTCACGGCGTTGTATTTTAGCGCCCTGTCGAGGCTCCGGCGCCATTTTCTTTCCGGCTGGTATTTCTTTGTGGCCGCCGGCCTGTAGCGGAGGCCCTTGCGGCCTGCGGTTCTTGCTTTCCGGGAAAAGCCGCGGGCCGTAAAAGCCTGCGCTACAAACCTGAGCCACGCAGACCCCACAAACCGGCGTCTGCGCCAGCCAGCGAACTCGAAGGCCCACGGCACCCAACCGGTGCCGTGACTACTACACACCTACTTCCGGCGTGATGGAGGAAGGCCCGGTTCGGTCATCCGGTGTGGGTCCAATATCTGCTTTAGTTCCTTTTCGGTAAGCACCTTATCTTCAAGGCATACCTCAGGGATTGTTTTGCCCGTCGCCAGCGACTTCTTTACGACTTCCGCCGCCCGCGAATAGCCGATCACGGGATTAAGCGCCGTGGCAATGGAGGGCGAAAGGTAGGCATAACGCTCGCAGACCTCGCGGTTGGCCCGGATGTCCAGGACGCAGCGCTCGGCAACAACCCTGCAGGTATTCTTGAGGATTTCCGTGGCGTGGAGCACGTTCCAGATCATCGCCGGCATCATGACGTTGAGCTCAAGCTGGCCAGCCTGGACCGCCAGAGCCACCACCGTGTCGCAGCCGACCACCTGGAAGGCCACCATGTCCAGCAATTCACCCATCACCGGATTCACCTTGCCGGGCATGATGCTGGAGCCCGGTTGCAGGGCCGGCAGCACGATCTCATGGAATCCCGTCAGCGGGCCGCTGGTCAGCAGGCGAAGATCATTTCCAATGCGGATCAGCTCAAGGGCCAGGTTCCGAAGGCCGCTTGAGACAGCCGCCAGCGGAAACTGAGACTGCATGGCGGCGCGCAGATCCGGCGCCGAGTGAAGCCGCAAACGGGTCAGGGCGGAAAGCCGCTTGGCCACCAGGCCCGGAAACTTCGGATGGGCGTTCAGGCTGGTTCCGACGGCGCTGCCGCCGATGCCGAGTTCAGTGAGGGGTTCGGCGCTCTGCTGGATGTGCTCGCGAAGCTGGCGGAGCGTCACTCCGTAGGCCGTGAATTCCTGGCCCAGTCGCACGGGAACCGCGTCCTGCAAATGCGTGCGGCCACTCTTGAGGATCTTGTCAAACTCGCGGCCTTTCTTAAGGAAGGCCTTCGAGAGTTCATCAAGCGCCGGATAAAATTCTTCCAGAAGCAGAAGGGAAGCCAGGCGCATCGCCGTCGGGAAGGTGTCGTTGGTTGACTGGCCGAAGTTGACATGGTCATTGGGGTGAACGATGGAATAGTCGCCCAGCTTGTCCAGTCGATTTCCGGTCAGATACCAGATGGCGCGGTTGGCGATCACTTCGTTCACATTCATGTGGAAGCTGACGCCGGCACCTGCCTGGTAGACGTCGACCACAAACTGGTCGTCAAGCCTGTTGGCAGCGACATCCTGAGCCGCCCGGACCACAGCACGGCCAGCCCGCTGGGGAATCATCTTGAGTTGGAGGTTTGTTTCAGCGCAAGCCTGCTTCAACAGGCCGTAGGCTTTGATGAGGACCCGATGCGCCCGGATGCCGCTGATGGGATAATTCGCGACAGCACGAGCCGTCTGGGCCCCGTAGAAAGCATTACCTGGAACTTTCACATCACCGAGAGAATCATGTTCCGTTCGTATTCGCATGCAACGATTTTACCTGAAAATAACGGCGGTGAATCCTCTCATGCGAAAAACAACGTGTGTTGTTCCCACAAAATACTGCCGATGGATATCCTTGAGGCAAAATGAAGTCCTCGGGCACATCCAGGAAAGGAAGCTGCGCATCCTAAGCAAATAGGGCGCCTGGGAGCTTGTACGTGCACTCGATCATCGATGATTTCGCGTGGGTTGTTATTGGGTTGGTCGTGGTCGCATTCCTGTTCGTGCTCGGAACGGCGTATATCTTTCTGGACGAAGGAATCAGGTACCTGGTCCGGCGCATTCGCAAGCCTGCAGGCGTGGCAGGTCCACGCTTAGCCTCACAAGCCACTAAGTCTGAACCTGTCAGGTTCTCCGCCACGGGAATACCCAGCCAGCCGCCGCAAGGTCCGCACCCGCCGCTTGTCAACCCGCACCATGCCACCAGCCCAACGATATGGCGCAGGCTTCGAGCGAAAGTCCGCGAGATCAAATCCAGAACCCTCTTGCGCCTCCACCTCAGACATCACAAGCCGGCAAACGTCAAGCTGTGAACCTTCAGGACAACTTTGACTCGTCGATGCGCTGTGAAGCGCATGAAGTAGCCAGCCTGGGAAGCTAGCCCTTAATCTTCTTCATGTTTATGTCCCTGTAGACCGTCACAAACCAAAGGAATCCAATCCCGATGAAGAATACCCCCAAACCACCAAAGAACCCGAAAACTCCACCCCAGAATTGACCGATTCCTACCAGGTTGCCCATGTCGTCCTCCTTTCAGCCAGGGAATAGGGAAAATGTGCTGCCGCTATGTTGATCGACGTGTTCAGAATTTGATCCTTTTCGTGCGTCCGATAAGGCATGTTATGTCAACTTACGAATAAGCCGCATCCAGCGAGGCGCTCTCAACGCCTGCCAGACGTTTCCGTGTTTCGTCTCGCCATCAGATGGTTGCAGAGCTGCGCCTATACAGCCATGATGCTCAAGGTAGGACTCTGCCGGGTGTCAGAAAGAAAGAAACAGTGACGTGCCCGTCAAGGACTGCGCCGGCACGTGCACCGACTACTTCGATCCCTTCCACGCGCCTTGCTTTTGGCCGTCAAGATACCACGTCCCGGTCAGCTTGCCTTTGGCGAGGGTCCCGGTCAGAGTGTAGCTGCTGGCGCCGGCGTCAATGTCAATTTTCAGTTGGTTGTCCTTAAAGGTTACCGACGTAAGGTCAGCATCCCCCTGCGGGGCCGATACTGAGCCGAAAGCCAGGATGCACAGAACGGACATTACCGCAAAACGTCTCATTGAACCTCCTTTTCACCCTAAAGGAATCGCATGGTCTTCGTCACCATAGGATACTACAAAGGCAGCCGGAAAGCGGCAATATGAATTCGCCTAGAACCAGAAATGCCACACTGTGTCCACCATCGCATGGGTGAAGCCAGACGCGGAGGTTCGCTTCCGCGACTGCCAGGCGTTTCCGTAGAAAAGTCCCGCCAGTGTTGCGAGTATGGCGTAGCGCCAATTGGGCACGGGAGCATGATGCAGGTGTGACAACCCGAAGATGACGGAAGCCAGCAGAAGCCCTTTCTGGCGGCGGCGGTGTCCCTGAAACGTCTTCGCCAGCAGATTCTGGAGGATTCCCCGGAAGAGGAACTCTTCCGGGATGGCAACAGTCAAATAAGTACCCAAAAGCTCAGCGATGAACCCGGGCACACTCACGTGGTGGGTGTGGGGATGGATGAAGTGCAGCGCCAGGCCGAGCGGTATCGCGAGGATGAAAAAGACAATGAAATTCGCGCTGCCTTCTTTCAGGTCGTCCTTCTTGAAGATCAGTTTGTACCCGGCATCCTTCAGGTTTCGGATGACGAGAAAGGCATAAGCCCCCACGCAGACGCAGAAAATGGGGCGAAAGATGTAAATATCTTCAGGCCAGATCCAGATGCCGCTCAACCATCCGGCGCCAACAGGGAGTCCAAGGCTGAGCATGGCCGCGAAATCACGCCAGCTAGCGCGCTCGGCGGAATGGATGCGATCGGGGAGAAGCAAAAGCGTGGGAACGGCAATATACGCGGCAAGTTTGGCCAGTGCCCGGAACAAGAAGGTATCCGTGCTGAGCGCCAGAATCAGATAAGGCACCACAAGGACAAACGGCATCAGGATAGCCATCCGCCGCGATTCGAGCGCCCATTTCCGCAGCCGGTGGATAAAGTCGGTGTAAGTGAAGGCCACGAATGCGCCCAGCAGGAGCGCGAGCGACTCGAACAAGGCGGCCAGCCGCCAGGGATCGATATGGATTCGCGCCAGCAGGATGCCTTCGGCCAGTGCCGCGATAAGCGTGAGGCCTGCCAGGGCGATGACGGTATTTTTCATCCAGCTACCTTCCGGGAGCAGGACGGTCCGCGGTTCCCTTCTGTGGTGGCGGGAATGCGCGGCTCACGTCGGCAATGGGGATCACACGCACGGTCCCGAGCTTCTTGAGACTGCTCTTGAACGCCGAAACATTACCAACAAGAACGATCACGTCGTCATTGGGATCAAGGTACTTTCGAGTTGTCGCGAGAACGTCGGCAGCAGTGAGTGAGCGGATTTCTTGCGGAAACCGGGACCAGTAATCAGCAGGAAGATGATAGAGCATCATTTCCAGAATCTGATTTGCGACCTGGCTGGCAGAGTCAAATTGCAGCGCTTCGTGGCCCACAAGGTAATCCTGGGCGTTCTGGAGTTCCCAGTGCCTGACCGGGCGGCCGCGAAGCCGCGCAATTTCGCTCAGGACCATCTCTGTTGCCTTGACGGTTTCTGTGGAACGTGTTGATGTCTTTGCGACCCACGCGCCGAGAGACGAATAGCAATCGAGATGGCTGGATGCTCCGTACACAAGCCCGTGTTCGGTGCGCAAGACATCGAAAAGGCGGTTCGCCGCAGGCCCACCCAGGATCTGGGTGGCCACCGAGAGGGCAAAGTAATCTGGATTTGCACGAGAAATGCCGAGGCTCGCAACCCGGATTTCCGTCTGTACGGCATCCGGCTTGTCGACCACAACAACTTCCCGCGAGTGCAAAGAGCGCGGCTTCATTTGAGGCTGCACAGGTTGGCCGGGCCTGTTTTTCCAGCCGCCCAGGAACTTTGTTGCCAGGCTGAGGCACTCAGGCTCGGTGATATCTCCTACGACGGCAAGGATGGTCCTCGACGGAACATAGTACTTCCTGTGGAAATCAAGGAGGTCTCTGCGGGTCACATTCTCGATCGATTCCCGTGTACCATCCTCTGGGTGAGCATAGGGTGTTCCCGCAAACAGGGCCTGCCGCAGAACGATATCCGCCACGTAGCTGGGATCCTGATCAACAACATCCAGGGCCGAAAGCGTTTGCTCGCGCAGGCGGTGGATCTCTTTGCGCGCAAAATCCGGATGGATGAGAAGATCGCCCAGCAGGTCAAACGCCAGATCCTTGTGGTCCGAAAGAACGCTTACGTTGACGTAGGATTCATCCCACCCCGCCCCGGTATCGATTGATCCACCTGCCTGATCAATTGCCCGGGCGATCTGATAAGCGCTCCTGTGCTTTGTGCCCTCAGGAAGAAGCCCGGCGACCAGACTTGCTGTTCCCGGCAACTTGGGAGGATCGGACTCAGCCCCGATCTTGACAATGGCATAGAGCCTCACGATCGGCAGATCGCGGCGCTCGACCAGGACAACGCGAAGCCCGTTCGCGAGCTGGTGAACAGCCGGCATGTGAAAAGTGACGGGCTCAGGCGGCGGAACGCTGGGAGGGAATTCCCGGGCCGCCAGTTGCGTAGCAGGCGCGCTGAGGGCCAGACCTGCGAAGAGGCACAGCACTGCCCTTTTCAAAGCCAGTCCGTTCGATTTCAATGGGCACCCACAACTGGAATTGACGCCGTCTGCCCGGCGCGATTCGGGTAAACTTCCAGGAGCGTCATATTCCGGCGAACAAAATACTTTTTTGCCGCGGCCTGAATTTCTTCTGCAGTCACTGACAAGAAGTTGCGGGGCTCTGCATTGATCAGATCAGGATTCTTCAGTATCACCGCGTCATAGCCTAACTGTTCGGCCAGGTTCTTGGAACTTTCCCGGTCCTGGGCAAGCTCAAAAAGCACCTGGTTTCTGGCCTTTTGCAGTTCTTTCGGAGGAAGCGGTTCGTCCTTCAGCCGTTTCAGGATTGACGCCACTTCTTCTTCGCCCTCGGCCGGAGTGTGTCCGGATTTCATCACGGCAAATACAAAGAAGAGGTTCGGATCTTCGCTGAAGTTTGCGGAGCTTTCAGCTTCAAGAGCAATCTGCTTCGTGTAAGCCAGCCTGTGATAGATGAGCGCGCTGTCGCCCGTGGACAGGACTCTCGAAGCCAGGCGAAGCGCGTACGAATCACGCGTACCGTCTGCCGGAATGTGGTATGCCTCGATGAAGGCCGGCAAGGCGACATTGTGGGTTATCTTGACGACACGCTCGGCAGTTTGCGGAGGTTCGGTCGCAATGTCCGGCGAGACGGACTGCGTGCCTGCCGGGATCGGTCCGAAATATTGCCGGATCCATTGCTCGGCGCGGTCTACCGAGAAGTCTCCAACGATAACCACGGTTGCATTGTTCGGAACGTAGTAACGGTGATAAAAATCTTTGATTTCTTTGACCGTAGCATGCTCAACGTCCTGCACGCGGCCGATCGGCAGATAACGATAAGGGCTTACTTTGAAAGCCTGCCCCTAGAGCGTGGGAACAACGGTTCCATAAGGGGGATTGGCGTAACGATGCTGGCGTTCCTATTCGACGACTTCCCTTTC
>JARRJI010000368.1:0-3535 GCA_037379595.1 Acidobacteriota bacterium | reverse complement strand
TTTTTCCTCAGTAGGGCCCTGACCTCCCGCCGTCTTTTCCTTCCTCGGCAATCCACCCCGAAAATTCCATTTTTCTGCAACATCTGGAGTGGAAGCGCCTCTTTTGCTGGCCTTCCGCGAGGTTCATTCCGGCGCAAGCTTTGAGCAATTCTCATTTCAACTTGCCTGATTGGCTAAGAAGCCTGAAAATATCGGCACATGAGACTGGTTAAGCTCTATTGGAGTTTTGGGCGCCCTTTTACTCTGATTCCTCCGATGGTCGGCATCTTTTCGGGAGCGCTGATCGGTTACGGGGCGACGCACGTTCACATCATTCCTCGGGACCTCATCCTCGCTGTACTGGCTGCCGGCGTTCTCAACGCGGCCTCAAACGGGATCAATCAGATTTGCGATTTCGAGAACGACCGCGTCAACAAGCCGCACCGGCCGCTGCCTTCAGGCCGGATGACGCACCTCCAGGCGTGGATTTTTGTGGTAGTGACCTACCTGCTGGCGCTGGCGATGGTCGCTACCATCAACTGGCAGATTTTTGCGATTTACATTGTGGCAACGCTTGGCACGCTGGCCTACTCGGTGCCGCCGGTCCGGCTGAAGCGCCACACGTGGGGCTCCAACCTGGTGATTGCCCTGATCCGCGGCGGGCTGCTCAAGGTGGCCGGCTGGGCGGCGGTGGCGACGGTCCTGCACTCGGTCGAGCCCTGGTATATCGGCTCGATCTATTTCGTCTTTCTGCTGGGCGCCACCACGACCAAGGACTTTGCCGACATTGAAGGCGACCGCGCGGCGGGCTGCATCACCCTTCCGGTCAAATATGGACCAACCTGGAGCGCCCGGGCCATTACTCCCTCGTTCATCGTCCCCTGGCTTATGCTGCCGCTGGGTCTTTACTTGAAAATACTGACGGGCGATGCCACGGCGATTATCATTCTGAGCGTCATCATGCTGGCGTGGGGAGCGTACGTGGTCTACCTGATCAATGACGATCCCCGCAGGCTGGTGACGGAGGGCGAGAATCATCCCGGATGGCACCACATGTACTGGATGATGATGGTGGGACACCTGGGACTCGCAACCGCGTATCTGATCCGTTAAAGTAGATACCGTTTCTGAGAATTCGCCTTTCGGTATTGTGCAACTTCTGATACGCCATGATTCTACTGACGGGTGCTACCGGCTATCTGGGCTCGCGGATCGCGCAAGGCCTTGTTGACCGAGGTGAGCCATTCCGCGTGCTGGTGCGGGATGCGGCACGCCTTGCCTTCGACCCTGCGGCCGCAAATTGCGAAGTCGTGACCGGCGACCTTTGCCGCGCTGATGCGCTGGCGGATGCGATGCGCGGCGCGAAGCAGGTGATTCATTCCGCGGCTCTGGTTAAAATGTGGGTCAGGGATTCGCGGGAGTTCCGGCGGGTCAACGTCGATGGCCTGAAGGCGCTGCTTGAAGTGGCGGATCGGGCCGGCGTTGAACGCGTGATTTACACCTCGTCCTTTATTGCGGCCGGGCCGTCTTCCGATCCGAACGGGCGCGAAGGACTGAAGAATCGCGGGCCTTATTCCAACGAGTACGAGGAGACCAAGGCCCAGGCGCTCGACTGGTTGCGAGCCGAAGGTTTCAGACGGTTTCCGGTGGTGGCTCTGCTTCCTGGAGTTATCTATGGCCCCGGGCCCGCCACGGAAGGTAACCTTGTGGGAGGAATGATTCAGCAGTATCTGAGCGGAAAATTCCCCGGGTTGCTCGGTTCGGGCGAACAGCGCTGGAGCTTCGTGTTCAATGATGATATTGTTCAGGCCCACTTCGCGGCGTTGGAGCAGGGAAAGCCCGGCGAAGAATATTTTCTGGCGGGTGACAATCGAAGCTTGAACGACTTTTTCAACGTACTGTCCAGTTTGACCGGCGTGCGTCGCCCGGTTCGCCATCTTCCTTTTGGACTTGGGAAAGCGGTTGGGATGGTGGAAGTCGCGCGGGCGCGGCTGTTCAATCACCGTCCGCAGCTGACGCCGGGCGTGGTGGAAGTCTTCAAGCACGACTGGGTTTATTCCAGCGACAAAGCCGTCCGCGAACTGGGCTATCGCGTGATTCCGCTGGAAGAAGGACTTCGCAGAACACTGGAGGCAGGACTTGGCTGACGCATCAATCTACCAGCGCGTTGGAAGGCGGCCGACCGTTTCTACGCGAAAGGTCGTCCACATTTCCATGCTGGCTTTTGCCTTCCTGCTGCCTTTTCTCACCTGGGTTGAGGCGGCCGGAGCCGCACTGCTCGCGCTCTTTTTCAATCTCGTCATCCTTCCCCGGCTGGAACTCGATTTGGGCAAGGGGGCTGTTGCAGAGGGCGAAGGCAGTCCCGTCCAGTGGACCGGCATTGTCGCCTACCCGGTTTCGGTCCTTCTGCTGATTCTCCTTTTCGGCCGGCGAATGGAAGTGGTGGCAGCCGTGTGGGCGATCATGGCGCTGGGCGACGGGCTTGCGAGCGTGGCCGGCGAGTCGCTGCGCGGCCCCGCGGTTCCCTGGAACGCGGGCAAGACGTGGTCGGGCTTTGTTGCTTTTATCGCTGCTGGAACTGTGGGAAGCTTCGTACTGGGCCGTTGGGTCGACCCGTCATTGCCCGCCCATCGGGTTCTGTTCCTTTGTGCCGCCACGGCGATGGTGGGAGCCGCTGTCGAGACTCTTCCGATTGGCCTGGATGACAACATTACGGTTCCGCTGGTCTGCGGCGGGTTTATGTATTGCGCCAGCCTCATCCAGTGGTCTGCGGTGGAAAGCAACCTGCCTTATCTCGGCGTGCGGATCCTTCTGGCCGTTGCGATCAGCGGGGCGCTGGCGGCAGTGGCACTGGCGGTGCGCACGGTGAACCGCTCGGGCGCTGCAATGGGCTTTGTGCTGGGCGTTGCCGTCTACATGGGCTACGGCTACAAGAGCTTTCTGATCCTGCTGTCATTTTTCGTACTGGGCTCGGTGGCCACTCGGATGGGCTATGCGCGCAAGGCGTCGCGAGGCGTGGCGGAAGGACGTCGCGGAGCGCGAAGCTGGCGCGAGGCCATGGCCAACACGCTGGCACCGGCTTTCTTCTCCGTTCTGGTGATCACCACTCACTACGAGGCGGCTTTCCTCGTGGCCCTGATTGCCGCGCTGGCGGAGGCTGCCGGCGACACCATTTCCAGCGAGATCGGCCAATGGCTTTCCGGGCGCGCCTACCTGATTACGACTCTCAAGCCGGTGCCGGCAGGGCAGGACGGTGGAATCTCGCTGATGGGCACTCTGGCGGGCATGTGTGCGAGCGCCGTGGTCGTCGCCGTCGGTTACTCGCTGGGGCTGTGCCGGCTTGAGACCGCGATTGTGGCGCTGCTGGCTGCCGGGGTAGGGAACTTGTTCGACAGCCTTCTCGGCGCCACCATCGAACGCCGGGGGCTCGTCAACAACGGCATCGTCAACTTTGCAGGAACCAGCTTTGCCGGCGGCCTGGCTTTGGGCCTGTTGCTGGTGCTGCACCTGGTGTGACGATGTCGAGTTCGCTGGCCGGGGCGATTGTTGCTCTCCC
>JARRJI010000367.1:0-3537 GCA_037379595.1 Acidobacteriota bacterium | reverse complement strand
GACGGTGATGGAGACCTGGACGTGCTCATGACCACTAACAACGGCCCGGCCTATCTCTACCAAAACAACCTGTCGGACCGGAATCACAGCATCAGGTTCGAAGCGGTTGGCGTTCGCTCAAACCGGGATGGGATCGGAACCAACGTTCACATCTGGACGCCTCAGGGACAGCGCTGGCTGACGGTCAAGAGTGGTTCAAGCTATCTTTCCTGTTCAGATAAGCGGGTTACCTTTGGGCTGGGACCTTCCCGGTACATCGAAAGGGCCATATTAGAATGGCCGAGCGGCCTGAACCAGGAACTGGGGAGACTGGAAACCGGCCGCACCTACGTGGTTAAGGAAGGCAAGGGCATTATCGAGGACATTCCTTTCCGGGGTTCTTCTTAAGCCCAATGAGCAAGCCCACGCCTCAGTACGATGAGCTTCAAAAAATTCCTTCGCCGTCCACCCGCCTCTGGGTTGGACTCTTCGTCATTCTTTCGATATTTCTGATTTTTGTCGTCTACAGCAGTCGCGAGATCCGATGGCTGGAGGACTTCCAGGTCAATGTAGTCCAGCGGAACCGGAAAGATTCTCTGCAACTCTCCCGGTTGCAGAATGATGTTTATCTGCTCGCAATCTCATTGCGGGATCTGGCGCTTACCAAGAGCCGTTATCCGATCAGTGCGTGGGAGCCGGAGTTCACCCGGCTTCGAAACGATATGGAAAACGCCGCCATGCTGGAGGGACGGTACGCAGTCGACACGCAAGCCAGTCACGATAAGCGGGTCCAGTTGCGCTCTGCGCTGGCCGACTTCGGCCGGACCGCCGACAGGGCTTTTTCTCTGGCCCGCAAAGACCAGAACGTCCAGGCGCGAAAAATGATCCAGACAGAACTGGAAAGCAAGCGGGCTATTATTTCTGAAATTGTGGCAAGGCTTCTGGTGCTGAATGACCAGGCGCAATCCGATGCTGCAAGCCGGATCCACTCAACCTACGAGAGCGCCAAGCTCGACATTCTGTTGATTACCGGAATTCTGTTCCTGCTGGCGCTCGGAACCGGCCTTTACACGCTGGAAGCCAGCAGGAAAACATTTGCCAAGCTGCACCACCTGGCCGAACAACTCCAGGTTCAGTCCGGCCAGTTGCGGAAGCTTTCCTGGAAACTGATCGATGTTCAGGAAGAAACGCTGCGGCAAGTTGCCAGGGACTTGCACGACGAATTCGGACAGATTCTCACGGCCATCGGCGTGATGCTGAACCGGGCGGGGCGTAGGGCTCAGAACCCCGATCCCGCTTTCCTCGCGGAACTCGGGAGCGTCAGGAACATTGTTGAAGATACGCTGCAGAAGGTTCGGGACCAGTCGCAGATGTTCCGTCCCGGGGTTCTGGACGATTTTGGACTTGACCAGACGCTTGAATGGTTTACGAGGCAGTTTTCGCGCCAGGCGGGAATCCCGGTCAGTTTCAACGGCACGCTGAAGAACAGCCACTTTCCGCCGGAGGAAGCCATTCATGTCTATCGGATTGTTCAGGAGGCCCTCAATAACGTCGCGCGCCACTCCAGGGCCACGGAAGCCTCGGTGGAAATGGAAGAGCGCGAGGGTGAACTGTGGTTGGAAATACGCGATAATGGTGTAGGATTTGAAGTGGGTAACCCCGCGGAGCGGTCTCCAAGCGAAGGCATCGGTTTAATGGGCATGCGGGAACGGGCCGAGCATCTGAACGGCACGCTGGAGGTTCAATCGTCACCGGGGAAGGGCACAAGCATCAGCGTTCGAATACCCCTGAAAGAATCTCCGGAGCCGCGCATCGCCGAAAAGGTAGGATAAATATCATGTCGCCTGACGCATCTGATAAGAAAATTCGCGTTTTCCTGGCTGATGATCATGCCCTGGTACGGCAAGGCTTTCGCCGCCTGCTCGAGGACGACCCGCGGATCAGCATTGTGGGTGAGGCCAACACGGGACTCTCTGCGATCGAGCAATGCGCCAAAATCAAGCCCGATGTCATCGTGATGGATCTCTTGATGCCAGAGATCGGAGGGCTTGAGGCCACAGCGGAGATCCTGAAGACCAACCCGGATACCAAGGTGTTGATTCTCAGCATGTACTCCAACCCGGCTTACGTGCGCAAGGCCATCGAGGCCGGCGCCAAGGGTTACATCCTGAAGGACGCGATTGAAGTGGACCTGCCGCAGGCGGTGGTTGTGCTGTCACAGGGCGGGGCTTACATGAGCCCATCGGTTTCTAATCTGGTGCTTGAGGGTCTGAAGACGGGAAGCATGCAGGAGACCGGTGAGGACCCTTACGATCGCCTGACGCTCAGAGAAAAAGAAGTTCTGCAGCTCATCGCCCAGGGAAAATCCAACAAGGAAATTGCCACCCTGCTGGACATCAGCATCAATACCGTGGCTGTTCATCGAGCCCGGCTGATGGAAACGCTGGGCCTTCATCGCACCGCCGAACTGGTGCTTTTTGCGGTGAAAAAAGGCATCATCCAACCGCAGTAACATCCAGCCTTCAGTCCGGTTCCCGCCTCATCTGCTGCGGCCTGCGGCCGCCTTGCACGCCGCCATTAAGCCGGAATAGATTGCGCCAAAAGTCTGGGCCTGGTCATCAAGCTCGCTCATAACGATTGGAGGGCAGTTGGGCTGAAGTCGACGGGCGACCTTTGTGGCCGTCGAAAGCATGAAATCGGGGTCGCCCCGGGTTATGCCGCCGCCCAGCACAATCATGTCGGGATCCAGGACGCCGACAACATTGGCAATGCCCACTCCGAGAATCGTGAAGACTGTTTCCAGAGCCTTTCGTGCCTTCGGATTTCCTTTGTGATACGCCTCGAAAACAAAAAAGGCATCACGCATTTCCGCGAGCCCCGCTGACTGGGCGCGTGTCCTGGGACGAATAAGTTTCCTGCCCAGTGCGGCAATCCCTTGCCCGGAAGCGTAGCTCTCAAAATAGCCGGTATCTCCAAAATCTTCGCTCCAGCGTGGCCACTCGACGTTCAGGAATTGAAGCTCGCCCGCAGCGCCCGTGCGCCCCACATAGAGCTTTCCGTTGGCGAAGATTCCGGAACCGATGCCGGTTCCGAGCGCGATGAAGACAAAGTTGTCCATATCCCGGGCAACGCCGCGCCATCGTTCCCCGATGGCGGCCATGTTGGCGTCATTCTCGATACAGACGGGAACACGGAATTCTTTCTGCAGTTCGTCCTTCAAGTCGATGTTGGTCCATCCCGGCAGGTTGTTGGCGAAGAGGACCAGGCCGGTTCGGGGATCGACCGGACTGGGGACACCAAGCGCGACGGCGAGAAGCTTGCCTCGTTTTCCCGCCGGAACCATCCGGCGAATGCCCTTCTTGATCTGGGCGATCGTTTTCCCGGGACCACTTTCCGGCTGAACCTTTTCGACACTGTCTCGAATAAGCTGTCCGCAAAAATCGGCCAGGGCATAGTGAAGATGGCTGGCCCCCATGTCGATTCCGACCACGTAGCCGTAATCCGCGTTGAGCTTGACTTGCCGGCGTCCCTCTGTAGAGACTACCAGGCGGGCCCGGC
>JARRJI010000366.1:0-4104 GCA_037379595.1 Acidobacteriota bacterium | reverse complement strand
CATCTGTCCTGATAGCGGTGGCGACGCTCGGGGTCTACCTGCTGCTGTTGTACCGCAGCCGCAAGGCAAAGCGCGGCCTGGCGGGTGACGGAATGGCCGCTTCGGTTGCGACGACCTAACACGGCGGGCAGTGATCCAGCAGCCTGTCTCCGCCAGGGTTGAACTTGAGGGGTCGCTATGGCACACTAGCGCGTGACTTCTCGGCCAGGCATCATTCGCGGAGGGACTGAGGTCGTCTCTTGAAAACATCTCGAGAAGAGCCAAACAGGCAACCGGGGCGCGGGGAGGTCGTCGCGCGGTTTTTCCTCATCAGCGCCGCACTCGGATTGGCTATTGGGCTTTTTGAAGCCTCCCTCCTCTGGACCACGCCACGCATCATCCCGCTTCTTGTCCCGGACGTCGGATGGGTCATCTGGTTCCTGGCACCGCTGGTTGACATGGTTTTCTTCGGGCTCGTGGGCGTCGGTTTGGGATGGCTCTCCAACCGAATTACGGCAAAAGAGCTGCCCATTGCCATTGAGGGTGGAATTGCGGTCACTTTTGTCTACCTCATGTTGAGGTGGCTCCATAGTGTAGTCGGCCTCCACCCCTTTAAGTTCGGCATGGAAGTTCTTTTTCCCTTGATAATCTTGGCTGCGGGCTCAGCCGTGTCCCTTCTGTTTCTTGCAGTGATTTGGCATCGGCTTGGCGGCTTTTTGGAACCGATAGTGCTTGCCCCGCTGAAGCCGCTGGTGTGGGGACTTGCCGCGGTGACGGTGGTCGCCATCGTGGGGATCGGCGTCTTCGTCGTGCGGCCGTCTTTTTCTACAACTTCTGCCCAGGCTGCCCCCCCGCCGTCAGGCGCTCCCAACGTCATCTTTATCACGCTGGATACCGTGCGTGCCGACCACCTTTCGGCCTACGGCTACAACCGTCCCACAACGCCGAACCTCGACCGTTTCGCGCGAACCGGCGTGCTGTTTGAGAATGCCATTGCACCGACATCGTGGACCCTCTCCTCCCACGCCTCAATGTTCACCGGGTTGCTGCCGCAGCAGCACGGAGCTGACTTCGTCGTTCCCTTGTCGTCTAACCCTTGGACTCTGGCCGAGATTCTTCGCTCGCAGGGTTACGAGACGGCTGGGATCATAGCGAACACGGGCTACTTGGAGAAAGGGTGGGGGGTTTCACAGGGATTCGAAAGCTACGCTGATTACAGAAGTTCTATTAAACACAACCTGTCACAGACACTTGTGGGGATTGCCCTCATCCAACCCCTTTATCAAAACCTGTGGTCCTACGACTGGTTTGAACGACGGAATGCTGCGGAGCTCAACCAGGAGGTATTCCAGTGGCTTCGGCACCGTCCGAAGCGCCCATATTTCCTTTTTGTCAATTACTTCGACACGCACGATCCGTATCTAACAGTCGCCCCGTACAACCATAGATTCGGGCGGCTATCGATGGCGCTTGCGGCAAATCTCAACGCCGCAGGAGATTTTGGATTCCGGCACAGATTCACCAGGCGGGATCGTGCGCTGTTGGCTGATGGCTACGATAATTGCCTTGCCTATCTCGATGACCAGGTCGGAAAACTCCTGGAATTTCTCAGCCGGTCCTCCGCTTGGCGAAACACGATCGTCATTATCACTTCCGATCACGGTGAAGAATTTGGTGGGCATGGAGACTACATCCATGGTTTTGACCTTTACCGCGAACTATTGCACGTGCCTCTGATTATCGCCGGCCCGGGCATCCCTAAGGGCGTGCGCATCAGCCATATCGTGTCTACTCGCGAACTCTTTTCGACGGTGCTGGACCTTGCCGGGGGCGGCCGGACACCTTTCAGCCGTTACAGCCTGGCAAGGTTCTGGAATCCCGCTTACAAGCCCGCGTCTTTCGATGACGCCGTCGTTTCGGAATTGATTCCAGCGGGCGATCTCAGCGGACAGCACGCTATGATGAGCCTGACCACTCCACAGTGGCAATACATCGAGCACCGCAGTGGCCGGCAGGAGCTTTACCGCTGGACGGTTGATCCCGAGGAGAAGGACAACCTGGCCGCGTCTCCGCAGGACCAGGCGACTCTCAACAGCCTCCGCTCCCGCCTGATTAATCTGGTGCGCAACGCCACCGGCCCCTGGCACGGCACCCCCTATCTGCATGCTCTGGACAAAGTGGCAGGCTCATCGCAGTTCAGTCTTCTTTTCCCCAAACCGCTCCAGCCCGGAGCCGCGGGCAATCCGTTTCGAATCGGCATTGCACAGGCGTATTTCAAGCCGCAGGAATCCAAACCCACCCGCCCTTCGCAATCTGAACGCGAGTTGCTGAAGAGTCTTCCTTACCAGTAGGGGACACGCAGTAGCCAGAGCCAGTAGAGGCCGCCGCTGTGCCTGCGAAAAAAGGCACATTGCCTTTCCAGTAGCGAAAGGTTATCTTATCCCCCTGTCCTTGGCTGGGAGTCCTCTTGAGCCGTACCCCGTCAACGGATTGAGTTCTCGGGCGGCAAGACCCGGAGAACAAAAGGCGCCGCCTGGCATTAGCCTGGATGGGGTGCTGGAAGCAAGGGGGGCAGCACAATACGGAGGCATTGACAATGAAAGCAGCGGATGCGACAGACGCCGGTCCGAGCCCCTTTCGTGTGGTTATCCTGATGCCGGTGTACCGGGACTGGGAATCGGCATCTCTGGTGTGCCGGTCTCTGGATGAGCAATTTGCGCGCCTGCCGCGTGTGAAGGCCCGGGTTCTGCTGGTGGATGACGGCAGCCCGGATGGTGTGGCCGGTTGGAGCCCTTTCGAGTGCCGGTCGCTGCTCCAGGTCGATATCCTACGGCTCCGCAGAAATCTGGGGCATCAGCGGGCGATTTGCGCCGGGCTCTCCTATATCAATGAACACCTGCCTTCGGACGGGGTTCTGGTTATGGATGCCGATGGAGAGGACCGGCCGGAAGATGCTGTGCGGCTGATTGAAACCCTGATGGCAAACCCCAAGGGCGTACTGTTCGCGGAGCGCCGGAAACGTTTCGAGGGGATGATGTTCCGCGTCGGATATTCGCTGTATCGGGCCCTCCACCGCGTCTTGACCGGCATTCCCGTGCGGGTCGGCAATTTCAGCATCATTCCCTCTTCGGAGCTGGGCCGGTTGACGTGCATGCCGGTGCTGTGGAACCATTACGCGGGAGCGGTTTTCCGGTCGAGAGCGACGTTCAAGTGTATTCCCATGAATCGGGGCCGGCGCCTCCGGGGCCGGTCTCAAATGGACATTGCGTCCCTGGTCGCACACGGTCTCGCGGGAATTGCGACTTTTCAGGAGACCGTGGCGACGCGCATTCTGATCGCCAACGCGATTTGCTTAATGCTTCTGTTGATGCTTCTCGTCGCTGTAATCGGCGTCCGCTTTTGGACGAATCTGGCGATTCCCGGCTGGGCCACCTACACGGTCGGCTTGATCGTGATCCTCCTTGCTCAGATTCTTGCGGTTATCTTCAGCCTGGTGTTTTTTGTTATCAGCAACCGGAGCAGGGCCGACACCTTAGCGAGGCGGTAATGACGCGCAGCGAGGCGTTCAAATATCAGGGACGGGAACTGGACATATTTGCGCACGCCACGCGCTGGAAAGCATACTGGGCTTCTCGTGTAATCAGATGGATTCGCGGTGACGTTCTTGAAGTTGGCGCGGGGTTGGGGGCGAATACCATTTTGCTTCAAAACAGCGCCGTTCGCACATGGCACTGCCTGGAACCAGACCCCGAACTCGGAACCCGGCTGAACTCCGCAATCGACGGCCTTCCAGCATGCTCCGCCAGCAGGGGGACGGTCGGGAGCGTCGCGGAGCGCCAATTCGACTCCATCCTTTATCTCGATGTGCTTGAGCACATCCAAGCAGACCGGGACGAACTTGCCATGGCTGCACGCCTACTGCGCCCGGGCGGTCACATTGTCGTCCTTTCGCCCGCCCACCAGTTCCTGTTCAGCAAGTTCGATGCAAGCATCGGTCACTATCGTCGTTACAACCGGAATTCGCTACTCGCTTGTTCGCCTGCCGATTGCCAACTGGAGGCAATGTTCTATCTGGACTCTGCTGGGGTTCTCTTGTCCCTGGCGAACCGGATTCTGTTGGGGCAG
>JARRJI010000365.1:0-7505 GCA_037379595.1 Acidobacteriota bacterium | reverse complement strand
CCTGGAACGTTGCTCTGGCGCGTCTTCGTATTGCAATTGGGGCGGGAGGTTCTGGGATCGACTTCGACGCCCATGCCGCGCAGGAAATCGAAGTCGGGATGATATCCCGTCAAAGCGTAAACATAATCGTTTTCGATGCAGTTCCGCTCCCCCTGGGCGGTTTCAATCCAGACCGCATCCGGCGTGATCTCTTTGACCGTCGTTTCCATGAAAGCACGGATCGACCCTTCCTTGATGCGGTTTTCGATGTCCGGGCGAATCCAGTATTTGATGTGGCGGCTCAGCTCGGCCTCGCAGTGAATCAGGGTTACTTCGGCGCCATGCCGGAAGAGATCGAGAGCCGCAATGGCCGCTGAATTCGCTCCGCCGATCACCGCGACTTTTCTCTGATAGAAGGCGTGGGCTTCGCCGTAGTAATGCGAGACTTTCGGCAAATCTTCTCCAGGAACGCCGATCAGGTTGGGGATATCGTAATAGCCGGTGGCGACGATCACCTTGCGTGCGCGGTAGGCCATTCCGACCCATCGGTCGTCTGGGTATGACCTTCGAAATTTCCGTCGGAGCCGTGAACCGCCGCAACCCGCTCCTGGTAATGGATGGGCAGGCGATAATACTCCGCAACGCCACGGTAGTATTCCAGCGCCTCAGCCCGGGTCGGTTTTACATTGACGCTGGTGAAAGGTATGTCGCCGATCTCCAGCCGCTCGCGAGTGGTGAAAAAGGTCATTCCGGGGGGGTAGCTGAAAAGCGAGTTGACCAGGCACCCTTTCTCGATCACCAGTACCTCGAAATTGCTGCGTGTGGCTTCAATCGCGCAAGCCAGGCCCGTAGGCCCTGCGCCGACCACCAGAACGTCCAGAATATCTTCCATTCCGTCATCATCCTTTCTTTCCGTATGAGGCTCGATTCTTAAAGGTCAAAAAAATTCAAATGCCAGCGGACCTATGCCCGGCACATTGCGTAGTCTCCGGACGGCACGCGACGCCTGCCCTGATGACAACTCCCCAGCCAATAAATCCAGGCCCGCATCCGGCCGCCGCCCGCCAGAACTACCGTGGTCTCTTGTCGCTCGAACAGATTACACCCGGGCTTCGCCGGGTCATAGCCTTCGAATCGATCCAGCACCCTGAAGGCCTGAGCGGCGTTCGGAAGAATATAAACCTCGCCGTGGATGCGGTCCGTTTCGCTGGCGCTTTCCACCGCTCCGGGATAGTTGCCCAGGTCATAAAGCCGTCCCTGGACGTGCCCTCCAGCCACGGATTGCGCATGGAGCCTTCGCAGCATTTCGTGCGATCGAAATCCTTTGCGCAATGTGCCGTAAACAAAAAGATGAGCTTTGGCGAAATCTTCCATTCGACCTGAATCCTTTATTTTAACGCGCTCGACGCCGGCTTGAGCAAACGCCTTTGACAAATCCATTCTTCGTGAAAGGGTAGATGCCGGGCGATAAGCGTGCCGGGCTGCAGCGGCCGTTGAAGTCCGGATCGTGAAGCCGGAAAAACCGGCGGGCGACTTCTGCGCTGGTCAGCCGCTCAATGACTTTGTCTTTCGGGTTGAACACAATCAGATTGCTCCCGTAAGAGTAATGGTCCACATAACCATAGGTCACTGAAGTGAGGCCGTGTTCGCCCACTTTCAGGACGGGACTCACAACGTTCGCGCGTAAATCAGGATTGCCATAATCGATTCTGAGCGCGCCCGCCAGATCGTAATCGAATTCGAAAACCGGCGCGGGGCCAATGCTGGGACAAACGGCATCAAGGATCAGCGCACTGCCCGACGGCAGCACAGGAAGCTCCTGCCGAATCGAGGCGATAACTGCATTCTGCCGCTGATAGGCCGCCGCCCAAAAGCAGCCGATGGCATTGACGATCAGGAATCCCGACAATGCAAAAATCGCGACCAGAACCGTGAATATTCTGGTGCGGATGAGGTACGACCTGGCCAGACAGCTCGCCAACCCGAGCAGGCTAATGATGGATATTGTAGCGCCTACCGCGGCGGCAAGCGCAATTCGATTTTCGGGGTCCGTGCTGGTGAGGTTGAGGACCGGATAAGCGACGAAAGGAGCGTAGCCAAGAGCGTAAATCACCAGGCCCAGCCCCAAAAGCCTGGTCCAGACGGCGGGCCGAGGGAAATTGGGACCTGAGGACCGTACGACATAGAAGAAATACGCCAGGATTGCACAAGCCAGGATTGCGGCGAGGATCAGGACCTCCGTGTTCGGGTAAAAACGTACAGCATTCCAGGCCACAGCCGGCAGTCCCAAACCGTAATAGCCATAGTTGAAATCGATGGCCTGAATAAAGCCGTGATGAATGATCTGGGGTATGCGATGCAAAAATCTGCCATGAACGCCGCCAAGCTCAGCCGCCAGCTTGTAGAGAGCCAACGCCAGCGAGAGACACGGCTTGCCGATGCCGATTGCAGGACGCAGTAGAAACACAGAAAACCGAAGAACATTGCCACAAAGGATTGGGACGAAGCCATCCAGAAACGGTCGGTCGAGTAGTGAGGAAGAAGGCCGTAAACCAATGGCACGCCGAGCGCCAGCAACCGGGGCGCCTGCAACTCTCGCAAAGTGAGGTAAAACATCAGCACCATGGCGACCAGGAAGACAGCGATGAAAAGCTGATAAGCGAAAGGATGGACGCCGGCGACTTTATAGAGTGCTGTCAGAGAAAAAATCTGGACCGGCCGAGGCTGGGTGTCCGGAGCGCCGGAGTAGAGACAGGCACAGAGCCCTGAAAAAGACTGGTTGCGGCAATTCTTGAAGAGGGAGAGAAAAGCCCAATCGTCTGTGTAGAACCCGATGCGGGGCGCGTAAGCTACCAGCGAGAGGATCTCGGCCGCCGCGAGAAACAGGCAGTCCGGAATGAGTCCGGAACCGGTGGCCCGAGCTTCCCTAATTACCTGCTCTTCAACACCGCGATTTTCGTCCGTCACGCTTGTGGCCGCCGCAAACCGAAATTGGGTTGATAAAAATGCAAGGCTATCCGCTGGCTCGCGCGAATGCAACTTTTATGAATTCTGCTAAGAGAATGGATTCGACAGCGCGCTTCCGGCGCGGAGCGGATCAGGCCTCGTTTTCGAGTTCTTCCAGCACGCGGCGCAAAACGGCAATGACCTGCTCGCGTTCGACGTTGCCTTTGCGGAATTTCAGGGTCAGCTTGAAATCCCTGGTGGGCGGGACAAAACGGAAGGAGCCGTTCTGGGGCCTTTTGTCCGGATTACGCTCCTGGCGGGCCTGCTCGCGATTCAACGTACCCTGGGCGAAGCGGCGGATGACGTCGCGCATTTTGGCTTCGGTCGGCTGGCGGGCCACCTGGAGAAGTTGCGACTTGGAAAGGACGCCGCTTTCAATGCATGCGGCTTTGATCTCATCAGGAATAATCCGAAGGCTCAACAGTTCAGTCACTGAAGAACGCGATTTGCCGATTTTCCCGGCGATTTCCTCATGGGTCAGGCCGAAGCGGTCTCCGAGCGCCTGAACGCCATCGGCCTCTTCGAAAGGCGTGAGGTCTTTGCGCTGCATGTTTTCAATCAGGGCCAGCTCGAGGGTTTCGCCGTCGTCCACGTTTTTTTCGATGCAGGGCAATTCTGCAAGGCCAGCCATGCGGGCTGCAAGGTAGCGCCGCTCGCCGGAAATAATCAGGTACTTGCCGGACTCCGCGTGCCGGCGAACGAGCAGCGGCTCCAGCACGCCCTTCTGACGCACCGATTCTGCCAGGCCTTTCAACTCACCGCGGTCTTTCCGAGGCTGATCGGCGTAAGGCTGGATCTCCTCGATTGCGATCATCCGCCCGATCGCCGCACCGCTGCGGGAGATGATGTCTTCAACGTAATGGGCGTTGTGGCGCATCTGGATTGCTAAGGGTAACCCGGCGCGTCTAACCGACACGTTGCAGTACCTCCTGAGCCAGGCTGGCGTACTCCTCCGCACCGGAGGAGGTTGGGGCAAAACTGAAAATCGTTTCCTTGTAGGCTGGGCTTTCTTCCAGGCGAACGTTCTTGGCAATCACCGTGTTGAAGACCTTGGGCCCGAAAACCTCCCGCACCTGCCTGTGAATGTCGCGCGCCAGATTGGTTCGCTTGTCATAGAGTGTGATGAGGACGCCGAGCAACTGCAATTCCGGATTGGGCCGCGCCCGGATGCGCTCCAGCGTTTCCAGCAGATCGTCGGTGCCTTCCAGCGCGTAATAAGAAGCCTGAATGGGAACAATCAGAAAGGAGGCCGCCACCAGCGCATTCACGGTGATGATTCCCAAAGCCGGCGGCGTATCGATCACGATCATGTCAAAATCTTCGTGGCAGGCGGCAATCGCGTCCTTCAGCCGGAAAGGCGCGTCAAACTGCCCGACCAGCTGGGCCTCAAGCTTGGCGAGGGAAATTCTGGACGGGACCAGGGAAAGGTTCAGCCACCGAGTCGGCTTGACGACCTCAGACAGCTTCGCCTGGTGGTCGGTAAGGACGTCGAAGATTGAACCGTCCATTCCGTCCGGATTGATAAAAGTCAGCGTGCTGTTGGCCTGGGGATCAAGATCAATGAGGAGGGTCCGCTGGTTGTTCATGGCCAGCGCGGCCGCAAGATTGATTGCAGTTGTGGTTTTGCCAACCCCGCCCTTCTGGTTGGCGACGGCTATGACTCTTGCCACTCCTTAACTCCGGTTGAGGCAGGTTGGAGTAATTAGCGGCCGGTCTCCTGGAAGGACACGGCCCCGGCTGCCTTCAGGTGCTACATTTTATACCGACCGATGTCTTCATCGTTAAGGTTTTCGAGCCATTTGCGAAGTTCATCGTTACTGGCCTTGTCCGTCCCCGTAGCGGAAACCTTGGAATTCTTCAAAACTTCATCTTCAACGAAGATCGGGCAATCGACGCGCAGAGCGAGCGCCAGGGCGTCGCTCGGGCGGGAGTCGATGGAAAACACTTCACCATCCCTCTCAAGCCAGATGAGGGCATAGAAGGTATCGTCCTTGAGTTCGTTGACGACCACCTTGTGGACCTGCGCCTCCAGGCCAAGGAGAAGGTTTTTCAGCAGATCGTGGGTCATGGGCCGCGGCGTCGTAACTTTTTCGATTTCGAGTGCGATGGCGTTGGCCTCGTAGATCCCCACCCAGATTGGAAGCACGGATGCGCCGCCGATATCCTTCAAAATAACGATCGGCATATTGGTGACAGGGTCCATCATCAGACCGCGAATTTTTACCTCGACTTCCATTGTGCATCCTCCCTGCAGCACAGCGCTTATCGCATCCCGGCTGCAATTGGCTGAAAAGTATTCAGCACCGAGCTTGGCCAGTTGCGGTCCCCAATACCCGCTCGCCGACCAGGCTGTTTGGTCCCGACGCTGTCACTCGTACCTTCCTGTACTGCCCCACCCATGAGGGCTCACCAGGAAAGTTGACAATCCGGTTGCTCGTTGTTCGTCCAACAGCTTGCCCCAGGCGAGGATGAAACCCCTCCACCAGCACTTCGTATTCCCGGCCCAGGCAGGCCTGATTCCTTTTAATCTGGATTCCCCGCTGTTTGTCCTGCAAAACCATCAGCCGCCGGCCCTTCTCTTCCTCGCACACGGAGTCCTCAAAATGACCGGCGGCAGTCTTGGGACGAGGAGAATATTTGAAGGAAAAGACCTGATCGTATCCGACTTCGTCGAGGAGAGTGAGGGTCTGTTCAAAATCATCTTGCGTCTCGCCGCAGAACCCTACGATGATGTCCGTCGAAATGCTAATAGCACGCTTTGCGCCGCGGATGCAATCGATCTTTTCGAGATACTCCTCGCGGGTATAGGTCCGCAGCATCCGCTTCAAAACCGAATTCGAACCCGACTGCACCGGCAAGTGAATCTGGTCGCATAGGGCCGGATGGCTGCCACAATCTCCTTCGTAAAATCGCGCGGATGGGACGTGGTGAAGCGAACACGACGCACGCCGGAGACTTCCGCCACTCGCGCCAGCAGTTCCGGAAAACTCATCCGCGCCGGCGAAGGATCGCGATAAGAGTTCACCGTCTGGCCGAGCAATTGGATTTCAGTAAAACCCGCATCGACCAGGCGCCGGCACTCGGCAAGAATCTTGCCACTGGGGCGGCTGCGTTCCGGCCCGCGCGTCATGGGGACCACGCAGTAAGTGCACGCTTTGTCGCAACCCTCGATGATGGTGATGTAGGCGCGAAAGCGGTTGTCGCGCCGCGTCATCTCGGTTTCAAAACATTCTTCGGTGTCGAGCGCCAGGCCGGTAACGCGCTGATGCCCCGTTTCGAGCCGGGAAAGCAAATCCGGCAGCTTCGGGTAACTCGCCGACCCGCAGACCAGGCTGACATGGGGCGCGCGCTCGAAAATGCGCTCGGCTTCCTGCTGGGCCACACAGCCCAGGACGCCGAACACCTTGCGCTCGCCGCCGCGTGCCTTGCGGAAGGTTCCCAGGCGGGAAAAGACTTTTTGGGCAGCCTTCTCGCGGATGCTGCAGGTGTTGTAGAAAATGAATTCGGCTTCTTCCGGGGTCGTGACCGGCCGGTAACCACGCGCCATCAGGACTCCGGCGACCTTCTCGGAATCGTGAACATTCATCTGGCAGCCGAAGGTTTCAATGTAGAAAGGCCGCCCGTCATGTTCCCGACCGGCGGCAAGGCGGGGATTCCTGCTGGCTTTTTCGGCGCATTGGCCATTGCCAGACAGGATCGGAAAAAATTCGTTACTCATCAGGAAAAAGCCGCCTCACTTGCTTCAGTATATCTTGATAAAGTTGTCTTTGGGTAGCTGCAATGGTCCACGCTCAGATTTTTATTCTGCCATGAGGCGCGCGAGGATTTCCATTTCAGGCAGAAGCCTGCTTCAGCATCAGGGCTGCGTGTTTCAGAACGGCGTCGGTAACCTGGGCGCCAGAGAGCATCCGGGCAAGTTCGCCGGCACGTTCTTTTTCGCCCGCCAGGTGCTGGACCCTCGTATGCGAGCGGCCGTTACGTTCGAACTTCTCCACGTAGTAATGGTGATCGGCAAAGCAGGCGATTTGCGCGAGGTGGGTTACGCAGATCACCTGGGAGGCTTGCGCAAGGCGCTTGAGCCTTTGGCCGACGCGCTCGGCCACGCGCCCTCCGATTCCCGTATCAACTTCATCAAAAATAAACGTCGGGTTGATCGTCTTCTTTGCGTTCGTCCCCGGGCTGAGCCGCTCCGTGCCCAGCACCGTCTTGAGAGCCAGCATGATGCGCGAGAGTTCGCCGCCGGAAGCAATCTTGCCAAGCGGGCGCAGGTCTTCTCCCGGATTGGGTGAAATTCGCAACTCGATGTTGTCCAGTCCGTGCGGCCCTCCTGTGGCCAGTCCGTCATCCGCCGGCCGCTCAAACTGGACGGCGAAACGAGTCTTTTCCATGCTGAGTTCGGCGAGTTCTTTCCGGACCAGTTTTTCCAGACGCCCGGCCGCCTCGCGCCGTTTTTGAGAAAGCTTTTCCGCCGCTTTCCTGTATTCGCCTGCCGCTTGCTTCAGTTCGCGGGCCAGTTCTTC
>JARRJI010000364.1:0-3552 GCA_037379595.1 Acidobacteriota bacterium | reverse complement strand
ATCATGGTAATCCTGAGAAATGAAGAATGAACTAAATCTAAAGATGACTGAATAACCTCATGATCGATTCGCTTCTGGGGCAGGTCAAAGAGACGTTGACGCGGTTGCCGATCTATCCCCGCACGCACTACGTGATGCCTCGCGACGAGCGTGAACTGGCGGTTGAGAGGATTCTCGGCGAACTGGAGTGGTGGCGCGGTGAGCTGGAAAAGCAGGCCAAGATGGTCGAGGCGCAGCGCGTTCATCAGCGCACGATGTTTGACGTCGAGATGATGAAAGAGATGGGCTATTGCCACGGCATTGAAAACTATTCGCGGCATCTTTCAGGCCGGCTGCCCGGCGAGCCTCCGCCCACGCTGCTCGATTATCTGCCGCAGGACGCCATGATGTTCATCGACGAGAGCCATCAGACCATCCCTCAGCTTCACGGAATGTTCCGCGGTGACCGCTCGCGCAAGCAGACGCTGGTGAATTACGGTTTTCGTCTCCCTTCCGCGCTCGACAACCGGCCGCTGACGTTTGAGGAGTTTGAGCACCGCGCGCGGCAGGCCATTTATGTTTCGGCGACTCCCGGGCCGTATGAGCTGACGAAAACGGGAGGCGAGGTGGTCGAGCAGATCATCCGGCCTACCGGACTGGTGGACCCGGAAATCGAAGTCCGCGCAACGCGCAATCAGGTTGACGATCTCCTTGACGAAATCCGAAGGCGCGCCGAGGCCAGTGAGCGCGTCCTGGTGACCACGCTGACCAAGCGCATGGCCGAAGACCTGGCGGAATACTACGCTGAGGTCGGAGTCCGGTGCCGGTACCTGCACTCAGAAATCGAAACTCTTGAGCGAGTGAAGATTCTCCGGGACCTGAGGCGCGGCGAGTTCGATGTGCTGATCGGCATCAACCTGCTGCGGGAGGGCCTCGATCTGCCGGAAGTTTCTCTGGTGGCCATTCTCGATGCTGACAAGGAAGGGTATTTGCGTTCGGCGGGCGCTTTGATTCAAACGATGGGCCGCGCCGCAAGGCATCTGCACGGGCGGGCATTTCTTTATGCCGACAATATGACGGAATCCATGCGCCAGGCGATCACCGAGACCAACCGGCGCCGCACCATCCAGATGCGCTACAACGAGGAGAACGGAATCACTCCGGAAAGCATTATCAAGCCCGTCGATATGGCCCTGGTCGCCATTGTGGAGGCGGATTACGTCACGGTTCCATCGGAAGCCGAGGAGGAAGAGATAACTTCGCGGGATCAACTGGATGAACTGATCAAGAGCCTGGAAAACCAGATGCGCGAGGCCGCGAAGCAATTCGATTTTGAGAATGCGGCCCGGTTGCGAGACCGCGTCAAAGCCTTGCGTGAAAAGGAAGCAGGTTTTGTCCCGGTGGTTAAAGGCGAGCGGACGGAACAGCCTCGGAAAGGCTAAGTGGGGCTTTGTTCACTGCGGGTGGACTTGATGTCGCGAAAGTTTCGCACGCGTTCCTTTTCAGGAAATCTTTTTCGTAAAGGTTGCCATATCCATCTGCGAATTCCTGCGACCACAAAGGCAAGCGCGATGGTGGAATAGAGTAAGAGCAGGAAAACTATGAAAATGGTTGCGAGAACATCGTCCATGTTGATTGATTTTCCTTTTCATTTCGTTAGATGCACCAAAGCCTCCATGGTCACTTGAAAACCGTTCAGAAATATCTTTAGCGGCAGAGAGATCGCACTCCGGAGGTCATACCTTTTTTGAAATGGAACAATTAGGATCGCCGCAAATTTCTCCTCGCCTATCTATCGGACATTTGCTCAGAATTCTTTTGTGGGTTTTCGGTGTCATGGCTGAGCAAAGCGAAAAACGATTTCGCTTTTCGTCACAATTGATTGCCTGGGCGGCCAAGGTTGGAGCGACTTCTGATCTCAACACAGGGCAAGCTGCTAAAATTCAAGTCTTCAGTGAAGGTGCAGTCCACGGGGGTGATCCATTGCGAAAGCGTTCAAATTTGACGGTGGCGATTGTTGGACCGGGACGGCTTGGGCAGGCCATGGGCAAGTTGCTTCGGCGGGCGGGCGTGCCCGTCAAATTTGTTGCGGCCCGGCAAATAGCGCGCGCCAGAGGTGCGGTTCGATTCATCGGCAGCGGAAAGGCTATCAGCCTGAATGACCGGCGGCTGGCTGAGGCCGGGATTGTCTTGATGACGACTTCCGACGCCGCATTGAATCCTGTTGCCCGCAAGCTGGCAGGCCACCGCGAAGACTGGTCCGGGAAAATTATTCTTCACACCTGCGGATCGGCGCCCGCATCCGTCCTCGATCCGTTCCAGCAGCGCGGCGCCAGCATCGGTTCACTTCACCCCTATCAGACGATTCCCAATTCCGCTGCCGGGGTTCGAAATCTGCCGGGTGGCTTTTGGGCCGTGGAGGGTGACAGGAAAGCCGTTGTGGTGGCGCGGCAATGGGTGAAGATGCTTTCCGGAACGGCGTTTGATCTGCGGCCAGAGGCGAAAGCCCTTTACCACCTGAGTGCGTTTCTGGTGTGCCCGACCGAGGTCACACTGATGGGCTGTTCCGAACGGCTTCTGCAGAAAGCTGGCGTGCCGAAAAAGGTTGTCCGGCCGATGCTCGGAAGGTTTGTCGCAGAGTCAGTGAAGAATTTTGTTGAATTCGGGGCTCGCAAATCCTTGACGGGGCCCGCGGTGCGCGGTGACTGGACAACCATCGAAAAGCACGTTGCCGAACTCCAGCGTTTTGCACCGGAAGTCATTCCTGCTTATATCGAATTGCTGAATTTAATGCTGCGCGTTGCCGGAACCAGTCCCGGCCGCAGCAGACAGGCCAGGAAAGCCATTTCTTCGGGGATTCGCACTGCTGCAAGGTCGAATCGCAACACTCGCAAATAAAAAGGGCGGGGAACTGGTCCCCGCCCTTCGTTCTTGCAGCCAACGTTTAACGGTTGACGCTCTTTCTTAGTACATGCCGCCCATGCCGCCGGCTCCCGGAGGCATAGCAGGAGCTTTCTCTTCCTTTTCCGGAATTTCGCTGACCAGCGCCTCGGTTGTCAGCAGCAGTGAGGCGATGGAAGCGGAATTCTGGAGAGCGGAACGGGTAACCTTGGTCGGGTCGATGACGCCGGCTTCGACCAGGTCGCCGAAGGTCTCAGTCTGGGCGTTGAAGCCGAAGTTCGCGTTGGTGTTGGCCCTTACCTTCTCCGCCACCACGGCGCCTTCCCATCCTGCGTTCGAGGCAATCAGCCGCAGCGGCTCTTCGAGTGCCCGCTTCACGATGTTGATGCCGATCTGCTCGTCTTCCTCAGCCTTCAGCTTAACGAGGGCAGGAAGGCAGCGAGTCAGAGCGACGCCACCACCCGGAACGATTCCCTCTTCAACGGCAGCCTTGGTGGCGTGCATAGCATCTTCAACGCGAGCTTTCTTCTCTTTCATCTCGGTTTCAGTTGCCGCGCCAACTTTGATCTGGGCGACTCCGCCCACCAGCTTGGCCAGCCGCTCCTGCAGTTTCTCGCGGTCGTAGTCCGAAGTAGTCTCTTCGATCTGTGCGCGGATCTGCTTGACGCGGCC
>JARRJI010000363.1:0-3552 GCA_037379595.1 Acidobacteriota bacterium | reverse complement strand
GGCAAATTGCGAAAAGCCGTTTCCAGCGATCATTCCTCAGCGGCATTGGCGCCCAATGAAAGGTTTGGTCCCCGAACAACCAGTGTGAGGGCCCCAGCGGCAAAGCTCTGTATAAAGGTTCGACGCTTCATATCAATCCTCCTGTCGGTGCAGCCGTAAGCGCCACTGGTTACAGGCTCTCAGCGACGGTGGCAACATCAGATAATTTAAGAATGAAATTGAAATCCGGCCAGCCATCGCCCCGCGACGTTGCAGCAAAAATCGTCGGGAGACAGCGCAAAACCCGGCCGATCCTTAACACACTCCGTCTTTCTTCGATTACAACGCGCTTGCGTGCGAAATCACGTAAATCGCAACGAGTAAAACCAGAACACCCGTCCAGGAATAGCCATACGTTCGGCGGCTGGCACCTTTCCATTCGCCGGTAGCCGCTCCCCAGACATTAGCGGCCGTAATGTTCATTGCCATAAACACAGGCCAGCCCAGCACGGCACCGAGGGCACCCAGCCCGGTGGCTCCCATGCCGTAAAAGGCAATCCCAAAAAACCACACGGCGCCCATCAGGACAGCTCCAAGCCAGTAGTTGGCAGAAATGTCCGCCTGGGTCAGCACGCCCCAGGTGTGGTTCTTCCGCAGCAGGTAAATGCAATATCCGGCGTTGGCGAGGAAACCGGCGCTCAAGGCGAGAGCCCAAATCAGATTGGATGACATGGCCGGCGAAGCGCCCGCGGCATGAGTTGCCTGCTGCAAATCTTTGCCAAAGACGAAGCTGAAGTTGAGCATGGCCGAGAAGATTCCGGAGAGAATACAGATCACCAGTCCCAGCCAGAAACCCGACCCGCCGCGTTGCGCAGTCTGGCTGGAGAGTTCCCGCTCGCGCCGGTGGCCCGCCACCGAGCAAACCACAATGCCCAGAACGACGATTGCGAGCCCCACAATCAGCGTGTATCCCTGAGGAGTAAACAATTCGTTCGGATGAAAGGCAACGAGAGGCAGAAGCGATCCGAGAGAGGCGGTGATGCCAAGGATGATCGCGAAGGAGAGCGCCATGCCCACGCGGCTGATGCCCAAGCCAAAGAGAGTCGAGCCCACGCCCCAGCCAAACCCGAAAAGCACGACTTCAGCAATGGTAGCCCGGGGTGCGCTCGCCAGCACCAGGCTGAAGTGCGGGACGGTCACAAAGACCATGATCCAGGGGAGGATCAGCATCCCGGCGACCGAGTAGACCAGCCAGGTGTTCTCCCACCGCCAGCGAGTCATGCGCTTCATGGGAAGCGCAAAGCTCCCTTGCAGAAATCCTCCCAGGAGGACCAGTCCTATAGCCAGGCCAATGCTTCCGCTCATGATTCCCCTATCCGCTTACCGGGATTTTAAGGGGCTGAAGAACGAACCAGCCGCTCGGCCCACCGGGCAACGTCGGCAGGCGTAACCTCCGCATTCCCGCTTTCGAGCGATGCAAACTGAATGGCGAGATTGCCGATGGTAGAACTTTCTACGGGCCCGTGTTTGACTTCCAGGCCTGTATGCTCTGCGATCAGGCGATTGACGTACTCGTTCTGGCTGCCGCCGCCCACCATGTAAAGGCGGCGAAACTTGCGACCCGTGACTTCCTGAAGCGCTCGCAGGATTTCCGCGTAACGGGCGGCAAGGCTGGCAAAAATGACGCCGGCCATCCGGGGCGCGTTCTCGGCATCTTCGGGAATCGGCGCATGGCCGGCCTTCTCAAGCTCTTGATTGATGCGGGAAGGCATGTGCCCGGGAAGGATCAGGTCCGGGGCGTCAACATTGAAAATCGTTTGAGGAACAGGAAGCCGTTCGCATTCCGCGACCAGTTCGGGCACAGTCCAGGAACGGACCGCGGCGGACTTCCACTCGCGGAGGCACTCTTCGAGTAACCACATGCCGTTCACGTTCTTGAGGAATCGGATCCGGCCTCCAACCCCGCCTTCGTTCGTGAAGTTCCAGCGCAGTGCGTCGGCCGAGGTGCAGGGCTCATCAATCACCGCCCCTACCAGTGACCACGTGCCGGAACTGATGAAGGCCCATTCGGTTGTAGCGTCCGGAATGCCCGCGACTGCGGCCCCCGTGTCATGGCAGGCAGGAGCAATGACCCACGTCGCCTTGTAGGTGGAGAGAGCGGCGACGTCGCCCCGAAGGGATCCAAGCTGCGTTCCCGGTGGAACAATGCGCGGCGCGGCCGAGCGGTCGAGGCCGGCCTTCTCAAAGATTTCGTCGCACCAGCTTCGCGTCCTCGCGTTGACCAGTTGTGTGTGGGTTGAGTTGGTGTATTCGGCAACAGCGGCCTTCGGATCGGAACCGGCAAAGCGATATAAGAGATACTCAGGAACATTGAGCCATTGCGCCGCGGGCTCCAGGCCGTCGCGAAGGTCGGCATAAAGCTGGTAAAGAGTGTTGAAGCGCAGGAACTGGATGCCGGTCAGTTCATAGAGACGCTCGCGGGCAATCTTCGCCCAGACTTCCGGCATCGCTGTCTCGGTCCTCTGGTCGCGATAACAGAGCGGATCCGCCAGTGGCTTGCCAGCCTTGTCGAGCCGGACATAATCCACCGCCCAGCCGTCCACGCCGACGGAATGGATGCCACGCTTGGCATCCGTCAGCAGTTTTGAGGCAAGGTCAAGACCTTCATCAGCGCCCGCGCAAAGCTGATTGAGCTGCCACCAGAGGTGGCCCTCGCGCTCAACCGGACCGTTCGGATAGCGATGCGCAAGGCGTACGCTTGCCTGGGTTCCGTCCCATTCGGCCAGCGAAACGCGGCAACTGCCCGCGCCCAAGTCAACGGCAACACATCGAAGTTTATCCATATCTGACCTGAAGCGGCTTCGGAAGGCGTTGCCTGCGCCTATCGCAGGTACGCCTCAGTGAGGCCGCCATCCACCGGAAATAGATGTCCCGTCGTGCAACGGGTACGGTCACTGCAAGAAACAGGATGGCCTTGCGCAGTCGAGCGGGTCAATCGGCTCGTGGGTCAGTGCGTGCTGTGCGCAAAAGTTGGCCGGCTTGTTTCGCAACTCATCGGTGGATGCTTGCGGATTATGTTCGGTCTCAAATCCCGGGCGCTGCCACGGCAGCCAGATCAGGTTGTGGTTGAATCGACGGTTGAACTCCTGAAGCTGTTTGCGACCATTGGCCGCCGCTGCCAGCGCCGTTGCCCAGTCCGGATAGAAATGATCCACGTGGTTGAAAGGGAGGAATCCGTGCAGGGCCGTATCAATGGAAGGCGCAACCGGGTTCAGCCCGAAGCTGCAAAGCGGATAGTAGCCCACCATTTCGTCTTCAAATTCGACACCCCGATAAACTTCTTCGAGGCCGTGAAGCTTGTCAAGATAGAGGGTGGCGAATCCGGCACGTTTGATGCTCCCCAGATCGCCACCACTGCCTTTTGTCCACAGGACGTCAACCTCGCGCGCCCCGACCAGGCCCTTCTGCTTCACCTTTGAACTGGTGTTGCCGCCGCCGAAGTTCGTAATGCGCAGATCGGCGCCCAGCAGGTTGGAACGGTAACGAAGCCTTTCAGGCTCGTCCAGCGATGAC
>JARRJI010000362.1:0-3578 GCA_037379595.1 Acidobacteriota bacterium | reverse complement strand
CATCCGTAAGGACGCGTAACGGCCGTTTTGACCTGCTCGCCTGCCATCGCCTCTTCAAGCGCCAGGTTGACGTAATTCGTCGCCGTGGCAACGTCGTCAAGGTCGGTGGTCGGTTTGTCGTCAATGGCGCCGTCATAGATCAGAATCCCCTGGGGATTGATCACGAACATGTGAGGGCTGGTCTTGGCACTGTATAGGTGGCCGAGTTCCCCGCTCGGATCAAGAAGTACGGCTGTTGGGGAGGCGCCCACCTGCTTGACGTAGGCATTTTCTTCTTCAGCCGTCACATACCCCTGTTTTCCTGGCGCAGAGGAAATCACTGTGAACCAGATTACTCCTTTGGCTGTCCATTCCTTCTGCATTTTCTGCATGTTTCCGCTGGAGTAATGCTTGTGGACGTAAGGGCATTGACGGTTGTGCCATTCGAGCACGACATATTTTCCACGATAATCCGAGAGTTTTTGGACCTTGCCGTTTGAGTCTTTGGCGGTGAAGCTGGGAGCAGGCTCGCCGACCTTGACCGCCCACAAGCAGAGCGCGGGCAGCAGGACGGCGCATCCCAGCAGGATGGACGTGGCAATTCTTTTGGAGTTCATTTGCGAGGTCTCCTTCCTCCTGAACTTTTTCGCATGCTGTTTTGCGACGTGACCGGCGCGTTGATGGCATAAGCTTTATCATGGCGCAGGACAAGGATTCCCTTCAGAGAAGCGATCGGGTGCAAGAGCTCGTCCGACTTTTGAAGCGTCAGGCGAACTCCGCCATCGACGGGCTCCGCCTGCTGTGGAGCCGCGTTCTTGATCTGCAGGGATTCCAGAGGAAAAAATGTCGCGCCTGCTTCCCGGGTCCCCGTCTTGATTGAGAGAACGAATGACTGCGGATTGGCTGCCGCGGTCACGCTCCATCCGGCCGGGAGTCGCATCGGCAGTCGCGTGCTTGTACGCGTGAAAAGCTGGCGCCAGCGCGGATCGTATTTGGGCGCATCGCTTGCAACCGGTAGTGAAAGCGTGACGGTCTGTCGGCCGGGAATGCAGATATCATGACAAACCAGCCACTTGACGTTGGCCTCAAGTTTCGCCGTGCCGCCGGGCTTCAGGTTCGCCGGAGGACGTACGGTGGCCATCAGCAGCACTTCGTCTTCATAACCGTAATCGGTCAGCGGAGGATTCTCAAGCCGGCGCGGCGCAGGCCATTGGAGCGGGCCGACTTTGAATTGCGCCGGGAGTTTCCATTCCACCCGCGGCGGTTCGCCGGAGTCGCCAGGGTTCACCCAATAAATGTGCCAGTCTTTTTCCAACTGGAAGTGGAGCCCCACCCGGAACTGATGTCCAGGCTGGATGGAAGCTCCTTCGGAGACCAGTGCAACGGTTGCATGGGGAGTGTTGGCGGGCGCATGGGCAAAACCAACCGGCTGGAATAGGACCAACCAGCCGATCAAGGCTCGATAGCCATTCCGAAAAGTGCGGGATAGCATCGGGCGACTCCCAGCCGACCGCGCCTCGGGCGGCAGATCGCAAAAGCGGCTTATTCCTCGGCGAAATACCGCTTGTGAAGCTCTTCAAGAGTCATAGGACCGCGGCGGAGGCTCGTGACGGTAAGAGTTCCTTTAGCATTTTGAATAACGGTCGCGTAAACCGTGTCGCCGGCGCGCAAATCGTCGAACTTGAGCGGCTTTCCCTCTTCGTCGCGATAAGTTGTGGCAGGCGTCACCTGAGCGACCTCAGTAACCTCGCTTGGCAGTTTCAGAACAAGCTGCTGCTTCCTGGCGTCCACAGAAGAGATGATGAAAAAGCTCTCGCCTCGGCTCTGCTGGCGCTGCGGCGTCTTCGCTGCTGCCACAACGGGCAGAGCTAAGAGCACGGCACAAAAGACCGCCATACCGGCAAGAATCATTCGAAGGATTGTTTTGCTCGTTTTCATGTTTTGCCTGCCTTGCGAGCCAGCTTTGAATTGGTCTGACCCGCGAAATCACTCGTATCTCAGCGCCTCGATCGGGTCCAGGCGCGCGGCCTTCCGCGCCGGATAATATCCGAAGAAAATGCCCACACTGACCGAAAACACCACTGCGATCAGGACCGATTCCAGCGGAATCTGGGTTGGCCACTGGAGCATGTTCGATACGGCTCGCGATCCCACGATTCCGGCCACCACGCCCACGGCTCCGCCAATGGAACTCAACACCATCGCCTCCGCCAGAAACTGATTTTGCACGTCGCCTTCGGTGGCGCCGACCGCCATGCGCACGCCGATTTCGCGCGTCCGCTCGGTCACCGAAACCAGCATGATGTTCATGATCCCGATACCACCCACCAGCAGCGAGACCGAAGCGATGCTGGCCAGCAGCAACGTCATCACGCGCCCGGACTCCGCCTGCGCTTGCGCCAGGTCGTTCGGGCTTCGAATGATGAAATCGTCCTCTTCGTCAGTGCGCAGGCGATGGCGTTCGCGCAAAAGCGCAGCAATCTGCCGCCTGGAAGCGTTGATGGCGTTCTGGGAGCTTGCCGAACACATAATGAAATTGAGCCAGTCGATTCCCGCCATCTTCTTCTGCACGGTTGTGTAGGGCATCAGAATCCGATCGTCTTCATCGCGGCCAAACGGCGATTGTCCCTTCGAAGAAAGCACGCCGAGCACGCGGAACGGAATGTTCTTGATGCGCACCATCTTGCCAACCGGATCTTCGTTGCCAAAGAGATTCTGTGCAACGGTCAGGCCCAGAAGGCAAACGTCCGATGCGGTGTCCACATCGTGCTGGGTAAAAACGCTGCCCTCCCTGACGGGCCAGCGCCGAATATCCAGGTAATCGGGTGTCACGCCATGGAACGAAGTAAACCAGTTCTGGCCGCTGTAAACCACCTGGCCGCCCGACCGGACTCCCGGGGAGACCTTGCTGATGAAGGGAATTTGCTGGGTGATGGCCTTGGCGTCCCCGACCGTCAGCGTCTTGGTGGCTTCACTGCCCATATGCACCCCGCGCCGGTTGATGCTCCCGGCGGAGATGAAGACAATGTTGTTGCCCAGGTTGCGGATGGCTTCCTGGACCTGGTTGCTTGCGCCCACCCCGATTGCGACTGTGGAAATCACAGCCCCGACGCCAATAATGATGCCGAGCATGGTCAGGATGGAGCGCATCTTGTTGCGCGCCAGCGCGCGAATTGCCACGCGAAGAACCGCTGCGTAATCCATCAGTTCCCCTCCATCTCCTCATCCTCTTCGTCACGAATTACGGGAAGGCTGAGCAGCACCTGGGCGGCTTCAGCCTGCGCTTCCACCGGCGTATCGCGCCGGATCTTGCCGTCGCGGAAAAGCACCGTCCGCCTGGCAAAACGCGCGATATCGGACTCGTGGGTGACCAGCATGATGGTCAGCCCCTGTTCCCGATTCAGCCGCTGAAAAATCTCCATGATTTCCACACTCGTGTGGCTGTCAAGATTTCCCGTAGGTTCGTCGGCCAGAAGGATTGACGGGTTATTGACCAGCGCCCGTGCAATGGCTACGCGCTGTTGCTGCCCGCCCGAGAGTTGCGCGGGGTGGTGATCCTCACGGCCTTCCAGGCCCACGATTCGCAGGACTTCCCGGGC
>JARRJI010000361.1:0-6068 GCA_037379595.1 Acidobacteriota bacterium | reverse complement strand
AGCAGCCTCTTCGGCGCATAGTCCGTCTGGATACGGCGCACGGCAACCCGCCAGTAGGCTTGCGCTTCGCTTCTCTGATGTTGACGCTCTTCTTGGGTCCAGTTCGCGTTGTGGCCGTAAAATGATGCCGGAGGGTCAGGACGCAGCCTCATCTGCGGCCGGGTGGAGCGATAGACAAACAACAAAGCCAGAATGCCGACGAAAGTCCACATCCCCCACCCCGAACTCTTACGCTTGGGAGTTTTGTGGAAGACGCCATCCTCGAAAGTGTACATGGACTCCGACTGTTTCATGATAAGAAAAATCTAACTGCGGACCCGGAAGGCAGGCAATGGGACAATAGTTCCAGTTACGCCGTAACAACCGTAACCAATTATGAACGGCGGGAGCTGCTTGCCCTTCGCCCTACTGCCTTTGGAAAACGGACGGAAGCAAAGGGTTCCATCAAGCTAATCCTCAGCAATATCAAGTGTTAGTGACTCTCATCTATCACGGGGACTTCTGCCTGATCGGAGGAAATCAGGTCATCGCCAAACCTCCGTCGAGGACAGTTTGGTTCATTTTCGTTATTATCTCCGTCATAAACATTTCCGGTCAAAAATCAGGCTGCAAGCGCCCGCGAGGAGCCGATTTGGCAAAAACTTCATCTAATGAGTTTTACCTTGGTAAGCTATGTAGATCCTAATCTGTCCGAAGGGAGATGAGTTCAGCATGAAAGCGATCGCGATCATTCCAGGGACGAAACAAATCAACATAGTAGACCGACCTGAGCCAAAGCTGACAGCTCCGGACGAAATCAAGCTGCGGGTATTGCGGGTGGGGATTTGCGGGACAGACCGTGAAGAAGCAGCAGGCGGAAGAGCCGATGCGCCTCCGGGCCAGAAGGACCTGGTGATCGGCCACGAGATGTTCGGGCAGGTGGTGGAAACGGGAAACCAGCTCCAGTCAGTCCGGCCGGGCGATTTCGGATGTTTCACCGTCCGGCGCGGGTGCGGGCATTGTCCATCCTGCCTGAATGATCGCAGCGACATGTGCTCGACGGGAGATTATACCGAGCGCGGCATCAAGCAGCGGGATGGATACGAAACCGAACTGGTGGTGGATCAACTGAAATACTTTGTCAAAGTTCCCAAGGATCAGGTTCCGCTCGGCGTCCTTTCGGAACCCACGTCGGTTGCCGAAAAGGCCATCGATGAAGCCCTTGCAGTTCAGGCTGCCCGGCTTCCCGGCGCTGGAGACCCGCAGAAGTGGCTGGAGGGCAAGCAGGTGCTGGTGGCCGGACTGGGTCCGATCGGGCTGCTGGCCGCGGTTGCACTCAGGTTGCGCGGGGCTAAAGTTCTGGGGCTGGATGTGGTGGATGCAGATTCCTTGAGGCCCAGGCTCCTTACACAGTTGGGCGGAAGGTACGTCGATGGCCGCCAGACCAAGCCCGCTGCGCTGGACGAAGCTTTCGGGCAGATTGACATGATTTTTGAAGCAACGGGAATTGCTCACGTCGAGTTTGATTTGCTGGGAGCGCTGGGAATCAACGGTGTCTACGTTCTGACCGGAATTCCCGGCGGCGATCGCCCGTTGCAGATCGACGGAGCCGCCTTGATGCGGACGCTGGTCCTGCGCAACCAGGTGATGATCGGCAGCGTAAATGCCAGCCGGAAACATTTTGAACTCGCGGTGGAAGATCTGGGGAAAGGCTACAAGACCTGGGGTAAGACGGTGGAACAGATCATCACCCACGTCGTGCCCTACACCGACTTTGCCGATGTTCTCGAAAAGCATCCCGACAACGAGATCAAAGCGGCAATCGAGTGGAGCAAGCCAGACTAAGGCAATGAAGATTGGCTGAATGAGGATTAAAGGATAAATGGATCGGCCGTAATCCGCCGTCCTGTTCATTCAATTGCTCTTCGTCCGATACTGCATTCTCCGATGAAAGTCTGGGTCTTCAAGATCAACACAAAACGCGGCTGGCGGTTTGACCAGTATTTCCGTTCGCGGGTGCGCGGCATCTATCCCATGGGCGACGAAGGTTGGATCAAAAGCGCTTCCAGTCTCCGCTACCTGCGCGAAGAAGTGAAGCGCGGAGACGTGTTTCTCTGCTACGAAACCGATCGGAAAGAAATGCGGGGAGTGGCCCGGGCGGCTTCAAATGGACGCGACGTCGGGATGGGCTCGCTCATCGATTTCTGCCCGCCGGCCCTGGCCGTGCGGTTCGAGACCCCTCTCAAACGCCAGCCCGATCTGGATCACATCCTGGCTTTCACACCGCAGCGAGGCCGTGGCACCGTGCAGAAAATCGACCGCGATGAGTTCGCGCGCCTCAAGCGTATCATGATTCGCAAGAACCCCAATCAAGCCCTCGAACTGCGTCGCATTCTGGAACAAAGACAGTGATTCGTCTCCCTCGGTAAAGAGGCCCTTGCACTTTCCGGGCAAATAATGCTATCAACGCTTTTCTTGCCTCGTCATAATAAATTTCAAAGCCCGGATTCCTGGCCATGTCGTACATCATCTTTGTGCAGCCGGGAGTTCTGTCACAGGCCGGCATGAACTTTCAGGCGGTTCTCAGCGCATCCTGCCTGGCCGCAGCTCTCTCCACTTTCCTGATGGGCTTGATCGCCAATTACCCCATCGCGCTGGCGCCGGGGATGGGAGAGAACTTCTTTTTTGTCTACACGCTTTGTGCCGCGGCCCCGCTCGGGTTCGGGTTGTCGTGGCAGCAGGCCCTGGGCGCGGTGCTGCTGGCGGGACTCTTCTTTATCGCCATCACGCTGACGGGTATTCGAGCGAAGATTGTCAACTCGATCCCCGATTCGCTGAAGCGCGGCATTGCCGCCGGCATCGGGCTTTTCATCACCTTCATCGGGCTCGAATACGGCGGGCTGGTGGTAGCGTCTCCCGGGACGCTGGTTCGGCTGGGGGACTTCAGCCAGCCGGCGACCCTGGCCAGCGTGCTGGGGCTGCTCGTCCTGATCGTTCTTCTGGCTTTCGGTGTGCGGGGAGCGATTTTGCTGGGGATTCTGGCCACAACCGGAATTGCGGCTGCCTTCGGACTGATTCATTTCCACGGCATCTTCTCAACCCAGATCAATCTGGCTCCTACCTTTCTGAAATTCGATCTGCACGGGCTCCTGGCGACGAATCCCTCGATGCTTGCCGCAGCCATCTTTGTGCTTTTTTATCTGGCGCTGTTTGACACGGTCGGCACGCTGGTTGGCGTGGGACAGCAGGCGGGGCTGATGAAGAAAGGCAGGCTCCCCCGCGCGGGCCGCGCTTTGTTTGCCGACGCAGTGGGCACGACGGTTGGCGCCGGCCTTGGGACCTCCACCATCACGTGCTACATCGAATCTGCAGCCGGAGTCTCCGACGGAGCGCGCACGGGGCTGGCGAACATGGTGACCGGATGCCTGCGTCTGGGAGCCATGTTTTTCAGCCCACTGGCGGCGATGATCGGGGGCGGCGTGCAGGTCGGCACAGCCGGCCACTCCGTCACCCATTATCCTACGCTCGCGCCGGCCCTTATTGTGGTGGGCTCGATGATGCTCAAGGTGGTTCGAGAGTTCAACTGGGACGATCCGACGGAATACCTTCCAGCCTTCCTCATCCTCGTGGGCATTCCCCTCACTTTCAGCATCGCGGACGGCATCGCCTTCGGGCTGATTGCCTACGTTGTTGCGAAAGTCGCCACCGGCCGATGGCGGGAATGCCCGACGCTGACTTACATTTTCGCCGCGCTGTTCGTGCTGCAGTTTCTGGTGATCTGAAATTGGGGTTGCCTGATAACAGGCTGGTGCGTCTTGCTCCGAAGCATGCCTTCCAATTCGTAAAGGTGGAACTCACTTTGACAGGGATCGTCCCTTACCTAGGAATCAGATAAGAGACGCGGCGTCCGTTCGGCGCTCCGAAGACCTCAGGAATTCGGTGCCGGCTGCGACGATGCGTTCGACGCCTGTACGTGAGACTCGGCGAGCAGGGGGTCAGGCGCTTCCGGGATAACAATCCAGGCGATGATATAGGCGATAACGCCCCAGCCGCCAAGGAATACTGTCGCCAGCCAGACCAGGCGAACCAGCGTCGAGTCAATGTCGAGATATTCCGCAAGGCCCCCGCAAACGCCGGCAATCTTCTCGTCCGTGCGGGAGCGAGTCAGTTTCTTGCGCGGCCTCACCGGAGGATGCATCTCAGTGCCGCACTGGGAGCAGTAATTAACAGCTTGCGAATATTCCTTTCCACATTGCGGGCAAAACATGGCAATACTCCCCCTTTGTTATTCTGGAGCCAACCTTCATAGCGTTATACGCTTAGGGTATACCCAAAGTTCCTTATGAAATGGTTATCATGGTTGGAGGAAGTTTTTGCAGCAAGGGACACGAGAAGCGAAAACTTCCTCTCAGGATGTGATTTCGGTTAAGATGCCCTTGTTTGCCACTGTCATCGCTTCTTACTCTCGAAACGGGCGGCCGGGCCCGGACATCGCTTGGATCGTCACCTGATGGTCGAGAGACTATAAAATGGATTGGAGACATCAGTCGCTGCCGATTGTTTTTGCGCGAGCCAAGTCGATGCGCCGAAGGATCGCGTACAGCCTTGGGATTGTGCGGCTGATCCTGGTTCCCGTCATCCTGCTGGCCGTCTATTACCTTTTCAGAATGGGCTTTATCGTCGACCGCATTGTCAGTGTGAATGCCGCCGTCGCCATGCAGGCGGAGCGCGCCTCGATTGTGATGCTCGACGCCCAGCGGACCGAGCGTAACTATTTCCTGCTTCACGACCCGGAAGACCTGAAAGCCAACCAGGAATCGGTTGAGGAGCTTCAGAAAATGATCCGGCTGGTCCGCACCACGCAGCCCAGGGAAGCCAATGCGGTCGGAGAAATGCAGAGCGCGCTGAATGCCTATCAGGAAGGGATGAGCAAAGCGGCCCGGCGAGTCAGCGAAGCGGGCCAGCCTCGGGTCGACCGGCTCCGCCACGCAGTCCGCTCCTACGAAAAAGAGCTGAATGAAATTCTTCGCCAATCGCGGCAGCACAGCAGGGCCAGCCTGGTCCGCGAACTCCATGCCCGAACCAGCAAGTTTGACTCGGAAATCGCAGCCGCCGGGACCGAAGATCCCGTTCTCGAGTCCATCTCCAGGCAGCTTCACAACACAGCGAGTTCTTTTCTGGATCTGGCCTCCGGCCTGGAACGCCGGAGTTGGGACCGTGTCCAGCGCGATCACCAGGACGCGCAGGCCCTCATGACTCGCGCCGAATGGGTGCTGGGCAGCGTCTCTCTGCTGGTCTTGCTGATCAGCATCTGGGTCAGCTACATCCTGCCCCGGGAAGTGGTAAGGCCGTTGCTCGACCTCAAACAGGCCGTGGATCACGCCGCGGCGGGCAATTATGAGATCGAGTTCGATGTGCAGGGCAAGGGCGAGGTGGTGCAGCTCGCCAATAGCGTGCGCAACCTGATCGCCCACGTGCGTGAAAAAGAAAGCGAAACCGACAAGAAGCCTTCCTGACGCGGTTACTCGTCCCGCTTGGGCAAGTGCTCGCAACGCGCTGGATGTACCCCGGAAAAATTGATAGATTATTTGCAGAAAGGAGAAATGCGGACATGAAGGGAAAAGCGGAAGTTATCAATCTTCTCCAGAAGGCTTTGAGCGAAGAATTGCAGGCGATCAGCCAGTACTTTCTCCACGGCGAGATGCAGAGCAATTGGGGCTACAAGCGTCTATACGCCGAAATCAAGAAGCAGTCGATCGGCGAGATGAAACACGCCGAGGAACTGATTGAGCGCATCATCTTCCTGGAAGGCGTTCCCAACCTGAATGATCTCCCGAAACTCAGGATTGGCAAGAATGTCGAGCAGCAACTCCAGAACGATCTGGATCTCGAAAAAGGTGCGGTCGAGGACTACAACAAGTACATCGCCATCGCGCGGAAAGAGGGCGATAACGCCTCAGCCGACCTCTTCGAAGCCCTGCTGAAAGACGAGGAAGAGCACGTCGATTTCCTCGAAGCCCAGCTCGGCATGATCAAAGAAATGGGCCTCCAGAATTACCTCAGCCAGCAAATGCGCGCAGAATAATCCG
>JARRJI010000360.1:0-6431 GCA_037379595.1 Acidobacteriota bacterium | reverse complement strand
GAGGTTTTTTCGAGCAGGAAAACTGCAGACTTCGAAGATCATGATGTTCGCACCAGAGGGCCCTGCGACCGCACACATCGCAGGAAGCGCGATGTATGCGCCACCCTGACGATTTGAGATCTCAGATTTGAGATTTCAAAGAGGGAAAGTTCGCGGACGCCAAAGACCGGCATCTGTACCGGAATTATCGCAACCTGAACATCATTATTCCAGCGCCCGCGGCTGATGAATCACCTTGGCGGGCCTGGCAAGGCGTACCCAGCCGCAACATCTTCCAGCAGGAGAATCCAATCGTTCCCGCGCCCGCGTGTCACCGGCGTGTATCGCTGGAATCCCCACGTGTCGGCTTCATGGATCAGGTAGGAGACGCCGTAACGGGGGTCGTACCAGATCTCATTGAGGCGCCGGCCTTTGATGACGTGCTTGTCGACGGTAAAAGCTTCTCCAGCCGGCGAGTAAACCATGGCAAACGAACCTTCCGATGACCTTGCCGCCCGGATCTTGGCTCCTCCGGTTTTCGGCCCATCCAAAATCATGCTCTGGTCAGGAACCAGCCGCGTGAAGGGAAGGGATTCAAACAGGCGCCGCACGTAAGTCATCTGAAAGGCCCCGGGATGATCCAGGGCGTCGTACCACGGGATGTTGGCTCCCAGCACGCCGCCCTTGGCGCCCAGCCAGGGATCGCCCATCCACGCCGGCCGCGCGTTCCCGTTCCGGCTTCCTGCCTTCGCGCGCGCCGGGTCGAACATTTGCCAGATGTTGTTGTTCCCGTACGTGTATCCGCACGCGCCCGCCAGAAGCGACCAGAACGCTGCCTGGCGCACGTCGTCGTCATCAAACCGGTCAATCCCCGTCATGCCCCGGAAATAGAAGCCCACGGGAATGCACTCATAACGGTTCTCGCCGTCCATCGTGGGCTTCTTGGGCGTCAGCCCGTAATCGTGTTCCACATACAGGCCGTTATCGAGATCGCGCGCGGCGTGCGATGACTGAAACATGTTGAAATCGAGCCAGGATGCGTCGTTCAGCTTGTAAGAAGAATCGCCGGGGCCGACCGGGTGATACGTGATCAGGTGTGTGCCGCCGTCGCCTTCCTTCAGTCCTGCGGCCAGCGAGTCCAGAATCGCGCGTTCCTGCTTATCCGTAACCGAACGGTCGCCGCCAAGAATCCAGATGAGGGATTTATCCCGATACCTTCCGCCAAGGAACCGGCCGTACTCGCGTGCCGTCGTGGGAGTGAAAATGGACCGGCCCGTGGCCCAATAGCTTCCCCACGTCGGCAACATGCCGATGAACAGGCCGAGTTCTTCAGCCTTGTTCACCACAAAATCGACCTGCCGGAAGTACGCCTCATTGGGCCGCGCCGGGTCACGATCGGTGAGGGGCAAATCGCCGTAAGCATTCGGCGTTGTCAAGCCCCCAAGCTGGGCGAGGACAACGGCCTGGATCACCGTAAAACCTTTCCGGGCCCGGTTCGTCAGGTAGCGGACGGCTTCTTCGCGATTCAGCCGATGAAACAGTTCCCACGCCGTGTCACCCAAATAAAAGAAAGGCTTGCCATCAGCGTATTCAAGATACCGGTGGTTCGCAGCAACGCGCAGCCGCCGGGCAGTTGCTGCCGGCGCGCCTGCCGTCGAGCCTTTGGAAGCCGACGGCCATCCAAGAGTTCCGGAAGCAAGCATTCCGCAAAGAACAGATTTACCGAACCTGCGCCTGGAAATTGGAGCCATGAGATCCTCTCGTCCGCGAAGGGGCCATTGCCGGTCCGCGCAAAATGTCGCCTTGCCTGGTGCAACCATGCGACCCGCTGGGTCCACTGGAGCATACCAGCCTCGCCGTCCGGTTACCAGCCCGGGTCTTTTTTACAAGGCTCGCCGTATACAAAGGTAGAGGGTAGAATGGACGCCGCGATACATCTCTTTGAACTTGCAATGGAAACCGAAGCCAAGGCTATTGCGCGCGGCCTGCGCCGCCGCGATCCGGACCTGATCGAGGCCCTGATCGCGCAGTACGAGTACCGCCTTTATCGCTACCTGCTCTACCTGACGGGCAGCGCGGAGGCCGCCCGCGACATGTTCCAGGAGACGTGGCTGCGCGTGCTGGCGCGCGGCCATCAGTACGACGGCGTGTCGCGCTTCGATGCCTGGCTGTTCTCGATTGCCCGCCACCTGGTGATTGATTCAAGCCGCCGCAGGAAAATGGACAGCCTGGACGAGTTGCTCGATTCCGACCGGGGCGGGCCGGCGCAGGAGCCGCGCGCTCCCGAAGGCGCTTCGCCGCTGGCCGAGTATGCCAACCGGGAGCCGGCGGCCAGGCTGGGATCGGTGCTGGCGCGCCTGCCGGCCGTTTACCGCGAGGTTCTGCTGCTGCGCTTTCAGGAAGATCTTTCGCTCAAACAGATTGCAGGCGTCATCCGGATACCGCTCGCTACGGTGAAGTCGCGGCTTTACCGCGGATTGAGCGCGGCGCGTGAGCTATTGGAGGAACAGGAATCAGGAAGAAGCAGGATGCGACTGGAAATTTGCATGAACAGGCGCGACGGCTGATCGACCAGGAGCGGGTCGAGGGCCTTGCACCCGAGGAGCGCGGCTGGCTGCAGGATCACCTTGCAGGCTGCGAAGCCTGCGCCAGCCGGGCGGCTGCCACGGAAGCAGCGCTAGGGGCGCTCAAGTCGGTCTCGGTCGCCGTGCCGCCGGGCCTGGCGGCGTCAACAACCCTGCGGGTGCGCGCGAGAGCCGCAGAGCTCAAACAGCGGCGTAGCAGAAATGTGGCGCTGATCGCGGGATGCCTGATTTCATGGGCGGTGGGCGTGGCCAGTGCGCCGCTGGTGTGGAGGTTGTGTGAGTGGCTCGGCACTATGCTAGCCCTGCCGCGGATTGTGTGGGAATTGGGCTTCCTCTGCTGGTGGCTTGTGCCCGCCGCGTTTGCCGGCCTGGCAATTCTTTACGTGCGGACGCGAGCGGTCAGGGAGGAATTTAACGGACCGGTGAGAACGGGACCGCGATCGAACGAATGGTGATGGGGGTGTCCCGGGTTGAAGGAAGGATTTGCAGAAATCAGGGGTGCAAAGATGACGAACCAAAGTAATTTTGCGGGAAGAATTCAGGACAACTGGAGGCATCGTGCCGGCGAACACACGACGTTCCGAGGCGAGTTGCGGGTGATTCCGCGGCGGCTGATGAAGGTTCTGTTCGCGCTGTATCTTGCAGCCGTGGTGGTTGTGGTGCTTGCGAGCGTCTTTGCGCCGCACTCGTTGCCCCAGCCGTTTGTGGCGGAACCGCTGGCGCTGAGGCTGCTCGCGATGTTCGGCATTGTAACGGGAATTGCGGCCGGGATAAGCGCCTTCGTCTTGTTCTATGCCTACATTGCATGCGACGCCAGTTCAATCTGCGGCCCAACTGTCCCCAGTGCCGCCGCGCGATTCGTGCCGGAGATCGCTTCTGCCCACATTGCGGCTTCACGCTGCAGCCGGATGCTTCAGCACAGGGTGTTGCGCCGACGGCGTAGCGGCCGGCCACAGCACGTGTTGTGTGTGTCTTCGCCGGACCGAATATATCGCAAAATCGTGACGCACGCCAAAGCCGAATTAGTAATGCCCGAAGGCTGCAGAGTCTCCGGGATTCGAGATTCTATGCTGCCCCGGTTCATGCGAAAAGAGCCCTCGCCCGGCCTGGAAGTGCGGGCCACTCTCTCCCCAAGACGTAGGGCTGGAAGATAGGATTTCCAGGCGGCGGTGGGGACTTCGCCGCTACAGAAGAGCTTGCAAGTGCTTTGACACAGGGGCCTTGGTGTGTGATGATATCGGCGGAGAAATATCTTGAAACAAGACCGAATTCAACGTTATGTCGTAGCGGGTGTTCTGCTGCTGCTGGTAGTCGCGCCCTTGTTGACGGACGGCGTCAACCTGCTGGTGGACTGGCTGTGGTTTGGAACCCAGGGTTATCGCGTCATTTATAAAAACATCCTTTTTGCCCAGATCGGCCTGAGCGGGCTGGGCGGCATCGGTTTCATCATCCTGGTGGGCGCCAACGTTCTGGTGGCGCGCGCGGTTTCCGCGCGTTACGGCTACCACATCTTCCGCGGCACCATCGAACTGCCGGGTCTCGACCGTTTTGCGGAGGCTTTCCGCTGGATCGTGTGGCTGGCCGTGCTGCTGGTGGGTTACGCCGTGGGACAATGGTCTGCGTTCCACTGGCAGGACTACCTGCTGGCCCGGCACACGGTTCCGGTGCACACAGCCGATCCGATCTTCCACATCGACCTGGGCTTCTACCTGTTCCAACTGAATTTTCACTGGTTCCTCTATCACCTGGGACTGATCATCGTGATCTGCTGCCTGCTGAGTGCGGTGGTCGTCTACCTGCTGGAAGGCGGCATCTGGGTGACGCCGAAAGGGCCGAACGTCGCGCCCGCGGCGCGCGCGCACCTGATGGTGCTGGGCGCGCTGCTGTTCGGGCTGCTGGCTTACCGCGCGCGCCTGGCCATGTACAGCCTGCTCTTTTCGTCGCGCGGGATCGTATACGGCGCAGGATATGCCGACGTTCACGCCACCTTGCCGGTGCTCAAAGCGATGCTGGTGCTTTGTGCGGTGACGGCGCTGGCGCTGGTTTTCGGCGCGGTGCGCGGGCGGGTGCGGCCCGCCATCTACAGCGTGCTGGCCCTGATTGTGGTGGGAATCGTGGGGGTCAGCATCTATCCCTCCATCATCCAGCACCTGGTGGTTACCCCCAACGAGCTCGACAAGGAGCGGCCTTACATCGAAAACGCGATTGAATACACGCGCAAGGCCTACGGGCTCGACCACTTTCAGGAGCACAGCTTTTCGGCCGCGACGGACCTGACGCCGGCCACCATTGTCGACAATCGGGCCACCATGCGGAACGTCCGGCTGTGGGACCACAAGCCGCTGCTCACCACCTTTGGCCAGCTTCAGGAAATCCGCACGTATTACGACTTCGTCAGCGTGGACAACGACCGCTATCACATCGGCGGCGTCTATCGCCAGGTGTCGCTCTCGCCGCGCGAACTTTCCACCTCCAGCCTGCCCAGCCGGAACTGGATCAACGAACACCTGATCTACACGCACGGCTACGGGCTCTGCATGGGGCCCGTGAATGAATACACGTCCGACGGTCTGCCGGTGTTCTTCATCAAAGACGTCCCGCCGGTATCGTCCATCCCGCTCCAGATCAAGCGGCCTGAGATCTACTACGGCGAGGTCCCGAACAATTACTGCTTTGTGGACACGGGCCAGCAGGAATTCGACTATCCGGCCGGGGACCACGACGTCTACAGCACGTACGAAGGGACGGGCGGAATCCCTATTGAGAATATCTGGCGCCGCCTTCTCTTTACCTTGGATTTCGGCCAGAAGAACATCCTGTTCTCCAGCGACATCCGGAACAACAGCCGCATCATGATCTACCGGCAGATCCTCGACCGGGCCCAGCGGCTGACACCCTTTCTCCAGTTCGATCCCGACCCTTACATGGTGGTGGCCAACAACGGGTCGCTTTACTGGATCCTCGACGGCTACACCACCTCCGACCGCTACCCGTATTCCGACCCGACCAGCGGGATGGGAAACTACATCCGCAATTCGGTGAAAGCCACCATCAACGCCTACACCGGCAAAGTCAACTACTACGTTGCCGACCCCAACGATCCTTTGATCCAGGTCTATTCCCGGATTTTCCCCGGGGTGTTTCATCCGCTCAGCGAGATGCCGGCCGATCTGCGCGCCCACATCCGCTATCCGGAGACGTATTTCAGCGTCCAGGCGGCCAAATACGCCGTCTTTCACATGACCGATCCTCGCGTATTCTTCAACAAGGAAGACCTCTGGCGCGTGGCCAGCAGCGCCGCCCGCGGGGCGGCCGCTCCGATGTCTCCTTATTACACCATCATGAAACTGCCAGAGGTGGGAAAGACCGAAGAGTTTATCCTGATGGTGCCGTTTACGCCGGCGCGCAAAGCCAACATGATCGCCTGGATGGCCGCCCGGTGCGACGCTCCCAATTACGGCAAGGTGACCGTCTTTACCTTCCCGAAGCAGAAACTGGTTTACGGGCCGCAGCAGATCGAATCGCGCATCAACCAGGACCCCACCATCTCCCAGCAACTGACGCTGTGGGGCCAGGTCGGCTCAAGTGTCATCCATGGCACGCTGCTGGTGATTCCCGTCGCCAACGCCGTCATGTATATCGAGCCGCTCTACCTGGCGGCATCGTCGGGCGCGCTGCCGCAGTTGAAACGCGTCATCGTCTCTTACTCGGACCAGGTGGTGATGGCCGACACGCTGGATGATGCACTCAGTCAGATCTTCGGCACAACCATCTCCACAGAACTGCCCCAGGAACTGCCCACTTTGAAACCGAAGGTCAAGGGCGAGAAGCTCGTGGCGCCGGATAAGGAAGAAGAAGGCGCCGCCG
>JARRJI010000359.1:0-5193 GCA_037379595.1 Acidobacteriota bacterium | reverse complement strand
TTTGATCCGCCGGTTTCGCCGCATCTGGCCGCCGAGTGGGCCGGGGCCACCATCGACCTTGCCACGATTCGCCGCCCGGAGGGGAAGCTGCCGGGGCCGCTGATTGCCGAGGGCGCGGGCGGCGTGATGGTACCCGTGAACGGATCGGAGTTTATGCTGGACCTGATGAGCCGGCTCGGTCTGCCCGTGGTGGTGGTGGCCCGGAGCTCGCTTGGGACCATCAACCATTCGGTGCTGACCGTGCGCGCTTTGCAGGACGCTGGGCTCACGGTGAAGGGCGTTGTGGTGGTGGGAACGCCGAACGCGGACAACGAGTGCGCGATCCAGAAGTACAGCCCGGCGCCGATCATCGGCCGCGTACCGCTGCTCGAGGTGATCAACCGCCGGGCGCTGCTGGAAGTCTATCATCGAGAATTTGACAGGAGAGTGTTCGACTGAATGCCCCGGATTCCTCTTTCCATCTGGCATCCTTTCACGCAGGATGCGCTTGACCCCAGACCTATCTTTATCGAGCGGGCCGAAGGCGTCTATCTTTATACGCCCGAGGGCCGCCGGATACTGGACGCGATTTCTTCCTGGTGGGTGAACCTGCACGGCCACGCGCATCCGCTGATTGCCGAGGCCATCGCTGAGCAGGCACGCAAGCTGGAGCAGGTGATCTTCGCCGGCTTTACGCATGGGCCCGCCGAAGAACTGGCTGCGCGGCTGCGAAACGTGCTTCCGCTCTCGCTCGAACACATTTTCTTCTCCGATGACGGATCGACCGCCGTGGAAGTGGCGCTGAAGATGGCCATGCAATTCTGGTGGAACCAGGGCAGCCACGAAAAGACGAAGCTGGTGGCGCTGGAGCACGCCTACCACGGCGACACCGCGGGTGCGATGTCTGTGGGCGATGATTCTTCCTTTGTGGCGGCTTTCGACAGCCTGCGTTTTCCCGTCCACCGTGTTCCTTCGGCGTATTGCTTCCGATGCCCGGTGGGCAAGACGCGAGCGACGTGCGACATCGATTGCGTTGAGCCGCTGGAGCAGTTGCTGGAAGAAAACGAAGAGGAGATCGCGGCGGTGATCGTTGAGCCACTGCTCCAGGCCGCGGGCGGAATGATTGTTCATCCGGTGGAGTTCCTCCAGCGCGTCCGCAAACTTTGCACCCGGCATAAGGTGCTGCTGATCGCCGACGAAGTCCTGACCGGCTTCGGGCGCACCGGCCGGATGTTTGCCTGCGACCGCGCCGGAATTGTTCCGGACATCATGTGCCTTTCAAAAGGCATCACGGGCGGATTCCTTCCGCTCGGCGCCACGGTGTGCACCGAAGAGATCCGCGATGTCTTCCGCTCCGATGACCGCATGCGGACGTTTTTCCACGGCCATTCCTATACAGGAAGTCCGCTGGGATGTGCGGCCGGCATCGCCAGCCTGAAAATCTTTGAATCAGAGCCCGTCTTCGAGCGTATCGCGGCCGTCGAGCGGATTCATGCGGAGCGCTTGCCTCTGCTGAAGGATCATCCCGCCGTGGGAGACGTTCGCTCGATCGGAACCGTCGCGGCCATCGAAATGCTAATGGCTGGTCGAAGGCAGGGTTCTTGTGTCCACGCGCGCTGTCAGGGATTGGTTTTCTTTGCGTTTCGGCGAATGGCGGGCGTTGTGCCATGGCCTGGCACCAGGGAAGGGACGGCGCAATCGAGGCGTCATCAGACCTGGCAGGCGGCGACGAGAGCCGGTCTAGTTTTGAGGCGGCATCTTTTCTTTCCGGGTGAAGGTATCCTCGGAGTTGATTCTGTTGTCAGCCGACTGCAGGTTGGTCGTGATCGACGGGTGGCCACTGACTGCTGCCACCTGTGAGGATGTCCTGGAATAGTAATGGTTGATCGTGGTTGCCACGCCCTTGATTCCTGCGAGTGCAGTCAAAGAAATCAGGATCAAAAGCAAAGCATATTCAGGCAAGGTCTCAGCTTGTTTCTCCAGCCAAAACCTCTTCAGGAACTGTGTCATCCCTCCTCCTCGGGCTTAATGCTAAAGACGTGTGCCTGTTCGACACCAGACAGACCCGCAATGACGACTCGGAATTGATAACCCCTTCCGTGCGGTGAAGAACGCGATAAACCAAAGGAGGTTTTCGCCTAGAGGACCCCAAACGGGCCGCTGATTTCCAGCACGTGGAAGTCATCGCGCTGTTTCGCCACCAATTGCCACATCAAGGACTTCCAGCCTTCGACGTGATAATCCTGTCTCAATTCGTCCTAAGCATAGGCCGCACAATGGGTGTGTCTCAATTCGGTGAATCCAGCAATTTGCATGATCAATTCACGGGCAAAGCTCGCGGTAAATACCTGAAGCGGCAAGAGATATTGTTTATGGAGTAATCAAGGAGGGTTTCCTGGTTCAAAGAGGACTCATTGAGGCAGGGGAATGGCGGGGGCCGGCAGTTGCCGAGCGCTCGTTATTAACGAAATTGTCACTTGACTTAAAAGCAGGCTACAGCCTAGAATTCCTGCGACCCTGGTTTCCGACGCAAGCTGGGACGAGCGGCAAGTGCTCACGCCGCTGAAGGGGCGGATACTTAAAGGCTTACAAGTGGGGATTGCTTTGAGGGGAAGTTGGCGTGTCCCCCTCTGGCCATTGGGAGCACGGGTTGGGCAAAGTGGCGAGGAAGCATATCGCTCGTTTCGCAATTGTTTCTCATTCCACGCCAATTGTAGTGACCCCGAAAGCCCGCTTGGTTCGCCAAGGGCCTGCAGCGGGTAGTGCCCGTGTGGCCTGCGCGTCGGGCTCCGGCACGTAGTCTAACGGTTTGCGAGGCCGGAAAGAGAATGCAATCGAGACCTGTACCATTGGGGACGATCTGGACGGAAAACTTGCGCATCCAGTCTGGGGCTGGATAAGGAGGAGAGGCATGAAGCGCTGGCTGAGTTACTTGATAGTGATGGTGGTCTTTGCAGTGTGCGGATTGGGGTCGGCGGCGGCCCAGAAGGAACCGCGCCCGGGAACAGTGATCGTTCCCCCGACGAACGTGGAACGCCCACAGGACATCGGCAGACGAGCGCATACCAATTTCTTGATTTTCGTCCCTGCTGCAAGGAAACAGAGCGGGAAACCCGGGCTAACCGGTGCGTCGCCCAGCGGGGAGATACCGGCCTCGCTCTCCTGCGTTTACCAGACGTGGGCAGGGCTGACCTCGGGCTGCCCGATCGACGGAACCTACAACGCGCCGAGCGGTGGCACCAAGGCGATTGCCATCGTTGACGCGTATGACTATCCCACAGCGCAATCCGACTTCGACACTTTTTCCTCACAGTTCGGCTTGCCGCTCTCAACGGACACGTGTGCTGACGGCCAGCCGTGTTTCACCAAGGTATACGCCGCCGGGAAGCCGCGATCAAATTGTGGCTGGGCGCAGGAAGAGGCGCTCGATATCGAGTGGGCGCACGCCATGGCTCCCAAGGCCCAGATCATTCTGGTCGAAGCCGCCTCGAACAGCAACTCCGATCTGTTGACCGCCGTTCAGAAAGCAACCAGTCTGGTTGCGCAGCAAGGAGGTGGCGAAGTCTCGATGAGCTGGGGCAGCAGCGAATACTCGGGCGAGTCGACTAACGACTCGTACTTTACCGGCTCGGGAGTCACCTACGTTGCGTCGAGTGGCGATACGGGGGGCAAGGTTATCTGGCCTTCGTCATCGCCCAATGTGGTCTCGGCCGGCGGGACAACCGTCAACCGGAATTCCAGCGGGGCCTTTACCGGCGAGACGGCCTGGAGCAGCGCCGGCGCCGGGCCGAGCGCGTACGAGCCGGTTCCGAGCTACCAGAGTGGCATCTACACCCTTGCGCAGCTCCTCAACGGATTCAGAGGAACGCCGGACCTTTCTTATGACGCCAACCCATCTTCGGGTGTTTCGGTCTATGACAGCACCTCCTGCCAGGGCCTGAGCGGTTGGCTGGTTTTCGGCGGTACGAGCGTTTCGGCGCCTTCGCTCTCCGGCATCTTCAATCTCAGCGGGAATTTCTCCGGCAATAACAGCATCCAGACCAACCTCTACCAGAATTACGATTCCGCCTCCAGCGGCGGCACGACGTCTCCATACCCGAACACCTTCTACGACGTGACGTCCGGCACGGCGGGCACCTATCCGGCCACCAGTGACTGGGACTTTGCAACCGGTATCGGAAGCGACCGCGGCCTTACCGGCATGACCGGCTCGACAACGCCGAGCTTCTCACTGTCGGCTTCTCCGGCAAGCCTGTCGTTGACGGCGGGTGATTCGGGAACCAGCTCCATCACAGTGACACCGTCAGGCGGATACACCGGCAGCGTCACACTGAGCGTGACGAGCACTCTGCCCGCTGGCATGGGCATTACCTTTGGCACCAATCCTGTCGATATCACCGGCACCTCTGCCGTGTCCTCGGCGATGACGGTCAGCACGACCACTTCAACGCCGGCCGGCACCTATGACGTGACGATAAAAGGAGCGGACGGTAGCCTGAGCAGTTCAACTGTCGTTCAGGTGACCGTCAGCCAGGCGAGTTCTGGCGGCGGCAGCTTCACGATCGCAGCCTCGCCTTCCAGCCAGACCGTGGGTCGGAATTCGACTGCTAATTACTCGGTGACCGTGACGGCTACGTCCGGATTCACCGGAGCTGTAAACTTGAGCGTGAGCGGAGTGCCGCCACAGTCGAGTGGGAGCTTCAGCCCCAGTTCAGTTACCCTGAGCAGTACAACCACTTCGGCCGGCTCGACGCTAACTATAAACACGGGCGCGCACACTCCGACCAAGACTTTCATCTTGACGATTACGGGCATGGACTCGAGTGGCACGATAATTCAATCGACTACAGTGTCGCTCACCTTACAGTAGGCCCTTTTTTCCGAGACCCTTCAGGCCGTCCCGCAGCAGCGGGACGGCCTCCCACACATCACATCTGAAACTGTCGGCGGTCGCGCGGATAGGAGGGCCCCCGTCGGCCTCAACCGTGACCTGGGGACCTTCTCGGGTCGCTCAGGAGCGACGTCTCCAGGAATTGCGCCTGTGGCGGACAGTTGCCGCCCAGGCTAGCCTTCGATCATTTCGTCTTGCATGTTTTGTATTTCGGGGACCCTTCCTTGCTATCGCGCGCAGAATGGTTGAACCGGTAACACGGCTCACAGTAACGGGTGACTGGAGTCACCGCTGCCATTGCAGGGAATGGGAATGCTAAAAGC
>JARRJI010000358.1:0-4974 GCA_037379595.1 Acidobacteriota bacterium | reverse complement strand
GTTGCGCACCTCTGGAATGTGAACTCTGGAACCGACCGCACCCTGCTGGTGGAGCACGACAAGTACTGGATCAATTCTCTGAATCCTCCGCACTTCCTCAGCGGCGGGCGCTTTTTGTGGCTTTCCGAGCGCGATGGCTGGATGCACCTGTATCTCTACAACATGGACGGCAAGCTGATTAAGAAGCTTACAAGCGGAGACTGGATGATTGACCGGCCGCTCTTTTCCGACCTTCCCATGTTTCAGGTGGGCGGCAATTCCGTCTATTTCCTCTCGACAGACCCCGACCCGCGCCAGCGGCAGATCTATCGCGTGGGCCTGGATGGCACGGGTCTTGAACGAATCTCCAAGCAGCCCGGGACCCACGTCTTCCTTCTCTCGCCGGACGGCCGCTACTACGTCGACAAGTTTTCCGACTACAAGACGCCGCCCGTCACGCGCCTATACAAATCGGACGGCGAAGAAGTCGCCACGCTCGACAAGCCCGTCAATCATCTGGCCGACTACAAACTTGGCACCACGGAATTTGTCACCGTCAGGGCTCCCGACGGCACAAAGCTCTATGCCCGGCTGGTCAAGCCTCCCAACTTCGATCCCCACAAGAAGTATCCGGTCGTCGTTAAGGTTTATGGCGGCCCGGAAGTGCAGATGGTGACGGATTCCTGGGGAGTGACCTCGCTCAACGATCAGCTTTTCGCGGAGCACGGTTATGTGTTGTGGATCCTCGACAGTCGCGGATCGTGGGGCCGCGGCCACGCGTGGGAAAGCACCATTTTCGAGCACATGGGACGCCAGGAACTTCGCGACCAGTTGACCGGCGTAAAATATCTGGAGTCTCTTCCTTACGTTGACTCCAGCCGCATGGGCATCTGGGGCTGGTCGTATGGCGGCTTCATGACGCTCTACACGCTGACGCACGCGCCCGAAGTCTTCAAGTGCGGAGCGGCCGGCGGGCCGGTCACCGACTGGAAGTTTTACGACAGCATTTACACAGAACGGTACATGCGCACCGCGAAAGTAAATCCGGACGGGTACCGGGAGTCGTCACCGCTTGAAGCGGCAGGAAAGTTACGCGCCAATCTGCTGCTGATGCACGGCGTTGATGATGACAACGTTCATCTGCAGAACACGATCAACTTTATCGAGGCCCTCGTCCGTGACGGTAAATCGTACCAACTCTACCTCCAGCCCAATGAGAAACACGGCTTCACCAGCTATACCGCACGGCTCTACCTGATCAAACGCCTGCTGAAGTTTTTCGACAGTAATCTGCATCCTGCGGGGGATTGAGGCTGGAGTTCCAAATCCTGCGATGACAGGTCGCGCGGCCGGGCCTACTTGCGGTGCGTTTGGGTAAATTCCACCAGGGAGCGGAGCGTCCGGCTGGCTTCGCCGGAATCGATAGCTTCCTCGGCGAAGGCGACGCCTTCCTCGAAGTCAACTGCTTTGCCGGCGGCCACAAGTGCGGCAGAAGCATTGGCCAGGATGCAGTCTCGCAGCGCATTTTTCTCGCCGTCAAGAATCTTGATCAGCAGTCGCGCGTTCTGTTCGGGGTTGCCGCCGGCGAGCAAAGCGCTCTCAGCGCGCTGAAGCCCGAAATCTTCCGGCTGAATGTGGCGTGTCGAAATCTGCCCGGAATTGTATTCGGAAAGCTTGGTTGGGCCGGAGATCGTGATTTCATCCAGGCCGTCCGATCCCGCCACGACGAAGGCCCGCCTGGTTCCCACCGTGCCCAGAGCTTCGGCCATCATTTCCGTCCGCGCCTGATCGAAAACTCCAGCCAGTTGATGCGAAGCCTCAAGAGGATTGGTGACGGGGCCCAGAAGATTGAAAATGGTTTTGCTCTTGATGCTGCGTCGCGCGTTCATCACGTGCTTCATGGCCAGGTGAAGATGCGGCGCGAAAAGGAAAACCATGCCAACACGGTCCAGGCAGGCTGGAATGTCTTCGAGCGGCAGATTGATGGCGACGCCCAGCGCTTCCAGAACGTCGGCGCTTCCGCAGCGGCTTGAAATGGAGCGGTTGCCGTGTTTGGCGACGGGCGCGCCTGCCGCAGCCACCACCAGCGCCGTGACGGTCGAGACGTTCACCGTCCCTCGCCGGTCGCCGCCCGTGCCGCAGGTGTCGAGCAGCGCCTGCGAATCGATGAACTCCTCCACGCGCACTCCGGCGTCCGCCAGGACTTGCTTGGCCTGTGCCCGCATGACCTCCGCAAAGCCCACCAGTTCCGCCGTCGTCTCACCTTTGTCGCGGAGTGCGACCAGCAGCGCGACAATCTGCTCATCCGGCACGCGGCCGGAAAGAAGTTGCTCCATCACGGCGTGAGCTTCACAGCGATCAAGGCTCTGGCCGCGCTTGAGTTTCTCGATGGCTTCAGGAATTTGCATGACGAACCTTCATCAGAGGTTGAATGTCATTCTGCCGTTTCAACTCACCCGGATGTTCCCTTGTCCGGTGTCCGCGCGAACGCGTCAATTGGACTTCAAACGTATCTTGCACAGAAACAATCTGCCTGATGCCGAACCCAGGCGTTTGATTTTGGGTCCGCATTGGCCTATACTGGCAGATTCTGCGGACGTCGTAGCGGTCTATTGTACGATGGAACGTCATTCTCCGACAGGAGTTTGACGTACCGGGGCCGCAGTCGCTTTCAGTTTCAGGCTCGCAGCGCCCGCAAATTCAGGTTACCGCGGTTCCCAGCTATGAAGATTCACGAATATCAAGCCAAACAGATTTTTTCCCGTTTTGGAGTTTCAATTCCCAAGGGCGAAGTGGCCTACACGCCGGAGGAGGCTCGCGAAATCGCGACGCGCCTGGGCGGAACAGTTGTGGTGAAGGCCCAGATCCACGCCGGCGGCAGAGGCAAGGCCGGCGGAGTCAAGCTGGCTCATTCCGCCACGGAGGCGGAGTCGATTGCCGGCGAAATCCTCGGCAAGAAACTGGTGACGGCGCAGACCGGGCCCGAGGGCCGCGTCGTCCGCCGCCTTCTGATTGAAGAAGGGCTCGACATTGCGCGCGAGTTTTACCTGGGGCTGGTGATTGACCGCGTGGCTGCCGCTCCGGTCTTCATGGCTTCGAGCGAAGGCGGAGTTGAGATCGAAGTTGTTGCCGCCGAGCATCCGGAAAAAATCCTGAAGGAAACCGTCAATCCCGCCATCGGCCTTCAGCCGTTTCAGGCTCGCAAGATTGCCTTTGGACTGGGCCTCGATCCGCTTCTGGTGAACGAAGCAGCGCGATTCTTTGCGGCGCTCTACCGCGCTTTTCAGGCCAGCGATGCCTCGCTGGCGGAGATCAATCCCTTTGTGCTGACGCGCGACGGGCGGTTGCTGGCACTCGACGCCAAGATGAACTTTGACGACAACGCCCTCTTCCGCCACAAGGACGTCCGCGAGCTGCGCGATCTGGATGAGGAAGACCCGCTGGAAGTGAAGGCCTCGAATTACAACCTGAATTACATCCGCCTCGACGGAAACGTCGGATGCATGGTGAACGGCGCGGGCCTGGCCATGGCCACCATGGACATCATCCAGTACGCCGGTGGCCAGCCGGCCAACTTCCTCATTTTCGGCGGCATCATGCGCTGCGACATCGTGGCCAACGGCGTGGTGGCTGCCGCACAGAGCCTCGGTATCACGGTTCCTGTGGTGGTGCGCCTCGAAGGCACCAACGTCGAACTGGGTCAGAAAATCCTGCAGGAGTCCGGCCTGCGATTCACCGTGGCCAGCGGAATGAAAGACGCGGCGGAAAAGGTTGTCGCGCAAGCAAAAGGCTGAGGAATTGGCGATTTGTGATTGAGTGATTGGTGAATGTCGGATTGGTGTTATTGGGAGACATGGTTTCTACGAGTCGGCCCGAACTGCTTCGGCAGCGAACCAAACGCTTTGCGCTTAGGGTAGTAAATTTATTCCAATCACTGCCCAACAACGAGGTAATGCGGACACTCGGCAGACAGCTTTTGAGATCCGGGACGTCGGTTGCGGCAAATTATCGAGCCGTATGCAGAGCACGCTCGAAAGCCGAATTTATTGCGAAGTTGGGAGTAGTCCTCGAAGAAGCAGACGAGACAGCCTTTTGGCTTGAGCTTCTAACAGAGGCTAAAGTGGTTCCCAAGCCAAGACTGGAGAGTCTTTTGGCGGAGACAAATGAACTCGTGCGGATCTTTGCCGCATCCAGACAGACGGCCCAAAGACAGTCGAGGGATTCTAGCAAGCGAAGGGCGGAAGTCCGGAAGGCCAATCGCCCGATCACTCAATCACTCAATCGCGAATAGGTCATTATGGCAATACTCGTTGATGAAAACACAAAACTCCTCGTCCAGGGCATAACCGGGCGCGAGGGCACATTCCACACTCAGCAGGCGGTTGCTTACGGCACCAAGGTGGTTGCCGGAATGACGCCGGGCAAGGGTGGTGCAAGCGTGGACGGCATTCCCGTCTTCAACACAGTGCGCGAAGCGAAGGAAAAGACCGGAGCCAATGCTTCGGTGATTTTTGTTCCGCCACCGTTTGCCGCTGATGCCATCATGGAAGCCACCGACGCGGGAATGCCCCTGGTGGTTGCCATCACGGAAGGCATTCCGACGCTCGACCTGGTCACCGTCAAGAAATTCCTTGCCGGAACCCAAACGCGCCTGATCGGCCCCAACTGCCCGGGGATTATTTCGCCCGGCAAGTGCAAGATCGGCATCATGCCTGGATCGATTCATCGGCCGGGAAACGTGGGAGTGATTTCGCGCAGTGGAACCTTAACCTATGAAGCCGTTGGCCAGCTCACCGCGCTCGGCATCGGGCAATCCACCTGCCTTGGGATCGGCGGAGATCCCATCATTGGAACTTCCTTCATCGACGCTCTCAAATTGATGAATGAGGACAAGGACACGCACGGCATCGTGATCATCGGAGAAATTGGCGGCACCGGAGAAGAGATGGCGGCGGAGTTCATCAAGGCCAGCGTGAAAAAGCCTGTGGTTGGATT
>JARRJI010000357.1:0-3652 GCA_037379595.1 Acidobacteriota bacterium | reverse complement strand
GTCGGGCTGGCGCCGGTCGTTATTGACCTGATGCGGCGCGGTTTTGTCACCGCAGTGGCCATGAACGGCGCCGCGTTGATTCACGACTTTGAAATCGCGCTGGCTGGCAAAACTTCAGAAGATGTGCCGGCGCAGCTCGGTCGCGGGCACTTTGGCGTGGCGGAAGAAACTGGACTGCTTTTGAACAAAGCCATCACAGACGGCGACCGGAAAGGATTGGGCATTGGTGAATCTGCCGGGCGGCTTCTTGCCAAAACGCTTCCCTCAAGGCAGGTTCCTTACCGCCGCTACAGCATTGTCGCAAGCGCCTACCGGCAGAGCATTCCGCTCACCGTCCACGAAGCCGTGGGAACGGACATTATCCATTGCCATCCTTCGACGGACCCCCGGGCGCTGGGCGCGGCGACTCACCGCGACTTCCGGCTGCTCGCCTCGGTCGTCCAGGCAATGGACGGCGGCGGAGTTTATTTGAACGTAGGTTCGGCCGTGATCTTGCCGGAAGTTTTTCTCAAGTGCTTCAGCCTGGCGGCCAATCTTCGACGCGCGCCACGCGGCATCACAACTGTTAACATGGATTTCATCCAGCATTATCGGCCGACGCAGAACGTGCTCTTAAGGCCGACGGCAGCAGGAAATGGAAAAGGCCGCAACGCCAGCCGAGGTTACGCCTTGACGGGCCACCATGAGCTGATGGTCCCCTTGCTTGCCGCGGCTTTGGCTGAACGCAGGAAAAAACGATGACCCTAGAATGGGACCCCGAACATCAGGACCATACAAATAACTTGGGCGCTTCGCAGCCTCCACTTGAGCTTCCGCCCCGTCCGCCCCGAGAACAGTGGCGGCTCCGCGATCTTCTTTTTTTCCTTCTTTTCATTCCGATCGCTCTGCTGGCCGCCAATCTGATCGTCATTTTCGGATATGCTTTCCTTGCGCCCCTTGCTCACTGGACCGTTCCCATCCAAAAACTTCAGAGCAATGCAGTTTTCCTTCTGACGCTACAACTGATTTTCTACATGTTTCTGGTGGGCTTTATCTACCTCTTCATTACGCTCTACTACAAAGCTCCCTTTCTGGGTGCGCTGAAATGGAAGAAGGTGTCGGCCCACAACGTGCTTCGCTTCCTGTTGGGCGGGATTGCTCTGTCGCTGGTTGTCACGATGATCCCTCCGTTCCTGCCGGAGAAGAAGAGCTTCCCGCTTGAAAAAATGTTCGACTCGACTGCTTCCGCCTATGCCATTGCGGCGTTCGCGATTTTCATTGCGCCGTTCGTGGAGGAACTGCTTTTTCGCGGCCTGCTGTTCGCCTTCTTTGAAAAGCATGGCGGCCTGGTTTTCGCGGTTGTTTCCACAGCGATCCTGTTTGCGGGGCTGCACGTTCCCGAATACTGGGGTGCGTGGCACAACATCGTCATGATCCTGATTGTCGGGCTCACCTTCTCAATCGTGCGCGGCGCAACGGGGTCCGTCACTCCCAGTTACGTTCTCCATCTGGCCTATAACAGCACTCTAATGGCCTTGCTGTTTTTTCAGACGCAACACTTCCACAAAATGCCGGCAGCATTTCTCTTATTTCACTAGGCAGCAAAACACAGAGTTCAGGAGTGGCGTTGACAATCCCGGAGAATCAGCCTTTGCGATGTTGCTTGACGTCGATTCTGAGGCGCTTGATTTTCTGATTCAAGGTGGAAAGAGGAATTTTGAAGCGATCGGCGGCTTCGGTCTGGCTCCAGTCGGTGCGGGCGAGCATATCCAGAATCACCTCCCTTTCGAACTCCTCAACAACCTCAAACAGCGAACGCCCTTCGGTTTGCTCCGGGAGGTAGCCCGGCGTTGCGTCCTTGCGATTTTCAAACATCTGTTCCGGTAATGCTTCCGGCCCGATCAGAGGTCCGGAGGCAAGCACCACGGCGCGCTCAACGGCATTTTCCAATTCCCGCACGTTGCCGGGCCAGTCATGGTCGATTAAAAGCTTCATGGCTTCCGGAGAAAACTTCAAACCTTCGCGCCCGTTTTCGCTGCAGTATTTCGCCAGGAAATGATCGACAAGCAGCGGAATATCCTCCTTGCGATCGCGGAGCGGCGGCAAGTTCACTGTGATCACGTTGAGCCGGTAATAAAGGTCTTCCCGGAACTTGTTGGCCTGGACCATCTTCCTCAGGTCCGAATTGGTGGCGGCGAGGATGCGAACATCCACCTTGATGTTTTCCGTGCCGCCCAGTCGCATGAACTCGCGTTCCTGGATGACCCGCAGCAGCTTCGCCTGCGTATCCACGCCGATGGTGCCGATCTCGTCGAAGAAGATCGTGCCCTGGTCCGCAACCTCAAAGAGTCCTCTCTTCGTGGCGATGGCTGAAGTGAAAGCTCCTTTGACGTGCCCGAAAAGAGTGCTCTCGAGCAGATCCACCGGCATCGAGCCCGTATTGACCGGGACAAACGGCTTGTCAGCGCGCGGGCTGGTGGCATGGATCGTCTTAGCCACCAGTTCCTTGCCGGTCCCGCTTTCGCCCGTTATCAGGACCGTGGCCCGGCTGGGAGCAATCTGGGTGATCATGTCGTAGACCCGCTGCATCCGTTCGCTCTTGCCGATGATGTTGGGCAGGCCGAAGCGTTTGAGAGCGCGCCGCAGCAGGACGTTTTCCACTCGCAACCGCGAGCGGTCAAGCAGGTTGCGGATTTCCAGCAGCAGCTTGTCGTTGTCCCACGGCTTGGTGACGTAACTTTCCGCCCCTTCTCTCGATGCCTGGAAGGCGACCTGGCTGGAATCATATGCGGTGATCATGATCACCGGGGTCTCCGGCGAGTCTCGCTTGATTGACCGCAGCACTTCAATCCCGTTGGAGTCAGGAAGGCTGATGTCGAGCAGGACAAGGTCGAAGGGCTCCTTGTCGAATTTCTTCAAACCCTCCGCGGCCGTGGACGCCGTATCCGTCTGATAGCCGTCGCTCTTCAGGAGCTCGTCCAGGCTTTCGAGGACGTCTGCTTCGTCATCAACGATGAGGATGGAGCCCGTTCTAGAGGACATTAACCGGTTTCCTGGCGGCGGGGAATTCCAGGCGGAACGAGGCTCCGCGGCCGACGGAGCTGTCGACGTAGATCTTTCCGGAGTGTTCCCGGATAATGCCATAACTCACCGCCAAGCCGAGTCCAGTACCGCGGTTGGTCGTTTTTGTGGTGAAGAAGGGATCAAAGATCTTGCGGAGATGTTCTGGTGAGATACCCACGCCATTGTCACATATTTCGACACAGACCGTGGAATCGACGGCGGTGGTGGCCACCGTCAGGTCCCCGCCATAAGGCATAGCGTCGCGGGCATACATAATCAGGTTCATGAAAACCTGTTGCAGCTTGCCGGCGTTCCCATGGATGGTTGGGGAGTCCGGATCGAGATGGGTTCCAACGCTGATCTTGGCAGATCGCAGCATCGGAGCCACCAGCGAGAGAGTTTCCTGGATGGTCTTGTTCAGCTCCAGTTCAACATGTTCGCTCCCGCTGACACGAGAGAATTTCAGCAGGTTATTGATGATTTCTGAGGCCCGGAACCCCTGCTTGACGACTCGATCCAGTACGTGCGAGTGAGGATCGCCCGAGGGAAGCTGCCTCATCAGCATCTGGAGTTGCGAAGTGATCACGGCCAGCGGCGTGTTGACCTCATG
>JARRJI010000356.1:0-9288 GCA_037379595.1 Acidobacteriota bacterium | reverse complement strand
TGGGCCGAAACTCTTTTGCGCCAGCGGAAAATTGCTGAGAGCTTGCGCGACTTCGATCAGATTCTTGCAACTCATCCTGCGAAATCAGACCTGAAGCGTTGCGGGATCAGCCTGCTCGCTGCCGGCCAATATACAGAAGCAGAAAAGTTTTTCTCTGCGATCACGGACTCTTCTGCTTCAGATCCGGAGGCGATTCTGGACCTCGCAATCACCAAGTTTCATCTGGGCGGTCCGCAAACAGCGCTGGCAACGCTTGATACGACGCCTCCCGCGGCCCGCAAGGGGGATTACTATCTTCTTCGCGCCCAGATTCTCGATGCAGAGGGGAAAGCCCAGCAGGCGGCAGAGAACCTGACCCTGGGGCTAAGAAACTCGCCGACGCGAGCTGACTTATACTTCCAGGCTGCTCTGTTCCTGATCCAACACGGTAAGTACCGCGAGGTTTTGCAGGTGCTGCAGCAGGCGGTCGACCGATTTCCGAATTCGCGGCAACTCCTGCTGACTCAGGCAATTGCTTACGGGATTGTCCATCAGGAATGGAAGTCAGAGAAGATCTTGGGCCAAATCGAAGGGCGTTGGCCGGAATGGGGCCTCGCCTATATGATCCACGCGATTATCCTGGTCGGTCTGGCCAAGACAGGCGAAGCCAAACCATTGCTGGAAACTGCGATTGCGCTCGGAATTCGCAGCCCGCTTGCCTATTACGATCTCGCTTTGGCGGACATGGAAGGTATTCCCCCAGACCCTGAGTCAGCCTACCAGGCCATTCAAAAGTCACTGCAGATCAACCCTGACGATCCTTACACGCAGTCGCTGGCCGGAAGAATTGATAATGCCAGAAAAGATTATCCGAACGCACTTGTGCACCTGAAAAAGGCTATCCAACTTTGGCCCGATATGGTGGAGGCACACGAAGCGCTGAGTGCATCCTACCGGGCAATGCACCAAAGGGACAAGTCGATTGCGGAGTTGAAGGAAGTGCTGCGAATCAAACAGCACACTCAAGGGGCCAAGGGAACGTCGCAGCCGACGCAGACCGGCATTAAACAGCTTCTTTTTTCGGTTCCGGCTCCACGGCCCAGCGGTATCGCGACAGAACCTCAGGGAGCTGGGACGGCCCAAAGCGACGGTGACCACTCGAACGGCAATGAACGCCGGTGACATGGGGCACAAGGCTGACACCGGGTGCCCTGTTCCGATTCGTCGGCATCCCCCCGAAGTGTCTAAGTGAAGTTCTCCAGGGTTGAGACGGTCCACAAATAGTAAGCCACGTGAGGACTCCAATATTCATTGGTGCGCCAGATGAATTTGTAGTCTTCGTCGAGTACCGGCTCGTCCTCGGCGTTCCCCGCAATCCCATTCATAATGCCGCCGGGAATAAGGCCCACGAACCTTGAATGCGGATAGGGATTGCGCATTCCCTCACCCGTCATCAGGCAGGCTCCAAAGGGATTTGCGCCTGTCACCCACTCCAGTTGGCGGTATGCCAGGTCGGCATATTGCTTCCCACCATTAGGGTCGTCCTTGGCAACCAGGGCAAAGCGGGCTGCCATCAAGGCGTTGTTTTCCAGGTTGGAGTCAATGCCTTGCCAGAACCATTGCTTACGGACGGGCATGAAATAACGATAGGTCAGCGTATCTTTCCATTTACGACGATCTTCGGCATCCGGGAAAGCCTCATAGAGTTCCAGCAGGACATATGCAGGCATGGCGGGATATGCAAGGCTGAAATAAGGGACAGGGGCGGAAATCGAGGCGGTGCCGGCAGATGCCTTTTCCTGGTCCGTCCAGTATCCGCGAATCTGGCGTTGGTCCGCCATGTACGTTGTTGCCTGCCGGGCCATCAATTCCCTTCCCAGACTCAATGCCGCCGTACGGTACTCCTGCTGCTTCGTGGCCCGGTAAAGCTCGCACGCCGCCAGGCACCACCAGGCATAGTCCAACGTGGACCCTTTGCGCGCCGAACCCTTCCACGCTCGCACCCCTGCCCTCAGGCATAAGCTCGCATAAGCCGAATCGGATGGCGCATAAAGCTGGCTCACCAGGGCCTGGACCGTGGAGAACATGGCCGAAATATGCTCCAGCTTGGTGACGTTGATATACCGGTCATCCGAGGTGCCCACAAGGTTATCGGTCCAATGATTGTCGCTGTTGTCCCCGTTCACACCGCCGGCCACGTCATGCCAGACCCTGCCGTCCGTATCCTGCATCTTCAGGAAGTAGCGATTTCCATACCTTACTTCATCGAGAATATACTCGTGCGTCACATCGCCCGGCTGCGGGCTTGGAATGTTGCGGACCAGATTAAGCAGGGCGATGGCGTTGAGCATGGTCGGGTCCATCCATTTGCGAAGGTCGCCGGCATCATGCCACCCTCCAATCTCATTGACGTGCTCCCCATTATCCCGTCGCCGCGCGTCGTCCAGATGGCAAATGGGATGCACGCCGGGAACATCCACTCCGCAGCGCTGATATCGGTAGTAACCTACGGACTTCGGAAGTGTCCGGCGCCACACGTCTTCGCGGATGAAGAACGGCACCGAACCTTCGTTGCCCACGTTGATCTGATAAATCGCCGGCCGGTCGAGACCGGTGAAATCAGCCGTGAGACAGGCGCCCAAATCCCCCTTCTTCAACTCCAATTCCCGCGTGAAGTGAAAGCTTTCATCAACGATGTCGCGCAAAGTAAACACTCGTGGCTGATGCCCGGTCACGGCGCGGACCAGGAGTACTTTGCGCCCGACACGCGGCCGGAAGCCGAGATGGTTCAAAGCGATCGTCGGCGAGTGAGAAGGAATATCCTTCTCGACCGGATCTGTGGTTGGAGGTCCGGCCTGGCCTTTCAGCAGCTTTGGAACTGCTCCTGCCGAGAGCACGGAAAGCGAGCCTAAGAATTTCCTTCTATCCATAAACTACGACCTCCTTTGGGGTACTTGTAAAAGCTTGTTTTTCAGCCGAAAGCAGTCTGGCGGACTCGGGCACAATGGAATCCAAAAGATGAATCGGACAGGCGCAACTTTGCAATCGCATCCCCGGCAGTTCGTTAAGCGCGGGGCGCTTGGATTTCCTTTCCGCTTGCTCCGTCCCGGAACGAAAAAGACCGGGCGGTGGCGTCCTCCGACGTCAGAACATAAAGCGTCGCTGAGCCGTAGCGGCTTGGGCAGATCAAAATTCCCGGGTCATCGCAGCTAGTGGAGTAAGCAGGCTTAACATCCGCTGTCTTGAGAGCAAAGCTGTAGATCTCGCCGATGGCTTTGAGGCTGTCATTCATTTCAATCGGCAGAGCGAAGTAGAGAATCCTGCCGGCTCCGACGCTTTGCTCCATAAAGGTCTTGCCTGAAGGCAGCACTCCGCGTTCAAGGTAGTTCGTTTTCTCGCCTCCATAAATCAGCCCGGTGCTACCCCCAGGCCATTTAACGTGCGCGATGCGTTCGGCGAGAAAACCCGGAGTGTAATTTATGCCAACGGAGTCCTGCCGGCGGGTGGGATGGAAATGAGGTCCCTCATCAAACCGCCCGGAGATCAGGAGAGTTGCTCCCGCGCGAACCTTGTCCATGATGGCCTGCCAGGCGTGATCACTGAAGGTTCGTGGCGAGGGGATGATGATGAGTTTAGGATTTCCCAGCAACTGGATCTGGTACTCACCTACGGCATAAGCTGACCCTCGCGCATATTGGTAGAGAGCCCGCACCGCATTCTGCTGTGCTTCGACCGCGTAGGAGTTCAGGACTGAGAGTTGCAGCGACTGAGGCAGCACGATCGCCACTTCCGGCGGCTGCTCATGTTGAGCGTAAGGAGCTGCCTTCCGGGCAAACTGCGCAACGCCGCTGAGCGCATCTTCCCACAGCTTGTCGGCCCCGTCACTCCGCTTGATGCCGAAAGTGTCTCCGTTTTCCCATGCCCATTGCAAGGCGCCGGTATCGCCGTCGGCAAACCCAAGAGCAAACTTTCGCTCCATCAGACCCAGGCCGGTGACTTCATCCCATCGCCAGCCGTTGTCCATGCGCCACACGGGTTGGATGCCGGTCTCTCCCACAAAGCTTGGAAGCCCCTGCCGTTTTGCCGCAATGGAATCCCACAAGAGGGCATCGTCGTGCCAATAGGTGTGAACGACGGTAAAATCAACGCCTGCTCCACCGAAGAACTGGTCAAGAAGCCGGTTGAGGACACCGCCTTCATCCTGACCCACATCCACGAGTTGTTTTGAACCTGTTGCACGAATGACTGCAACCATCTGGTGTGTCCAATTGTCGAACATATCCTGCGCGAATAAGTTGTAATCAAAGGCTCGCACCTGGTTCGTGTCTCCGCTGCGCGAGAGTTTCAGGTCCCGCAGTTTCGGCAGCGGGATGTGACCAAACTCCGCGAGAGATCCCGGCGTCGTTTCCCACGCCTGGGCCAGTCTCTGAATGGTACCGTAGCGTTTTTCCAGCCACTTGTTCCACGTCGCCATTTCGGTGGGATCGGCATTCGGAACGTTTCCGATCCAAAGCTTTTCAGGATTGGAAAAGCTGGGTTCGTTGATCAAATCCCAACTGAGGAAGGGCACGTCTTTGAAGCGGGAAACGATCGAAAGGAAATAATTCTGCTCTGCCCGGATAGCTACAGGATCAGTGTAAGGATTCGTTCCGGGGCCCCGAATGAGCGAAGTTTCGCCCGGATAACGGCGAACGGTCTGCGGATCAAAAGCGCAGAGGGTAAAGTTGATCTGAATATGATGAGCCGCTGCAGAAAGAAGGTAGGCCTCCACGCCTCGCAGAAATCTTTCATTCACTTCATCCGGTAGTGGATTGATGAAGTTTGCCTGGTTCATCCAGACTCCCGTCCGAACAAAAGAAATACCGCGTCTCTCCATCTCCGCAAAGTCGCGGTTCCACACATAGGCATTCCCGTCGGAATATCCTCTCGAATATGGGTCCGTTGAAAAGTAATTCGTCCCCACAGGAAGGAACGGTTTGCCGTCTGCAAGCAGCGTGGACTTTCCGCTGGTCAGGGCAACACCGGAATGCAAAAGCTTTTTATCTTGTGACCAGAATCCGGTTTCGTAGGCCTGCCATGCTTTCCCGGTCGCATCCTTATATTGCGCTTGAATACGGTAGAGACCGGGACTGAGGTGATCAAGGGGAAACGTGACATCAGTTCCCGTATCGCCACCGTCGCACTGAACTTCCTTTGTGGCAAGAGGTTTGGACCCACTGAAAAGCGTCAGGTTGACCAAAGCTTGCTGGGTGACACCCTTCCTTTGGCGAAGGATATTTCGGAAGTAAACGACGGCCTCGGGGGCCTCACCCGGGACAATTGTTGCGTCGCGCATATCGACCCACAGCAGAGTCGCGCCCCGGCTGGCGTATTCGGCAGAGTTTCGGATCAGGGAGGTGCCGTCAGCGGAAGACCAGAAGCCTGGGCTCGGATCAAAATTCAGGTAAACACAACGATCGCCGCGCAAGGCCGCAAGCCTCTCTGGCCGCAAGCCAAGGAAATCCTCACTGGTAACCGGAGCAGCCACCCGCTCGGATTTGTCGTTCAACAGATAGCCCATTCCGCGATAGACGCCCCGGCCATATCCCATGGCGAGGACATACGCGCGCTGAGGGTGCAATTGGCCCGGATGGATTGCCAGGCACCGGCGGGGACTGCCGAACCATAAGGAAGAACCAGTAGATTTGCGCCGTCCAGTGTGCCAGGCTGCTTCAGCGTTTTCAAATCAGCGAAGGATGGCTGAAGCGAACGCAGAGCTTCTTGAAGCACCTCGCGCGGAACTGGCTGGCTTTCTACTGTGGGGAAACCGGGCTGCCAAAAAATTACGGTCTTTGCTGCGGCTGTCGAGGATAAGAGGACCACAGCAAGGAAGGCGAATGTGAATTTACGCATAATGGAGACTCCGAAAGATGAAATGGCGTGCTCGCTCTTGAGGATAGGCACGGATGATATCACAAATAATTCGATGAACATAACCTGAGGTTAGGTCTGCGACAATACCAAGGCTGGTTCTAAACATGCGGCGACTGTTGACTTTGCTCAGCCTTGCATGGGTGTGCATTGCATCCTTCAAATTCCATCCCTAGGCCTTCACTACCTGGTTCAGGAGTTGGCTTACCGCACGATGCGCTTCCATGATTGCGGTGCGGTGATCGGGCGCACCGGAAAGATCGGTATTGGCAAAAGCAATTCGTCCAAAGGGTGCGGAACGGAGGGCCTTGCGAGGAGCAGGTTTCCCGTCCTTGCCGAAAAAGAATCCCGGCTGTGGGCTCACGTAGGCATGTCCCCATCGGTTGAGAACAATCCCTGCAATGTCCCGGCGAGGATTAAAGCCAGAACGCGAGAACATCTCCGTCAATTGCTCGCGAATCTGATGCTCATAATCCCGGAATGAGGTCGAGAGAAGTTCGCCCCGACCCATGTTGCCCTGTTCCTGAAGCGACCGGCCGGGATGAGGGAAAAGAACTTTCAGGGTAAGAACAACAGGGGAATCCGGGCCGATGGTTTTGTTATCCGTCGAGAATGTCGGAACCTTTCGGACTGCGGTAAAGCTGCCCAGCCCTTCGAACCATTGGCAACCCGAAATTCCCAGCTTGTACAGGAACCGCCAGTTGCGCACGGCGATGTTGGCCATCATGCAGGGCGAACGGTAAAACTGGCCGTATGCCTGCCTCTGCGGATCGGGCAGGTCGCGCACGATCAGTTTCGAGGTCCAGCACCCTCCGGCCATCACAACCGAACGTGCCCTAAGACGATAAACCTTGCCGCCCCGTGTATAAGCAACGGTTACGGTATTCGAGGAAGCGGCGTCCCCATCGTGCTTCACCCACACCACTGTGCTACCCAGGCGAATCCGGGCGGGCTGGCCCGGCCGGTCGAGCGCTGAAAAATCAATCCTATTCCGGCAAACCGCCCCGAGCGTGCGTGGGCCGGCGATAGACTGCGGAATGAGAGTTTTCACGATCTGGCGCGCAACCCCCGCATTACCTCCAGGAAAGGCGTACGATTGTTCGTTCACAACGGGCAGGGTGTCAAAAGCATACAGACAGTACGCAGAAAGAACGTCCGGCCCGGCCCCGAACCCACCGCCCTCGTCTGCCATGAACGTTTCGATGGTCGCGTTGCTCAGCCCGTAAGTCTCCATCAAGTGTTGCTTGATGGTGACGCTATCCAGTTGCCGCGATTTTTCGTCGCCGGGATAAGCGAACGGCAGGCCACGCCGTCGCCGTTGATTGTAGTTGAGGAGCTCAGAGCGCATTGAGGCCGGGATCGGCGCGCCTTTCAGCTTCTTCTTCCACGGATCGATCAGCCACATCCCCGCCTTCTGGCCAAACTTGGCTCCGAAGTAGAATCCATAAGGCGATTGCATATCTTCGAAGCTTGTGCCCAGCGGAATCTCAGGAGAGGAACTCTTCCAGGTTTGGTATTTGAAGTCGTGCCAATCCATTCCAATCAGATCGTAGAACCTGGCAATAAAACTGTGCGGATAGGGGAACTGAAAGTGGTCTGAACCCTGGGGTCCCATGATTCTATTGCCATCCACGATGAACTCGTTGCGCTTCGCCTCGCCGCCGAAGACCGGATGATCCTCAAGGACAAGCGAAGTGAGATGAGGACCCGCATACTTCTTGAAAAAGAGCGCCGCCGCGAGTCCGCTGATCCCTCCGCCGACAACAACACAATCGAAGACCTCGCCCGTATCGATGGTGTCCGGCGGAAGCGAGTCAAACGTACCGTTGCGGATCTGATGGCCGGCAGTCATCACTTCAAAAGTGTTTCCGTTTGAATGGGAGTAATCCCCCACGCCACCAAATCCCGTCCAATCATTCTCCGCCAAGAGTTGCTTCGGGCTTAAGGAACCGAGAAGGAGGCTGCCCGACGCCAGCAGCGTCGAGTTCAAGAAATCACGGCGGCATATCCTTTGATCCATACCGAGCACTTTATCAGCCCGGTCACGCTCTCCTGATGAAGACATTTTTTCTGGCCTCCTCAATTTTCAAAACTCGTTGGACGCATTCTAATTAGAATCTATACGTTCACCGCGTTGCGTTTTGTTCTCTCACACTCACTCGGAAGCGGGCACAAATTCCCTGCCCTTAGAACTGGTTTGAATGGATAGCCTTCACGAGTGATGAACTGCCTCCGCAATACCCGGTTGAGATCCCATTCTCGCTGCACGACCTGTAGCAAGAGTCCCCACGCCGCTGACGATTATATTCCCTTTCTCCAGATTGAATCGTTACGTTTATCAAAACGAATACTCAGAGAGCAACCTGAGCGTCAGCCCAGTTGCCGCGAAGCTGCCACAAAAGTCTGGCATCTCTTGATTTCCGATGTAAAATCCTACGTCGGCCTGGCCGAGGCTGGCAGTACTTCGTTGCAGGAATCGCTGACCAGAAAGCAGAAGCAACAGCGAGGAGACTCATTTAAGCAGGAGGCGACAGTGAAGGAATCAATGCTAAAAACGTCATTTTGTGCGACGGTGCTTCTGGCGTGGGCGACGTTCGCTGGTTCACTTGCAGCGCAAAGCGCTCCACCTATCCCGCAGCTTGTCCATACGGGATTCCGCTACCAGTTGCTGGTGAACGGCAAACCTTTTCTGATGCTGGGCGGGCAGGCGCACAATTCGAGCGCTTCCAATCCGAAAGACCTTGAGCCGGTCTGGCGGTCGCTCGTAGCAATGCACGCCAACACGGCGGAAGTTCCCCTTTACTGGGAGCTTGTCGAACCCCAGCCGGGCCACTTCGATTTTCACCTGATTGACAGCATCATTGAGGGCGCCCGCCAGCATGGCTTGCACCTGGTACTGCTGTGGTTTGGCACCTGGAAGAACGGCGCTATGACCTACACTCCGCCGTGGATCAAAACGGACCCCGCGAAATACTTCCGGGTCCGAAATGAAGCCGGGCAGCCCATCGATGTCATTTCTCCACTTTGCGCTGCGGCGCGCGAGGCAGACGAAAAAGCATTTGCGGCCGTTATGCAACACATCAAGAGTGTGGATGAATCTGAGCGGACGGTCATCATGATGCAGGTGGAGAATGAAACGGGGTTGTTGGGAACCGACCGCGATTATTCACCTCAGGCCAACACTGAGTATGAATCCCAGGTCCCTGCAACTCTGATGACCTATCTGGAGGCCCATCGCGGCCACCTGATGCCGGCACTCGAATCGGCCTGGGCGTCAAAGCACTTTGCTCGCTCTGGAAAGTGGCAAGACGTTTTTGGCGACCTGGCACCAGAGGCCTTCAGCGCCTGGTACGTGGCCCGTTATGTGAATGCCGTCGCAGCCGCCGGCAAGCAGCAGTA
>JARRJI010000355.1:0-8041 GCA_037379595.1 Acidobacteriota bacterium | reverse complement strand
GTGGCTCTCGAAAACGTCCGCTCTTTCCTGAACGGCAATCCTCAGAACGTTGTGAGCTGAGCCCGGGCCCAACCATAAGAACAACCGACGAAGGCGGCGCCGGGCTGTTGGCTTGTGTCCGAAGGACAAGAAGGCCAAGAAGGACAAGAGTGCTTGGAATCGGTCCAGGGCTCAGGCACACTCCGGCGATCAATGCACTTAGTGCGAGACATCTACGCGGCGAAAAGCGCCGCGGGCAGGCCGGTGATTTCCTTCGAGTTCTTTCCCCCGAAGACGGATGAAGGCACTCGCAACCTGATCGAAAAGACCCTCCCGACGCTGCTGGCTACGAAGCCGGATTACTGCTCGGTTACCTACGGCGCCGGCGGCAGCACCCGGGACAAGACGCTGGCGATCGTCGAGTCGATTCAGCGTCGTCATGGGCTGACCGCAGTGGCGCACCTGACCTGCGTGTGTGCCACCCGGGAGCAAGTCCGCGCGCTGCTCGGGCAGATCCGCGACCTGGGCGTGCGAAACGTCCTGGCTCTGCGGGGGGATCCACCGGGCGGAGGCGATTTTGAACCGACCCCGGGCGGCTTCGAGTTCTCCAGCCAGCTGGTCGCCTTCATCAAGGAATTCGATGATTTCTGCGTCGGCGTCGCGGGCTTTCCCGAAGGTCACATCGCCTGCAAGGAAGGAAAGTACGTCGATTGGCAGCATCTGAATGCGAAGGTCTCCGCCGGAGCCGACTTCGTCATCACCCAGCTTTTCTTCGACAACGCGGATTTCTATGAGTTCCGGGATCACCTGACCGGGAAGCTCGGAGTGAAAGTCCCGCTGGTGCCCGGCATCATCCCCATCCTCAGCGGCGCCCAGATCAAACGCTTCACCACCCTTTGCGGCGCGCGGATTCCTCCCGCCCTTTCCGCGAAGCTCCAGGAGTTGGGCGAGGACGACGCGGCCGTCAGGGAGTTCGGCATCGAGTATGCCACGAGGCAGTGCGAGGATTTGCTCTGCTCAGGTGCGCCCGGAATTCACCTTTACACTTTGAACAAGTCCTATTCCCCGGTGCGTATTCTAAAGAACCTGGGGTTGGCTTGAACCCCGGCGTTGCCTCGCCGGGCATTTGGGGTATGGTTGATTCATTGTCTCCGGAAGACCGAATTATGCAAGATTCATTCGAGCCACACGATCAGCACGAGACGATTGGCGGTACCGTCACTCGACGGGAATTCCTGAAACTGACGCTCGCCACCGGGGTGGCGGTGAGTGCGGGCCCTCAACTCTGGGCGGCCGACGCCAGAGAGGGAATGCCCTACCGGACGCTGGGGCGAACGGGGGAGAAGGTGTCGGCCATCGGGCTTGGCGGTTACCATATTGGCCAGCCGCCCACCGAACAGGCCACGGAGCAGGAGGGCATCCGGCTCATCCGCAGCGCCATCGATCGCGGCATCAATTTCATGGACAACTGCTGGGACTATCACGGCGGCGACAGCGAAGTCCGGATGGGAAAAGCTTTGCGGGACGGTTACCGCGACAAGGTTTTCCTGATGACGAAGATCGACGGCCGGACCCGGGAGGCGGCCGCGAGACAACTCGACGAAAGTCTCAAGCGAATTTTGGCGGAGGTATTGAAGCCCATATCCCCCACCTCCACATGCTCGCCGTGGCTGCCGATCACAAATTCCGCTTTGACGCCGTTCAGATGCCGCTCAACGTCATGGACGCCCACTTCCACAGCTTTGAAAAACAGGTCGTTCCAGTTCTGGTCAGGGATCAGATCGGTGTGCTGGGCATGAAACCGTTGGGCAGCGGGATCATTCTTCGAAGCAACGAGGTCACCGCCATTGAGTGCCTGCATTACGCCATGACACTGCCGACTTCCACGGTGATCACGGGCATCGATCGGATGAGCATCCTCGATCAGGCATTGAAAGCGGCGCGAACCTTCGAGCCGATGTCGGAGGCTCAAGTTTCCGCCCTGCTCGCCCGCACCGCCAAGTCCGCAGCCACCGGCCGATTCGAACCCTTCAAGACCACCACCGGATTTGATGGCACTTCGCGGAACCCGCAGTGGCTGGGCTGAGCCGGCACAACTCCTATTTCACCGCTGACTTCGCCACCAGCACGGCGCCGATCTTTTTCCGGAGTTCCCGGGTGACGGCATCGACCGATCGGTTGCCGTCCACGATGGTGAACCCATAGCTCTTCTGCAGCTGCCGGAAGGCGGCCTGCATCGAAGTCTGGTATTGGACGTAGCTGTCGAACATGTCGCGCGAGAATCCCAGGTCCATGCCGCTTTCCCAGTAATCCAGCGTGGCGTTCTTGGCGAGATTCCGCTGCACCAGTTCCTCCGCCTCGACCGCCAGGTAAAACACCGTGTCCGGTTCCAGCGCGATGCCGTAGAGATTCCTCAGCCAGGTTTCGTCCATGCCCCGCACCATATCGCGGGCCATCAACGTATAAATGTAGCGGTCGGCCAGCACAATAAACCCGGCCTTGAGAGCCGGCAGAATGATGTTCTCCAGCTGGTCGGCAAAATCCGTGGCGTAAAACAGGCTCAGCGTCGTCCGGCTCAGGATGTTTCCATCCTGGGCCCGCTCCAGTTCTTCGCTGACCAGGGTGGAACGTTTCAGCCCCACCTGCACGGTGGCATGTCCGGTTGTCTCCAGCCACTCGACCAGCCGGGCGATCTGGGTCGAACGCCCCGAACCGTCCTGCTCATCGCCAGGTATTGCTCCAGGATGCGGCCCTGGAACATGCGGAAACTCTCGTAGGGATCGCTCGAAAGACGCAGGTCCATGCCGGCTTCAAAAAACTTCAGCTTGGGCCGCCCCTCCAGGATGCGGTTCAGCGACACCTCGAGGTCCGCCTTGAAGAAGAATGTCAGATCCGGCAGCGCGGCGAAACTGTAGATGCCGCGCACCCAGGCGGGCGGGCAACCGCGCACGATATCCCGGCCGAACGCGGTGAAAATGTAACGGTCGCAAAGGACGATGTAGCCCGCCCGCAGCAGCGGCAGCAGGTGCCGTTCATAGCGGTCGGCGAAGTCGGTGGCGTGAATCAGGCTGAAAGTGGTGGGCGTCAGCAATTCGCGTTTCTTGCCTTTGCTGGTGGCTGACTTCACCAGCTCCGACGAATTCCATTCGCTGAAATAGACGCGAACCCCCTCGGCTTCGAGCCAGCGCTTGAGCAGGTAGATTTGCGTGGACTTGCCGGAGCCGTCCAGCCCTTCAACCGCGATCAACCGGCCGGGGAAATTCAACTCGGCAAAGGTCTTCATCCTCGGGCGAAGCCTTCCGCCAGGGCGACGGCGGCGAGCATGGCTTTGGCTTTGTTGACGGTCTCCTGGTATTCGGCTTCCGGCGTCGAATCGTTTACCCAGCCGCCGCCCGCCTGGACGTAGGCGGTGTGCTGCTGGATCAAGGCCGTGCGGATCGTGATGCAGCAATCGAGGTTGCCGTTGAAGGAAAAGTACCCCACGCAACCGCCGTACGGACCGCGCGTCGTCTGCTCCAATTCGGAGATGATCTGCATCGCGCGAATCTTGGGCGCGCCGCTGAGTGTGCCCGCCGGGAAAGTGGCGCGCATCAGGTCGTACGGCGTCCTGCCTTCCGCGAGGCGACCTTCGACCTGGGAGACGATGTGCATCACGTGGCTGTAGCGCTCGATGATCATCAAATCCTTCACCTGCACCGTGCCGTAATCGCAAACCCGCCCCAGGTCGTTGCGCGCCAGGTCCACCAGCATCACGTGTTCGGCGCGTTCCTTGGGATCGGCCAGCAATTCCTTTTCCAGCGTCGCATCCTCTTCCGGGCTCCCGCCGCGGCGCCGGGTGCCGGCGATGGGGCGGATCTCGACGGTGCGATCCTCGCAGCGGACATGGATCTCCGGCGAAGCGCCCACGAGCGAAAAGGCGCCCAGCTCGAGCAGGAACATGTAAGGCGAAGGATTGACGGAGCGTGCCGCCCGGTAGATATCGAGCGGCGAGGCCTGGACCGGGATGGAGAAACGCTGCGATCCCACCACCTGGATGATGTCGCCCGCCGTGATGTATTCTTTGGCTTTGAGGACGTTGGCGGAGAATTTTTCTTTCGGCACATTCGATTGGCAGGCGGCCGAAGGCACTTCCGTGGGGAGAGTGACCGGGTGATGTTCGCTCGGTTGTTCGAGCAGGGCAACCAGGCGATCGATCTCCGCGACGGCCTCCTCGTACGCCTCGGCGGGAGTGGCCGCTTCGTCAAGGACCGCGTTGACCAGAATCGTGAGCGTTTGCGCCACGCGATCGAAGATCAGGAGCTGATCGGCGATCAGGAAGTACAGGACCGGGGTGCCGGACGACATCCAGCCGCGGGGCGGGGCCGTCGGATCCGTTCTCCGGAGAGGCAACGGTGGAGAAGCTGCCGGTCACCCGGCCGTTTTCCTCGACCACAACCCGGGAGCCGTCCTGCCGGATGACGGCCCGTGGATTGCAGCCGACAAACGAGTAGCGGCCCAGGTGTTCGCCGCCTTCGACGGATTCGAACAGGAAGGATTCGCCCGGCCCGCGGATTTTGCGATAGGCCGAGAGCGGCGTTTCAATGTCCGCCAGCAGCCGGCGCGTGACGGGAACCAGGTTCCCTCGGGCAGCCAGCTTCAGAAACTCGTCAAGTCCGGGTGAATACATTTACATTCAGTAAGGAAGCCCGCGATTCGTTGCCGAGCGAAGTATTAAGTATCGAACCGGTGCGAGTAAATCTCAAAGACGGAATCAGTACTCGATCCTGTTCAGGCGCGACAGGGCTTCATCGCCCTGGTATTCGTGCCGCACCGGGTCCAGCCGCCGGCGGGGCTGAAGTCCCGACCGCCGCAGCCGCCAGGTGGCCAGCAGCGTGTAGAAAGCCACGGCGACCGCATAGGCGATGATGCCAAGGCCGATCGCAAACGGCACCAGCAACCGGCCGCTGAACAGAATCACCGCGCCGCCAACCGCCGCCGTGAGCAGCGTGTTTCCCGCCAGGCAGAAGAGGTACAGAGTGACGCGGGTCTCCTGGATGCGGGCCACATGCCAGTCCCGATAGACCTCCTCTCCAAGCGAACGCATCAGCCAGGCGGACTGAAAATTGCGGGCGGCGACGAGCACGCTGGTCGTGCTGACGGCGATGGCCGACACGGGCCAGAACGAAAGGAGGACGCACACGGCCAGGTTCAACAGGATCCCCCAGTGCCAGCCGAGCCTCTTGGCGATCGGGTTTCCCTCCAGAACCAGATTCGGTGTCGCCACCCACGTGCTCAGGAAATCCATGCCCCGGCCCAACAACAGCACCAGGAAACACGTCGCGTAGGCCCGGCTGCCAAAGGAAACAAATTCATCCATAACTCAGTGGGAGAAGGCAAAATGCAAAATGCAAAATGCAAAATGCAAAATCTCGCGGTGTCGCTTGTTGGGATCGAAATTTCCACTCGCCGTTCACGCTGCCTCACTTCTTGCCGTAGATTTGCTCGGGCGTCTCGAGTTGAGGTTCCGTGATTTTAAAATCCGCCCCCCGGTTCTGGACGGAGCGGAAGAAGCAGGACTGGTAACCCTCGTGACAGGCGGCGCCGATCTGATCCACCTGGATCAACAGCGTGTCACCATCGCAGTCAAACGCGATGTCCCTGACCGTCTGGGTATGTCCGCTGGATTCGCCTTTCATCCAGAATTTCTGGCGCGAACGGCTCCAGAAATGGGTCTTGCCACTCTCGATCGTTTTCTCGAGCGAAGCCCGGTTCATCCAGGCCATCATCAGCACCCGGCCGGTCTCGCGTTCCTGGATGATGGCCGGGATCAGACCGTTCGCGTCGAATTTCAATTTGTCGAAAAAGCTCATGGGCGGAAATGAAGTACTGGAGTCAGGGAGCTCTGGAGGAGGCAAACCGGCCTCCCGACCGGCGTGTTCCTGTTCCAGCGCTCCGTTACTGCATTACGTCTCTTCTTTACGCATCAATTTTGCCGAGGAATGTAACCCCGACCCCGGCCCAAATGCAACCAATCGCTTTGGCAGATTATCCCAGCAACAGCAGGCAGAGTATGCCCACAACCGTGGTCAGGACCGTCACCGGGATACCATACCGCGCGTAGTCCCAGAAACCCACTTCCACGTGCTGGCGGGCGGATTCCACCACGATGATGTTCGCTACCGAGCCCAGGATGGTGAGGTTGCCGGCGAAGGTGGTGGCCAGGGCCATGACCTTCCACATCAGTTCGGGCTGGGTGAAGTGGTCGATCCAATTGCCGGCAACCAGCACGAACGGCACGTTGGAGAAGATATTGGATCCCAGGATCGAGAACCAGGCGAGATTCCAGGCCTGGCTAATCCGGCTGGCGCCAAAGAGGCTCTGGACTTCCGTGAAAAGCTGGTCGATCAAACCGGTTTGATTCAGCCCCCCACTCGAAAAAGCTGGCCAGGCTCAGATGCGCCGCCAGGAGCATCATCCCCAGCAACAAAACCAGCGTATCGTAGTCCACCGCGCGATAGGCCTGTTGCGGTGTCAGCACGCCGCACCCAACCATCAGCACCGAGCCCAGCAGAGTGGCCGCCGGCCGGTTCAACGGCAGGATCTTCAGCCGCCGCCCGCCGATAAGCGTATAGGTGAGGCAGAATATAACCGCAGCGAGGATCTCTCGAGTATGAGCGCTCATGGAAACAATCGGGCACTGTTCAAGGCGCTCACCCGGTGAGGCGCGATATTGGATTGAAGCTGCCCTATGCTCGGCATTTCAGCAAGTGGGGCAGGGTCGCATAGGCGCGCGCGGAGTGAGGCATCCTGCCGCCGGGAAACCTAAGGAGCCGACGGGTAGAGCGGGCCAACCCCTGCGCGAGCGTGAGGCGAAGCGAGCAACTGCAGGAGTCTTTCAAACGATCTGAACCTGAACCTCCCTCTGCCCACTGTTTTTCGACGAGGCAGCCTTACAGGCGAACGGGAATACCTTGCTTCGCGAGAAAGTGTTTGACGTCTCCGACGGTATATTCGCCAAAATGGAAGATGCTGGCCGCCAACACCGCGTCCGCCCTTCCTTCAAGCAGCACTTCAGCCATATGCTCGAGCCTCCCCGCGCCGCCGCTTGCGACCACAGGGACGCCGACCGATTCGCTGATACGCCGCGTTATCACCAGGTCGAACCCGGCTTTGGTGCCGTCGGCGTCGATGCTGTTCAGCACGATTTCTCCTGCGCCGAGCCCGACCGCCTTTTGCGCCCATTCCACTGCGTCCAGCCCTGTCGGCTTGCGGCCCCCATGCGAGAAGACTTCCCATTTGTCGGGGGCGACTTTTTTCGCGTCGATGGACACCACGATGCATTGGCTGCCGAATTTCTGGGCCCCGGCGCGGATGAGGTCGGGATTGGCCAGAGCAGAGGAGTTGATGCTGATCTTGTCCGCGCCGGCCCGGAGCATGGTATGCATATCTTCAACCGACCGCAGGCCGCCGCCGACGGTGAGCGGCATGAAGCATTGGTCCGCCGCGCGCTCGATGACGTCCACCATCGTCGCCCGCCCGTGTGCGCTGGCGGTGATGTCGAAGAAGACCATTTCGTCGGCACCTTGTTCGTTGTAGCGAAGGGCCAGCTCGACCGGATCGCCGACGTTGCGGAGTTCACCCGCCTCCGCTTTGCCGAACTGGACGCCGCGGGTCACCTGGCCCGCATGGACGTCCAGGCAGGGAATAACGCGTTTTGCGATCACATGCATATTTGAACCTCCGGGCAGAGGCGAAGCAACCTCTTATCATCGGTGCCCTGCAGCCGCGCCGCCCTTCGGAGCGCGACTGAGCTGAGAGCAGTCGCAGCAACGTGGCCGACCCCAAGGCGAGCGATTAGATGCCCGAGCGTCCTGAGGATTGCGTCGATTTAAGTTGCCCCCGTCGGGGCATTTACCCAGATTATCACCGATGGTAAAATGGAATTGCCGAATAAAGGCCGGTTTGGAGCGTCAAATGTGACGGTTGGCTTATGAAGAAGCTATTCTTGGCAGCGTTGCTTGTGTTCGGGAGTATGAGCGTGTTTGCGGGCGGGTATGGCTATTACCATCCTTACGGGTACCGC
>JARRJI010000354.1:3857-7428 GCA_037379595.1 Acidobacteriota bacterium | reverse complement strand
GCAAAAAGTCTGGAAAAGCAGATACGGGCTGAAGGGCCCAGTTCCGGGCTGGTGAAGGGCGCTGCTGAGCCTGGCGACGACGCGCCCGCAGGAATGTTGATTGTCTCTCCGGACTTGCGGGTCCGTTTTGCTAATCGGACCTACCTCCAGAGCATGCTTCACGAGCCGGAGGAAGTCCTTGGATGGAAGATCCAGGATGTCATGCCGGCGGAGGGCCTTGAAGACTGGGCCAGGAGTCTTTTGGGGCAATCTGACCCTGCAGCAAGCTGCTGTTTTAACGCATTCATCCGAGTTGGTCTGGCAGGAGAGCGGCCCGTGCACATCACCATGGCGCGCATTGCCCCGCAGCAGGGGGAAGATCGTGTTCTCGTAGTCGTGGAAGATCTTCTCCAGAATTGCTCTCTTCGGTCGGACCTGCCAGTGAAGGGTTATGCATGCTGATCGGATTCTCCCTGCCGGATCCTTTGTTCATGCGGCCGGGCAATGAGTCCGCAATGCAGGGCGCAAAGATTCCAGCCGCCAGCATATCGGGAAGGGGCGACCTCGAAGGTGCTTCCAGTTCGCAACCTGCATTCATGCAAACAGTTATGCCCTGTAACGGCTGGCGAGCGAGGGAGATCACGTTCGATGGATCGGGATAGCTGTGGTCGGGGAGGTGCCTGTGATGAAGCATTCTTATCTAATGACGGTCGTAGCTGTGCTGGCGCTGGCGACTTCCGCGCGGGCAGTTGAAAAGCCACACAAGCTGACGAAGCTCGACGTTGGAGTCTACCTTGCCTCGGAGTTTGACGCAGCGACAACCTATCATGCGCTTCAGAATTGCGGCGGCCGGTGCTACGAGGCGAACCCGATAGTCCGCCCCTTTGCTCATAACCCCAGCATCTTTTTCGCGCTCGGTGCCAGCGCCTACAGCGTCAACTATCTTGCCGGCAAACTGGAAAACAGCGGACATCACCGGTGGGCGAAGGTATTGCGCGTCCTGGCCATCGGGGCGCACGTCGGCGCCGGGGCGCAGGCTCTGGCGCTCGAGCATTAGCGCGAACCGTTCCGACGTTTTCTGTGGCCAGCAGATGCTTCCTGGTGTGCGGGCTCCTGCCAAGAGGATTCCATCACACGCAGCATTTCCCGCCGCCTGCCTTTACGAACCCGGCGGAGTTCCTTCTTGAAGACTTACTCTCCGTCGCCCCATTTAAGCCTCATCATTTTCTTGCCTCCGACTGCTGCCACTCTGTACTCTGGGAGCCTCAAGGAGTGGTCCACAGAGCTTGCCTTTTGCTGTAGAATTGGGGAGAGCTCTCCCATGCCACAAAACCGCGTGCTTATGGAACCGTCTTACGCCATTCCCACCGTGGCCATCGGGTTTCGGCCGGAGTATCTGGACTTCCGGCGCGGGATTCATGTCGGGAACCTGGAGGACAACGAGCGCATCACCCGAATCCTGAAGCTCGGGCTCGAAGCGCGTTACCGGCAGCCGTTTGTGACGGAGCGCTGGGGGCGCGGTGTCTACTGGCATTGGATTGGTTATCTGCCGCGAGCCAACCGCGAGGCGAAGCCCCTTTCCAGCCGCGTCAGTTTCGGCTGCTCGAAGTTCTTCCTTTCGGTGGACACGGGCGAAGGGCTCTTCAAGTGCGGCCTGCAGGTCGAGCGCGGCTACGTAAAGGCTCCGCGCGGCTTTCCCGCCTGCCGGCTTGCGGACGACTGGGATTGGCATCGGCTGCTTGGCGCGCTCAAGCCCGGAAGCCCCATGGAAAAGGAGCTGAAGCGGCTGGTGCTGCGCGAAGGGTTCAGGATTCGCGCGGGCAGTTGGGAACAGGATCCCGTCTACCTTTCCAAGGCCAGGTTTGCGGGAGCCTCGGGAATCACGCGGGCGCTTCGGAAGGCTCCCGCGGGCGACTGGGCCGGTTTCCAGCTCTTTTATGCGATGGACGAAAAGGAAGTCCGCAGCTCAACCGGAGTTGATCTGGTGGAATCCATGATGGCCGTGTTTGAAGAGGTCACACCGGTGATGAACCTGTGTATGCAGACCCGGCTGGATTGAAAACAGCGAATCCGCCCGGGCACACGCGGCAAGCGAGTTTCTCCTGCCGCCCAACCGAATGCGGAACCAGGAACGCCTGACTGAAGGAGCGTGGCACATGCGAGCAGCAATGAAGCGAATGGTCGTCATCACAGGCATTCTGCTTGGAACAGCCCTCGTGGCCGTTTGCCAGCAGGGCCGGTATGCGAACCCGCCGCTGGCCAGGACGCCAACCGAGAAGAAGATTCTGGCTGAGATCAGCCGCATGGCGAAGAATCACGAGACGTATCTCAGCGTCCCCCGCGAGGACGGCGAAGCGCTATGGATTCTGACCGAAGCGGTGGGCGCCAAGCGCGTGGCCGAGATTGGCACCTCGACCGGCTATTCGGGGCTCTGGTTCTGCCTGGCGCTCGAGACGACGGGCGGGCACCTGACGACGTTTGAGATCAACCACCAGCGGGCGACCGAAGCCCGCCAGCACTTCAAAGAAGCCGGGATGGCGGACCGGGTGACAGTGATTGAAGGGAACGCTCACCAGACGGTGGAGAAGCTGAAAGGGCCGATTGACGTGGCCTTTATCGACGCGGATAAGAGCGGTTATGTAGACTACTTAACTAAGCTCCTGCCGCTCGTCCGGCCCGGCGGCCTCATCCTTGCCCACAACATCGACATGGCGCCCGACTACGTCCGCGCCGTCACCACCAATCCTGACCTGCAGACCATCTTCTACTTGCAGGGCCGCGGGCTTGGTGTGACCCTGAAGAAGCGCTGAAGGCCGCGCGACCCTCCAGGCCGGCCGTCAACGCTATAGGGCCGCCTTGCCGGGTGCGCCGCCCGGCTCGGGTGCCGCTCCTGCGGGCTGCCCGTTGGCCAGGCGGATGGCTTCAACATTGGGCGAGCATTTATTGCGGCACTCGGCCACGTGTTTCACGGCATCATCAAGATCCCAGCCGAGGCACCAGTGGAGATAGGCGATGGCGACCGTCGGAGCCCGGTTGATGCCCGCCGTGCAATGGAGATAGACCGTCTCACCTTCCTCGAGCAGGCGGCGCAAGGCCGCGACGCATTCCGGGAGCCTTTGCTGAAGGTCCATGGCGTCAAAATCTCTGACCGGAGCCCGGCAAAGCTTCACGCCGCTGGTGGCATAAAGAGTCTCAAACGGTTCGCCGAAAAATTCGTTCGTCCAGATATCTTCGTCGGTCTGAAGATTCAGCACGGCGGTGACGCCTGCGTGTCTTCGCAGCATCTCGACCTCATGCGCGGATTCGAGAAACGGGCCCATGTAGAGATGGGGCAGGACCCTGTCATAATCGATCATGCCACTCGCTTTCTTCAGAGCGATTCCTTCGGGGCGGATGACACGGCTACCTTCGTGGTCCGCTTCTTGCCGGACATGGGGGCGGAGGCGCGGACTTCCGCCGGCGCATTGCTTTTTTGCAGCGCCAGATCGATGACGTTCTGGATGGTCTTCACGTAACGAAGCTCCACTCCTTCGAGCATGTCGCCGGGCAGGTCCTCTTTGACGTTGGGTTCGTTTTCCACGGGGAGCAGTAC
>JARRJI010000354.1:0-3781 GCA_037379595.1 Acidobacteriota bacterium | reverse complement strand
CCGGTCATCGCCACATGGGGACGAATCGGGCGGTTCGAAAGAGCCGAGACCAGCGCCGACACCATGGTAATGCCGGCCGAGGGTCCGTCCTTGGGGATGGCTCCGGCGGGAACGTGGATGTGGATGTCCTGGTTCTGGAAGAAGTCCGGATCGATTCCGTATTCCTCCGCATGGGCGCGGACCCAGGCCAGGGCGGCCTGCATGGATTCCTGCATCACTTTGCCCACGTGGCCCGTCATGGTGAAATTCTTGCCGCCCTTCATGGTGGTGACTTCTACAAAGAGAAAGTCGCCTCCGGTCGGAGTCCAGGCCAGTCCCACCGCGTCACCGGGCTTGCGGGTGCGGTCCACAAGCTCTGTCTCCATGCGGAAGCGCTGGACGCCGAGAAAATCGGCGACGTTTTCGGGCGTTACAGTCAGTTTTTCCGGGTGCCCTTCGGCGATCTTGCGGGCCTGCTTCCGGCAAATTGTCGCGATTTCCCGCTCCAGGTTGCGCACGCCCGCTTCGCGCGTGTAATGGCGGCTGACGGCGGCAATGGCTTCGCGGGTAAACTCGATCTGCTCGCCGAGCTTGATGCCATGCTCCTCAGTCTGCTTCGGGATCAGGTGCCGGATGGCAATCTCTATCTTTTCTTCTTCCGTGTAGCCCTGCAGTTCCAGCACTTCCATCCGGTCGAGGAGCGGAGGCGGAATGGTGTCGAACACGTTGGCCGTGCAGATAAACAGCACCTTCGATAGGTCAAACTGCACGTCGAGATAATTGTCGCGGAAGTGCGAGTTCTGCTCGGGGTCGAGCACTTCCAGCAGGGCAGAGGAGGGATCGCCGCGGAAATCGCGCCCGATCTTGTCTACCTCATCCAGCATGAAAACAGGATCGCGCGTTTCGGCCCGGCGGATGCCCTGCACGATCTGTCCGGGAAGCGCTCCGATATAAGTCCGGCGATGGCCGCGGATTTCGGCTTCGTCATGGATGCCGCCGAGCGACATGCGGATGAATTTCCGGTCGAGCGCCCTGGCAATCGACTTGCCGAGCGAGGTTTTGCCCACTCCGGGCGGCCCCACGAAGCAGAGCAGCGGACCTTTCATTTCAGGTTTCAACTGCAGGACGGCCAGGTAGTCGAGGATGCGCTCCTTGACCTTCTCCAGATCGTAATGGTCGGCCTCCAGGACGCCCTTGGCTTTGCTGACGTCGACCTTGAGTTCGCTGACCTTCTGCCAGGGCAGCACCACCAGCCAGTCCAGGTAGGTGCGGGTGACGTGATAGTCGGCGGCGGCGGGTGACATCTTGGCCAGCCGGCCCAGTTCCCGCAGCGCCTCCTTGCGGGCTTCTTCCGTCATGCCCGCGGCTTCGATCTTTTTGCGCAGCTCTTCGATTTCCTGCTGCTCGTCTGCCTCGCCCAGTTCCTTCTGGATGGCCTTCATCTGCTCGCGCAGGTAATACTCGCGCTGGCTTTGGGTCACCTGGTCCTGAACGTCGGATTGAATCTTGGAGCGAAGCTGCAACACCTCAACCTCGCGGGCCAGCAGATGGTTCAGCCGGTCGAGCCGGACTTTGAGGTCCAGGCTCTCCAGCAGTTCCTGCTTTTCCGTGCTGGAAAGCGAGGGAAGGTTGGCGGCGATAAAATCCGCCAGGCGGCCCGGGTCATCGATGTTCATGACCACGGTCTGCAGGTCGTCGGAAAGCGTGGGCGAAAGCTGGACGGCCTGCTGGAACAGCGTAGTAACGCTGCGGACCAGCGCTTCGAAGTCGGCCTTCTTGTCTTCCGGAACCACATCCGGCAGCGGCTTGACCCGCGCGCGGATGAAGGGTTCCATCTGCAGGACTTCTTCCAGCGCGATTCGCTCCAGGCCTTCGACAAAGATGAAAAGGCTCTCGGTCGGCAGTTTGATGATCTTGTGGACATAGGCTACGGTGCCAATCTGATACAGATCGGCGGGCTGGGGCGCGTCCACGCGGGGATCGCGTTGGGCGATCACGCCAATGAATTTTTCGCCTTCCGGCAGGGTATTGATCAGCTCCAGCGAGCTTTCGCGGCCGACCGTCAGCGGCAGAATGGCGTTCGGAAACAGAACCGTGTCTCGAACCGGCAGCACGGCCAGGTTGGTGTATTCAGCGGATTTCTTAATTTTGTCGCTCATCGTCACACATCTCCGGACACGAGAGTTCGGACGCTGCCTTCAGTTCTTCGTCTTACTAACGTGTTTCTTTAACTTGAAACATTCTACCACGCAAGACTTTTTGGGCGAGTGGCGGCAGATCGCGCCGCTCTTCTCGATTCTGAAGGCTCGAATGTATCCCCTAAAAATACGATGCACATTTCTCAACAAAGGGTTCACTGGCGGGCAGCGTCCAAACAAACTCCTCCTGGAAGCATCATGAGCCGTGCCGCCCGGCAAAGAGTGCGGCCAGCCAGAGAGACCAATCGTGACCCAGCGGGGCTGCAACCTAATCGCCATCTGGTACAAGAGAAGTGGGCTAGGAGATCGCAAATATTTTTCGCCGTCGGTTTTTTCGCTTTGTTTCCGGTTTGTTTTTCACCGACCATTTATTTTCAACAAGTTGGCCCGCTTTGTTTTCCGGTTTGTTTTCGCTCTGTTTTTTGGGCCATTCTATTGTTTTCAACAAGTTCGCCAGCTTTGTTTTCGCTTTGTTTCCGGTTTGTTTTTTCGGCTCGTCCTTTGTTTTCAACAACTCTCCCGCTTTGTTTTTCAAAAATAAGAATTCTTTCGCTGGCGTCGTTTGCCAATTTCGAGACGACGGCGAGTCATAAGGTGTTTTTTATCAGCAAGGTAATCTGGTTTTGAGTCCATTTTGCGGCAAATTCAGTCATTGCTTCACCCTTTGTCCTCCGGCTGCGGCATGCCGCCACTGATGCACGACAAAAAGACTACCATACTAGGCCACGCTTGTCAAGAAAATTATCCGCCGGCATCGGCGGCGCCGTGCGTGTGGCCCAGGGAGAGGATCAGGCCTAAATGTTTGTCTACGCCATTCCATCACTAGCCGCCGTGGGCGCTTTAGGAGGAGCGTTGGTTCCTACAGGTGGATGGCACGACGCCTATCGGGCGCGGTAGGATTGCATCGTGATCAACAGCGCTGCGGTATTCTAAACTTTCGGTGCGAGCGGATGCCGGCGCCCGGGGCAAGCTGCAACTCGGCGCACATTCCACGGAAGGAGCAGGTGATTTCACATGGAAGCCGAACGAAGGCACATTGTTTTCATAGACGACAGCACGGATGAGCTTGAGACGTTCGAAAGGCTCTATTCCGGTGACAGGTTCAAGGTTACGACGATCCTGGTGCAAAGGCCCTCGGATACCCTCCATCGGGTCTACGACAGGCTTAACGGGGAAGTGCCGAACCTGTTTGTCCTGGATCTTTTCTTTCCACAGGACGATGACATTCCGGCCGGGCTCGGCTCTGATGCCGCTCGCGAGGCGCGCGCGCAGATCACAAGAATTGTCGATGCCGCGTCAGGCTTGCCTCGCCACTTTTCAGACGGCAACCGCCTGCTCAAAGAAGCTCATGGCGTCGTTGCTGAATCGCAGCACTTGCTTTCACAGTTTTGCCAGGAACTCCGCCAGTCGCCCGAAGGCGGGATCCGAGTCTTGAAAGAACTGAACAGGGAGTACGCGAGCGTGCCCAAAGTTTTTTATTCACGCAAGGCGACCATCCCCGATGCCAAAAAGGCCATGATGGCGGGGGGACTGGATGTCCTGTTGAAGCCACATCCCTCCATCGAAGACCGCGAGGCGCCCACGCTGATGGAGGATTTTGCGCG
>JARRJI010000353.1:0-3814 GCA_037379595.1 Acidobacteriota bacterium | reverse complement strand
TTCGCCGTTCGGTATTGACTTCGCCGTTCAGGACGGCAAACTGACGCCAGCCGGGAAAGCGCTTGCGGAAAACTACAGCGTACTTCAACCGCTCTTGCCCTTGATTGAAAAGGACCAGAATACGGGCAAGCTGTTTTCAGTGATCCAGGGTGTTGACAGAGCAAACGTGATCCGGCTCACGCCTGAGCTTGCGGCGGTGACATCCTACAGCCCGGGACGCGGGTTTATGCCACCTGTCCAGCATAGTTACAAAGAGCCCAGGGCGGGCGGAATCATCATCGAGCTTGCGCCAAATGACTACATCGTGGCGGGCTCCGGTTTCAGGGTGGAGTTCAGGAACCTGCAGGGCCCGGCCCGCAGTCCGGAATTTCTGTCGATCGAGCGGGGAACATTTCAAGGCCTGCAATGGGTGCCGGAACAACGACTGAACGGAGACGAGCTGCACGTTAACCTGCTTCGGAAACCCGGGGTTTTGCGTGTGCGATTGTTCAACGTGAAATGAGCTCTTCGATTCGGTGGGTAGGCGCGGTCATCGTGGAGTAGAGTCCGGCAAGCCGCCGTCGACTGGAATGGTTGCGCCGGTGGTGGGCGTCTGGCGGGTTGCAAAGAACATCACCGCCCGGGCCACATGTTCGCCCGTCACTCTGATCTTCAGAAGGTTTCGTTTCCGGTAGTATTCTTCGAGCCCCTTCTCGTCGAGACCGCGTGCCCGCATCCGGTCCGGGCCCACCGTGGCCCACAATCCAGACCTTCTGGTCCCGTGGGAGAAGACTGCGTCCGGCGACACCATGTTTACTCGCACGCCCAGGGGGGCAAGCTCCAGGCTCGCGATCCGTGCCAGTTGGTGGGCGGCCGCCTTGGTGGCGCTGTAAGCGCCAAACCCCGCTCCCGGAGCAAAGACGTTTTTCGTCGAGACGACCACTACGTCTCCTCCCGTGTTCTGCAGCTTGAAGTGGCGCGCCGCCTCCGCCAACACTGCTAGCGTTCCTTCCACGTTGACCCGCTCAAGTTTCCGGAAGGCGTCCACGCTCAGGTCGGCCAGCGTCGCCACGTGCGCCAGCCCGGCGTTCGCCACAACGAGGTCAACGCCGCCCCACTGTCGGATGACCGACCCAAAGGCGCAACGCACTGATTCCGCGTCCGTCACATCCATCGGCACTCCGATGACCTGGTCCGCGAAAGTGGTTTGCAGTTCTCCGACCAGGCCGTCCAGATTCCCGCCCGGCAAGTCTGTCAGAGCAACCTGGCACCCGGCTTTCAGCAGCGTTTCGGCGATCGCCGAGCCAATTGCCCCCGCCGCTCCGGTGATCAAGGCCACGTGCCGGCCGAGCGGACGCTCCCCCTTCTCTGTCAGCTTGGCGTTCTGCAGCATGTGGTATTCCATGTTGAAGAGGTGGCACTCGGGAAGTCCTTCGTATTCTCCCATCGCTGCCACGCTGGCCTTCACTGCCAATGTGTGGGCAGTAATGTCTCTCACAATCCGGCTGGCCCGCGCGCTCCTGCCGGCGCACAGCGCTCCAAGGCCGGGCATCAGGATCACTCGCGGGTAAGGGTCACGTCGTGGCACGCCTGGACCCAGTCCCGCCGAATGCCTCTCGAAGTACGAATTGTAGGCCTTCACATATTCGGCGATCGACCCGGTTACTTGATCTCGCAGTTCTTCCGGGCTGCTGAAGTCGGGCGAATCCACCCAAAGCGGCAGGCTCTTGGTCCGGATCAGGTGGTCGGAGGTGAGCGGCGGCGTTAGGGCCAGTTGCTTTCCTTTTCCCGCATCGACAAAGTCCAGAACATCGCGATTGATAAGGGCGCTCAGAATCATCCGGCGCCAGGGCCGGTTTTCGTCTCCCGTTGGCTGCGCCAGCAGGCCGCGAACGACAGGGGCAACCTGCTCCAGCCGTGCATTCGCGGTTTCAACCGGAGTTGATACCTGGACCGACAGAGGGTGCGCTGCCTTGCGCGGCAGGTATTGTTCCGCCGCCGCCACCAGTTCAACGGTCCGCTCGTAGGATTCACGCGCCGTTTCGCCCCACGTCACCAGGCCATGGCGCATCCAGACCATGCCGGCGGCTTCAGGGAAAGCTTCCAGAGCCTTGATCGCCTCCTTAGCCAGTTCAAAACCGGGCCGCACATAAGGCAGAACGATGATGCTCTCGCCCAGCGCTTCCTTCACCCATTGATCGCCGCGCGCCTGGTTGGTCAGCGCCAGAATTGAATCAGCGTGAGTATGATCCACATATTTGGCAGGCAGAAATGCGTGTGCCAGCGTCTCGATGGATGGGCTGGGCGAATGGCAATCGAGAACGTGGGTGCGGAATTCGTTCGCCATCCGGTCATCTGAAAGGCTCGAGAGCGTGCGCAGGCGCCGCAGGTAGACCAAGTCGAGTGGCGCATAGCCCTCTGGCGTGATCGTGGCCAGATCGCACCCGGACGCCTTCACGTAGATGGCTGGTATCTGCTCGCCCCAGACGTCCTGGTAGGTCCCTTTGACGGAGGTGTTTCCTCCTCCATGGAGGACGACGTCTTTCTCCAGTCCGATCAGGCGGCTGGAGTAGGTCCGCAGCGCCAGATCTTCGCCCCACTTCGCTCCGTACTCCTCTACGAACCTTGCGGCTTCTGTTTCAGACCATCTGTTTTCCAAACGCTCACCCCGCACTCGCCTGCTTCCCGCATGCGAAACTATCGATTCTGCTCCTAACGCTGAGCCGCTGCGACGGCCGAGAGCATAAACTTTGCGTTTTCACGTGGCGCCTTGCCGTCAAAAATCGCACTCCCGGCAACGATGAGATCGACTCCAGTCCCCGCGATCTCCGCAATGTTGTTTCGTGTAATGCCGCCATCCACACACAGCAGGATGTCGCGGCCAGAGCTTCGGATTATCTCCTTAACCCTCTCGATCCGGCCAAATGTGGATTTGACGAAACGCTGGCCGCTCCAGCCGGGATTCACCGCAAGCAACAGGACCATTTCGAGTTCATCGAAGAGAGGCTCCAGGACTTGCAATGGCGTTCCGGGATTCAGCGCTACGCCACGAATGAGTCCGCGTCCGGCGTCGTTGGCGTTTTGCATCTTGCCCATTTCCTGCAGCACCCGGTGCGGATGCACTGAGGCGTCAGGATGGACGGTGATGATGTCCGCGCCCGCAGCCACGTATTCCGCAACTTTGCCGAGCGGTTCGGTGATCATCAGGTGCACATCCTTCAGCAGTGGGGTCTTCAGGGCCCGGATCAGCGGCGGCCCCGCTGTCATTCGCGGACAGTAAACACCATCCATCACATCGATGTGCACAAGTTTAGCGCCAGTTTCTTCTAGCAGCCGGAGTTCGGATCCGAGGGATAGTAAGTCCGCCGTGAGGATGCCGACACTTAAGGCTGGCGCGAGTTCGCGCAAAGTTCTCAGACTGCTCTGATCATCCATCCCGCTACTCCTTTAACGCCTTGGCGAGGATGGCCCCGCAGACACTTCCTCTTTCTTTTCATGCCGGAGGGTCTGATAAAAGTCGTAAGCCTGTTCTGGCTTCATCAATTCATGAACCACTTTGCCGACCGCCTGGATCATCGCCGCCGGCGCTTCTGACTGGAAAATATTCCGGCCCATATCAACACCCGACGCTCCCTGGGAGATGGCGTTGTAGGCCATGCGCAGCGCGTCGAGTTCGCCGATCTTTTTCCCTCCGGCCATCACGACGGGTACCGGGCACGACGCCGTGACCGTCTCAAAACCTTCCGCAACGTAGTAGGTCTTCACCACCTGAGCGCCCAGTTCAGCGCAAATTCGGCACGCAAGACGCAGGTATCGGGCGTCCCGCGTCATCGCC
>JARRJI010000352.1:0-3835 GCA_037379595.1 Acidobacteriota bacterium | reverse complement strand
CCCTTCGCTTCGCTCAGGATGACATCGTGAAAAGGGTTTTTCAGCAACCTGCTAGAGCTATCTCTACCAAGACTCATCGTCCGACGCACGAAAGCCAGCTTTTATAGCTTGAAATACATGGACTTAAGGAAAGCAGTGAGGGCAGGCAACCCGATCACAGAGCGGTAAAATGAATCTTGACAAAATTGTATCGGAATAATCTTGACTGGTGGGTATAGATTCGGTAGCATTGAATAGCAATGAGAGATGCTGGGGGTTCGGATTTGGGTCGAACCGGCCAGCGTCTTGAAACCTTGAGCAGGGAGTAGGCCTTATGGGTACGCCGGTGAGCAATGTTGAAGAGCTAGCCACACAAGAGTACAAGTACGGCTTTGTAACGGAGATCGAGCAGGAGACCGTCCCTCGTGGCTTGAACGAGGACGTGATCCGCATGATTTCCGCCAAGAAGAATGAGCCGGAATGGCTGCTTGAGTGGCGGCTGAAAGCCTACAAACACTGGTTGACAATGAAGGAGCCGAAGTGGGCCAACATCAAGTATGACCCCATCGACTATCAATCGGCGTACTACTATGCGGCTCCGAAGGCGAAGTCCAAGCCCAAGAGCCTGGCCGAAGTCGACCCTGAGCTGATCAGGACCTATGAAAAGCTGGGTATCCCGCTGAGAGAACAGGAACTGCTTTCCGGCGTGGCCGTGGACGCGGTTTTTGACAGCGTTTCGGTGGCGACGACTTTTAAGGAGAAGCTGGCGAAGCTGGGCATCATTTTCTGCTCGTTTTCAGAGGCCGTGCAAGAGTACCCCGATCTGGTTAAGAAGTGGTTGGGGTCTGTGGTTCCTTACACCGACAACTTCTTTGCCACGCTTAACTCCGCGGTGTTCAGCGACGGATCATTCGCATACATTCCCAAGGGCGTTCGGTGCCCGATGGAGCTTTCCACTTATTTCCGCATCAACGCCAAGGAGACGGGCCAGTTTGAGCGCACGCTGATCGTGGCGGACGAGGGTGCCTATGTGAGCTATCTGGAAGGCTGTACGGCCCCGATGCGCGACACCAACCAGTTGCACGCCGCGGTGGTGGAGCTGGTGGCCCTCGACAATGCGACGGTCAAGTATTCAACCGTGCAGAACTGGTATCCGGGCGACAAGGACGGCAAAGGCGGGATTTACAACTTTGTGACGAAGCGCGGCAAGTGCCAGGGCGTGAACTCCAAGATTTCCTGGACGCAGGTTGAGACGGGCTCGGCCATCACCTGGAAGTATCCGGGCTGCATCCTGCAGGGCGAGAACTCCGTGGGCGAGTTCTATTCCGTCGCCGTGACCAACAATTACCAGCAGGCCGATACCGGCACCAAGATGATCCATCTGGGCAAGAACACCCGCAGCACCATCGTTTCCAAGGGCATCTCTGCCGGGCACGGCCAGAACAGTTACCGGGGAATGGTCAAGATCTTGAAGAATGCAACGGGAGCACGCAACTATTCACAGTGCGACTCGTTGCTGATGGGGGACAAGTGCGGGGCGCATACGTTCCCTTACCTTGAGGTGAAGAACCCGACGGCGCAGGTCGAGCACGAAGCCTCGACCTCGAAGATCGGAGAAGATCAGATCTTTTACTGCCGCCAGCGGGGTCTCTCGACGGAAGACGCCATCGGCATGATCGTTAACGGCTTCTGCAAGGAAGTCTTTCGCGAGCTGCCCATGGAATTCGCCGTTGAGGCGCAGAAGTTGCTCGGCATCAGCCTTGAAGGCAGTGTCGGGTAACTTCGAAATCCTGCCATGGATTTTGAATGCGGCGGTGCTGTAGCGGTGGGCAAAATGCTCACCGCGGGTTCTTCGCTTCAAGCGCGAAAATGCAGGCAGAGATGGGGCAGACTCGTTGCTTGAGTCTGCGAATTTTTTTGATGGCTCAAATTCTGCAGAGTTTCCCGAAAACGAAACCCTGCACTGAAAATCCCGGCCGACACCGGACAAAGGACATCTGATAAAAGGACTGAAAACGAATGCTTCTTGAGATTAAGAATCTACATGCCAATGTTGGCGATACTGAAATCCTGAAGGGGATTGATCGGGAAATCGGCCTGGGCGAAGTCCATGCCATCATGGGGCCGAACGGATCAGGCAAATCGACGCTGGCGCAGGTGCTGGCGGGCCGCGACGTTTACAACGTTACCGAAGGCGAAGTGCTCTACGACGGCAAGAACCTGCTTGACATGCAGCCCGAGGACCGCGCGCGCGAGGGCATTTTTCTGGCGTTTCAATACCCGGTGGAGATTCCCGGAGTGAGCAACACCTATTTTCTGCGGGCGGCGCTGAATGCGGCGCGCAAGCATCTGGGGCAGGAAGAGCTGGACGCCATGGACTTTCTCACGCTGATCCGCGAAAAGACCAAGCTGCTGGAAATGGATGAGACGCTCTTGAACCGCCCTGTAAACGAAGGCTTTTCCGGCGGCGAAAAGAAGCGGAACGAGATTTTCCAGATGGCGATGCTGGAGCCCAAGCTGGCCATCATGGACGAAACCGATTCCGGGCTCGACATCGACGCGTTGAAGATTGTGGCGAACGGCGTGAACTCGCTTCGCAGCAAGGAGCGTTCGATTATCGTGGTGACGCACTACCAGCGGCTGCTGAACTACATCGTGCCCGACTTCGTTCATGTGCTCTCGAACGGACGGATTGTGAAGTCCGGCGGCAAAGAGCTGGCGCTCGAGCTGGAAGAGAAGGGCTATAGCTGGCTCGACGAAACGGTTCCGGCAGGTGAAAGAGCGTAGACAGTTCTGAATTATGAATTATGAAGGCTGAATAGGCAGAGACGGAGCAGCCCGGTAAGACAGCGGCCATAGGCTGCCGCCGGGCGAGTGGAAAGAGAAAGCAGAGATTCATGGCGATTGCACTGAAAGAAAGCGAAGACATTTACCTGAAGGATTTCCGGGAGTTCGAGAACCGGAAAGCTAAAACAGATCCGGCGTGGCTCAACGAGTTGCGCAGCGAGGGCATGCGGGCTTTTGCCGAATTGGGTTTCCCGACCACACGGATCGAAGACTGGAAGTATACCAATGTCGCACCCATCACAGGAGTACGCTTCCAGCCGGCACCTTACGAACTGAACGAGAAGGTAAAGAAGCAGGTCAGGGACCTTCCTTATTCCGGGCTTGATTGCACACGGCTGGTCTTTGTGAACGGACATTACGCGGAAGAGCTTTCCTCGACCCAGGAACTTCCCAAGGGCGTAACGGTCACAAACCTGGCAAAAACGTTCCAGCAGGAGGGAGCCATCACGGCACATCTGGCGCGCTACGCCGGGCACAAGATGCATCCTTTTGTTGCGCTCAACACGGCTTTTATGGAAGATGGCGCGTTCATCGAGATTCCCAGGGGAGCTGTTCTGGAGAAGCCAGTCCAGATACTCTATGTCTCGACAGGCGACGGTGAACCCTGGGTGGCGCATCCGCGCAACCTGATTGTGGCGGCGCAGGGAAGCCAGGCGACGCTGGTGGAGACTTACCTGGGGCTCGGCAACGGCGTCTATTTCAACAACGCTGTGACCGAGATTGTTTCGGAAGAAAACGCCCATGTCGATTACGTCAAATTCCAGAGCGAGAGCGAGGCGGCATTCCACGTGGCCACCGTGCTGGCTTACGCCGCGCGCAACGGCGCCGTGCGGACGAACTCCATCCAGTTCGGAGCGCGCCTGGGCCGCGAGGAAGTGACCACGGTCCTGGACGGCGAGGGAGCGGAAGGATACCTTTACGGCCTCTACGTCACGAATGGCCAGCAGTTGATTGACAACCACTCGACCATCGACCACGCCGAGCCCCACTGTTCGAGCCGCGAATTCTA
>JARRJI010000351.1:0-3852 GCA_037379595.1 Acidobacteriota bacterium | reverse complement strand
ACGGTGACGTTGCGCCGGTGCGCGGGGTTTACAAGGGCCAGGCCGGCCAAAGGCTGTCTGTGGACGTTCGCGTGCGCCCGGCTCTGGACGGCGATGGGCACGAGCAGTTGCAGGAAGCTGCGTCCCAACCAGCCCAGGCGCCAAGCTCGGAGCTGACCCAGCAGCCGGCGCAGCAGCAACAGTAATCCGGCATGGTCCCGCGAAGCAGAGCAGTGCCTTTCATGCTTCTTCGCAGTTCTCCGTCCCGCCCGCTCACAACGACTTCCTCCGCAAATACGGTAACCGCATCCGGCACATTTTGCCGGGCAACATATTTGCCTACCCAGGCCCGGCAAAAATCGCCGCCCGCCGCCCGCATGCTTGCGTATCGATTTCAATAACTCATGCGTGATCAGACCATTACGCCCCATCTGGACTTTGGTCCGGTACCTGCATGGGCAAGGGTGGAGAGAAAGAATATGTACAGCGGCTTCTATGCAGCACTGACGGGCCTGGTGGCCAAATTCGACGCGCTCGATCTGGTGGCCAACAATTTTGCCAACGTCGATACCACCGGATACAAATCGCAGACCGAATTCTATCGCACGCTCACGGCCACGATGGGCAAGGCGAATTCCGGCCCGCTCAGCAACGCCGTGAACGATTACGGCGTTCTGGGCGGAGCCACAACGAACCTTCTGGCGGGCTCGATCCAGCCCACCGGCAATCCGCTCGACATTGCTTTGGAAGGCAGAGGATTCCTGATTGCCAAGACCAAGGCAGGCGACCGTTACACGCGCAACGGCAGTTTGCACGTGAACGCCAAAGGTATTCTCTCGACCGAACAGGGCGATCCCGTCATGGGCATCGTTCCCAAGCCGGGCGGGAAACCCGGCGAAGGGCCCATTAAGATTCCTCCCGGCAAGATCACCATTGGCCCCGGCGGAATGATTTCAGTGAACGGCGCGCTGGCCGGCCAGTTGAAGGTTGTCGATTTCCCACAGGGGACGCGTCTGGCGCTTGAGGGAAGCAGCTATTATCAAGCGCCGGCTGCGAAGGCAAAGCTTGCGAGCGACCCCGGGGTTCGCCAGGGCGCCTTGGAAGCTTCGAACGTGAACCCGATGACGCAAATGGTCAGCCTGATCCTTTTGCAGCGCGAAACCCAGATGCTGCAGAACGCTGTGACCACCTTTGACAAGACCTTTGACCAGACGGATATCTCGACTGTCCCGATCGTCCAGTAGGAGGGTGATTCTAAAATGTTTCGAGCTCTTTACACGGCCGCAAGCGGCATGAACGCCCAGCAACTGAGCCTGGAAAACATTGCCAACAACCTGGCCAACGCCAACACGGTGGGATTCCGCAGCCGCCGGCTGCAGTTTGAAGATCTGATGTACCAGAACGTGGTGGTACCCGGATCGGCGATGACCCAGCAGACCACCATCCCCGCGGGCCTGCAGATCGGCCTGGGCACCCGGCCGGCCAGTTCGGAAGTGATCGACACGCCGGGAAACCTGACGTCGACCGGGAACCAGCTCGATGTGGCCATTCAGGGAAACGGTTACTTCCAGGTGCTGACTCCCACCGGCCAGCTTGCCTACACGCGCGACGGATCTTTCCACCTGAACCAGCAGCGGCAGCTCGTTACCAACGACGGCAATCCCATCCAGCCGGCCATTACCATTCCGGCCAACGCCACCAGCGTGAGCATCGGCGAAGACGGAACCGTCAGCGTGACGGAACCCAACCAGAGCCAGGCCGCGCAGGTGGGCAGTATCCAGCTTGCGCTCTTTCCCAACCCCGGCGGCCTGATGGGAATTGGCGGCAACCTTTACGTTCCGACCACCGCGTCCGGCGATCCGCTCGTCGGCGCTCCGGGCAGCGCCGAAGGGCTCGGCAGCTTGCAGCAGGGAATGGTGGAAGAGTCGAACGTGAGCGTGGTCGGGCAGTTCATCCAGATGATCCTGGCGCAACGCTCCTACGAGGCCAACTCGAAAGTGGTGCAGGCCGCGAACCAGATGCTCCAGCAGCTTAACAACGTCGCCTGAGGCGCCATTCACTATGCGTAAAAGATTCGCCACAACTCTGCTTGCACTGCTCCTGGCCGCCACGGTCCGGGCCGGCGAAACTGCCCGGGTTCCGCCCTCGCACAGCGTGGCGCTGCTTGCGCGTGTGGTTCTTCGCGCGGACAGCTTCACACTCGACGATCTTCTGCCGCGCTCCGCGCCCGCCACACTGCATCGGGAAGCGATGAAAATAGTTCTGGGACAATCGCCACAACCCACGGCTTCGCGCATCCTTTATCCGCAGCAACTCGAATTCCTGCTGCGGGACCATGCTGATTTGCTCGCAGAATTGCGCCTTCCGAAAGAAATTACGATTCGGCGCTTTCACCGCGCCGTCACAAAAGACGAGATTTTGCGGGCCATCGACCGCGCACTGGGGAGCCAGGGACTTGAAGGCAAGAGTTCGATTGACGCCCGGGACCTGCAGTTTTCCACTCCCGTTTATGTGACCCACGACAATCCCGGCCTTGAAGTTTTGCGGATAGCCCCTGACCCGCTGCGGCGCGAGACCGAGTTCACTCTTTGGACTTCAACCGAACCGAACAATCTGCCCTTCACCGTGAGCGTTGACCGCGCCGTAAAGCTGCCCACGCTGGTGGCGCGGCGGACGATCCCGCCGGGCGAGATCGTTTCGTCCTCGGACTTTGCCGTGGAGATGAAGGCCACCCGCCGCGGTCCCACTGCGCCGGCCGCTGGTGCTGCCGGCCTGGCGGGCCTTGAGACACGGGCGACGGTTCAAGCTGGGGAACCGGTCGAACGCGACCTGTTCAAGCGCCCGGTGCTGGTGAAACCGGGGGCACTGGCTACGCTGATAGTTCACGGTTCGGCCTTCAGCATCAAGACGATTGTTGTTCCGCTTGAGCAGGGCGTGCTCGGGCAGGAAATTCGCGTGCGCAATGTCGAAACCCGGCAGGTGGTGCAAGCGAAAGTGGTGGGGCGCGACCGGCTGGCGAAGACTTTGTAGCGAGAGGAAAAAAACGTGAATCGACGATGCGGAAAACATTTGGAATGGCGGCTGGCGGTTGCCGGGGTTGTTGTGACGCTTCTGGTTCCGGGCGGTGCATTTGCGAGAAAGAAGAAGGATCGGCACGTTTCCTTCCAGCAAAGCCTGGCGGAATATGTCCGGCAGGCCGAGCAGGGCGTTGCCAACCCTGCTCCCACCACGGGAAGCATCTGGAATCCCAACGGCCCCCTGGCACAGCTTCCACGGGACGACAAGGCGTACCGCCTGGGCGATATTCTGACCATCAACATTAGTGAGGAGACCACGGCCCAGGCCACGGGAACCGTGAAGTCGTCGCGCGACTTTTCGGCCAGCTCCAGCATCAGCGCCCTGCTGGGTGAGATCGGCCCCACTTCCGGCCTGCAAAACATCTTTTCACCCAACTCGTCGAAGGCGCTTAACGGGCAGGCGCAGACCGCCAGCACTTCCTCGCTGACCACCAGCCTGGCTGCGACGGTGGTTGCCGTCATGCCCAACAATTACATGGTCGTCCAGGCCATGCGTACGGTGAAGATGGATAACCAGTTGCAGCAGGTGATTCTGCGCGGCATTGTGCGCCCATCGGATATCGCGCCCGACAATTCGGTGCCTTCCATGGCCCTCGCCGACCTGAGCGTTCAGGTGAACGGCAAGGGAGTGATTAACGACAGCACGCGTCCGCCGAACTGGCTGGTCCGGCAAATTTTGAAGATCGTGGGGTTCTAATGATGATGAAAACACTGAGACGGATTCTTCACTTGCCGGTCATCCTGGCCTGCGCCGTTGCGGCCTTTGCAGCAAAGCCTGCGCCGGGGCAGCCCGCTT
>JARRJI010000350.1:0-3863 GCA_037379595.1 Acidobacteriota bacterium | reverse complement strand
GATTACAGCACAATGCAAGAAACTGGAGAGTTTATCGGATCTGTTTAGCATGTTTTGTCACCTGATGGCTTGGAAGTATACACCCATAACGGCGGCTTGAAAATGGCTTGCGGTACAACCTGTGCGAAACTTTTGCCCGCTTTAACAGGGCGCTTGCGGCAGGATTCGATATGCAGGGGCGCTTGAGCAAACCCAAAACGCCACTCACATGGCTCTGGTCACGGTGACCTCGACGACATAGCGCCGGTTGGAGGCGACGTCATCGAGTGAGCCGACGAAGGCTGGCTTGCCGAGGCTGGCGTACGTAACATCGTCGATCGTCATTTGGTTGAATACGGGGGCACGGTCGGATGGGACCGGAGGTTGTTTGGTCGCTAGAACGTTCATCATTAGCCTTGTACTGACGAGCAGGCGCCCATTCTGGTCGCTAAGGGTGGAATCGATATTCATGGCTACGCCTTGCAATTCAATGCCTGAAGAGACAACGTACGGAACTCTGCCTCCAATGCGAGTACTCGCTGTCTTGCCGGTTTGCGCCATCATCACGTAAGAACGTGAATTGACCGTCTTCCCGTTCTCCACTTCATCGATTTTGTAATGCACTCGATAGATGCTGACATTCTGGGCTGCTTCCTTATTTGCCGCCTGTTGAGGCTGGTCCTGTAGTGGGGCGGCAGATGCGGCAATGGTTTGTCCACAGAAAAAGGTTAACGCCAGGGCCGTGGCGAGAATAGTGACGTTCGACTTAGTATTTCGCATTGACTCCTCCAGTCTGCAACTGTTCAAAAGCCGCCTATTGCGTCTGCATGCTTGCCGCTGCTGGCGGCAGGGGCTTGATTTCGAGCGGCGGAATCTTCAATGGTTCGATTTCTACAGGTTGAATCGCTGCTTCCTTCTTCAAGACCGGCGTAGCCAACACCTGGGCCGGTGTTTCCTCGACATACCGCATCAGAGCCTTCTCTTCAGGGGTCAACGGCGCCGGGGTAGGGAATTGCGCTGGCCACCGATGCGCTTCAGTCCGGCGTGGCTTTGGTCCTACTTCCTGTGCCGCCTGTTTCGCCTTAAGGACGGGTGCCACGCGTCTGGGCTTTGGAGTTGCTTCCGGGCTTGCGGCAAGTTCCTTGTTTTGCGGCTGCACGGTGACGGTTTGGCTGGCCCGCGGGGTTTGAACCGCGGGTCCGCGCCCCAGGTACGCCACATAGACAACGGCGGCCACGACCACGACCACTGCGGCTACAAGCACCCAGCCTGTCGTTCGAGGCGCCCAGGACCAGTGGGCTTGCGCGTTTTGCCGGTCGGCCGTGCGGATATTTTCCAGGATGCGCACTTCGAGCCCTGGGCGGGGTTCGGTTTTCTGCCGGTGCGCCAGGGCGGAATCGAGCAACCGGTCAACGAACTGTTTCTTATCTTCCATGACTTCCCTCAAGCAAAACCGAGAGCTTCTCCTTCAGAATCTGCCGCGCCCGCCAGAGCCGCTGGCGGACTGTGCCTTCCGGAATGCCGAGAATGGCCGAAACTTCAAGCGATGTCAGTTCCTCCGTCAACGACAGCGTCAGCGCGTGGCGAAGGTCTTCCGGCAATGACCCGATCAGGCGGTCGAGCAATGCTGTCATTTCCGCGCGAGCCGCAATCTCGTCGGCGGGCATTCCCTCTGCCCGAAGCCTCATGACGGCCTCCACGGCTTCGCTGAGCGGGATGTCCGAATCGCCATGCGCGTGCCGCGCCCGCCTCAGGTCAAGCGCCGCTCTCCAGGCCGTTCGCGCCAGCCAGGCTTTCCGGTCGCGGATCAGCGCCCAGCGCCGGCGATGCCGCCAGAAACGGACAAAGGTCTCCTGCGCGGCCTCCTCGGCGTCGTGGTGGTTGTGCAGCACCGAAAAAGCGATGGCGTAGACTTTGCGCGAGTGTTCATGGACTGTTCTCTCCAGTTCATCCTCTTGGCTCGAAGCAGCGGCGATGGCAAAAGTTTCGCTCAACAGGCCTTCGCTCGATTCCGGCATCCGTGATCCTCACCGGTAAAGACGGGGCCGGAGACCACGGCGTTCAGATATTTTCAGGTCAGAGCGGGTGGTCGTCCCGCTGTTGGCCCCCATTGTAACGAATCCCGGGGACGGAGGCGGGAAATTGATGGGGCAGGGAACTGCGAACGAATGAGGCTGGGGAAAGCGCCGGCACCGTCAGCGCGACTGAAGATGCTCGGCTCTCGGATGTGGTTAGAGTGAGCGGAGGAGAAGATTCACTTTGAATTCTTGCTGGTACTCGAGGCGGATGAAACCTGCACCGGCGGCGGATTCTCACCCTTTGCTTGTTGCTGAGGTTCGCGTAGTTTCAGCCCGGCTGTGGTGTAGATATTGCGGGGATTCCACAGCATCCAGCCATCGCTGCCGAAGTGTTCGGCGGCACGAATCTGATCCCGAATCTGCGTCGCGCTGAACTCCCTGTGGTCAAACGCGTAATCGCGGAAGGCTTGCAGCCACGGCCTGAAACGAACGGGATCGACACCGGTACGCTCGAGGGCACGGTCAAGGGTCATGCGGATAATGTCGTAGGGATCTGCGACGGGGTTTCTGTAGCCGGGAATGCCGAATCGGAACGTCGAGGGATAAAGCATGGGCGAGACGTAGTCGACCTCTTTCAAGACCTCATCGAGTTTCTGTCCGATGCCCGTGTCATTCCGGTTCCAGCAGACGTAGCCGAAGATGTCCGCCGAGAGGAAGACGTTGTACGGCGCCAGCCTCTTCCGCGCCTCACCGAGGAACCCGGCGATGGTATTCACGCGCGCGTCTTCGGTGTCCTTCTGCGAGAAGACGACTCCCTGGTTATCCGGAAAGCGGACGTAATCAAACTGAATCTCGTCGAAGCCCGCCTGGGCGGCCTCGACGGCAATATCAATATTGTAATTGCGGACCACGCTCTCGAAAGGATCTGTCCATGCCATGCCTTCAGTATCGCGCCAGAGCTTTCCTTTATCCGTCTTGACCGCCAGGTCGGGCCTGGCAGACGCAAGCTGGTTGTCTTTGAAGGTCACGATTCGGGCAATCAGATAGAGGCCCTGCTGATGCAACTTCTTCACTCGTGCCTTCAGGTTCGGGATGGTGATAACCTTCTGCGCACCGTCTTCTTTTGCCAGGGGAACCGCGCTGTGGAACCCGACAAAGCCGCGGTCACTTTTCACGTCAATCACCAGGGCATTCAGTTCTGTTTGGTGCACCAGCCGGAGAGCCTTGTGACGAAGCGAGCGAGTGCCGATGGCATAGAACGAGAGGTAGAGGGCCTTGGGCCGAAACGGCGTCAGCTTCACCTCCGGTTCACTGCTGGCGCAGTCGCTTGCCGGAATCCCAGTCCGCAGGTAACCATCCGCCCGCACTCCCAGCGTGCCGGCCGAGCCGGGGAACTGGAAAGCGCCGCTTCCGTCCGTGCGGACGACGATGCTTCCGGCCGTCACGATGGCTCCGCTGATCGGCTGCCCGGAGACAGCGTCCGTCACGCGTCCGTGGCACGCCGCCGCAAACCCGGAAGCAGGCAGCAGCGCGAAGCTCAACCACACAGCCGCCAGCCATCGCTCAAGGCCGTGCAGGCGGGCCGGCGGGCACCTCCTCCAAGAGGCACTCAAGGTCGCGATCTGTGACGAGATAGCGTGAAATCGCCATGATGTTGTCGGCATCGCCCGCATGTCTTCCGTCGAGGGCAAACGCCGATGTGTATCCTGCTTGTTTTGCTTCCTGAGTGAGTTCGTTGTCATAAATCCCATAAGGCCAACCCAGCATCCTTACATGGTTTCCCAGTTTCTTGTCAAGCACCTCTTTGGAGCGCCGAAACTGGAAATCGAAGAACTTGTTGTATTGCGCAGGCGACGGGTGCCTCTC
>JARRJI010000349.1:0-3866 GCA_037379595.1 Acidobacteriota bacterium | reverse complement strand
CGCCGCAGCTCGCGCGTTCCCGGAGGAGCCTTTTCCGCCTCAACCCATTGTTCGATGCGGGTTGCCTGAAAAGCCGGAATCAACCCCAGCGCGTTGGATGAAATCCGCTCGCCTGAGGAGCCGCTCCGGCAACGCGAACAGACCAGCGCCACAGCTACCGGGTCATAATAACCGCCTTCCCCCGCAAAAGGCCTCTGGCACGCCATGCACCGGCTCAGATCAGGAAGAAACCCGCCCAGGCGCAGCAGCCAGTAGTCAAAAAACAGCAGCGGCCGGTTGACTTCGCCAAAGCGCTTGAACGCCCTCAAAACCGCCAGCAGCAGCCGGAAGACCCTTTCGTTTACCTCGCGATCCGGCAAAAAACGCTCGGTTACTTCGGCCAGGTATTGCGCGGCTAGCTGGACACGATAATCCTTCTGCATCTCAAAGAAGGACTCGATAATCTCCGCTGATCCGACCCGCTGAAGGTCCCGGTTCTCCCGATCGTAGATCCACAGCCGGATGTAGCTTAAAGGCTCAAGAGCCGCTCCATAACGCCCTCGGCGGCTCAGCGCGCCCTTGGCGACTGCCCTCACGCGGCCCAACTGCCGCGTCAGGAGCGACACAATCTTGTCCGCCTCCCCCAACCGGTGAGTTCGCAGAACCACGGCTTCTGTTTCGACAAGGGGCATTGCAGATTAAGACGCCGATACACCGACAAACTCTTTAAGTTAACACAAGCGCGCAGTGTTCGAAAGGACAATTCCTGGAGGAGGCTGCAGGCCCGGCAGATATCGCCGGATTTTGAACTGAACTACCAGAGACTCGAAGCCGACAATCTGCCCGACGTTTTGGAGTTGCACTCGACGTCCAATGCGGCAGCTAGTCAGCGGCTATCCTTCATCTACCGCACGGGTAAACGGCCTAACGTGCCACCCTGAGAATCGCTCCGGGCAATCACCCTACCCGCCAGGCATTGCCAATTTTCACACAAGACAAGCAACGAAATTTGCCGGGTGCAACTACCTTACTTGCAACTGAATCCAGACACTCAAAACCACCAGTAAGTCAAGCTTCAGACCCACAACAATCCACAAACTGTGGATAAAGTCGCGCGAATTGTGCAAAACAGATTATGTCAACCATAGGCCGCCTACCTAAATATTATCAGACATGCCTGTGGAAAAGCGTATCTGCAGTCGGACAACTCCCTTCCCCGCCACGGAAGCCTGCGATCTTAAAATTGACTCCGGGGCCGAGCCTTTCACAGCTGGGGCCGAGAGGGAATCCTTCTTGCTCGCGGGCCGGAGTGCCCGCGGGTATCTAAACTTTTACTTTAAGGATTCAGTTTGGATGCCTTGTCGAATCGCGACGCCCAATCAGTTGTCTGCTGGCCAGGGAAGTCTTCCGACTGCCTCCGGTCTTCCCTGCCGGTTTCTATCCGAGCGCTCCGGCCGACTAGCGGGCGGTCCGTCGACCTGGATCGAGGGACGTCGCTGGCAGCCGGAGCAGCCGCAGAAGGACAAGGTCCGCGGTGGACAGATCAGGCTCAGTACGCTAAGATTCTGCACATCTACTTTATGGGGCGTGCAACCTTCAAACCCGGCTTCACTTGAGCGTGACCTTTCGATCGCGGGTCGATTCCTTCAACCAAACCACGACAATCTATAGACCGTCTCTAAGAGGAGGTTTCAAGTGAAGCTGACTCACACAGCTCTATGTCTGCTGGTCGTGACGCTCGCGTCCTGCGCTGCGCATAAGATCGCGGGCACAAACGCTCAAAAGCCCGCGCCGGCGCGGGAGTTCGATTTCACCTACAGAGTCACGGTGCCGAATCTGCCAAAGGGCAACCGGGTGCTTCGGATCTGGATTCCGGTCGCCAGCTCCACACAGCACCAGACCGTCAAGCTGCTGAAGGTCTCCGGCACGGTTCCTCTGCGGATCGCGCAGGAGCGCCAATACGGCGATCGCATGGCCTATGCGGAAATCCGAAAACCTGGTTTCTCCACGCTGCACTTCCAGCTCACCTACCACGTCACGCGTGAAGAGTATTCCGCCGGATCGTTCCAGCAACTCATGCGGTATAGCAGCGGTCCCGTGCGGGCACCCACAAGCCTCGCGCGGTTCGTCGAGCCAGACCTCCTGGTTCCTATCGACGGCGAAATCAAGCAGGTTGCCGACCAGGCAACGGCGGGAAAGCAGGGCGAAATCGAGAAGGCACATGCAATCTACGACTACGTTTTCCATAACATGAAGTATGAAAAGACCGGAACCGGATGGGGCCACGGTGACGCACTCTGGGCCTGCAACGCCAAACACGGCAACTGCACCGACTTCCACTCACTCTTCATTGGCATGATGCGATCCGTCAACATCCCTGCCCGCTTCGTGATCGGATTCCCTCTGCCGGACAACCAGTCCGAGGGCGTCATCCCTGGTTATCACTGCTGGGCAGAGTTTTACCTGGCGGGCAAGGGCTGGGTTCCCGTGGATGTCTCTGAGGCGCGGCTCGATCCGTCAAAATACAGCTTCTTCTTCGGCAGCGTGGACGAAAACCGAGTGCGCTTTTCCGCCGGCCGGGACATCACGCTTGAGCCCAGGCAGGCCGGCCCGCCGGTCAACTATTTTGTCTATCCCTATGTAGAACTGAACGGCAAACCCTATAAAGGGGTTGAAGACCACTTCTCTTTTCACAACACCTCATCCTGACAGCACAAGGTTTTACTACAGGAAATAGCAGAGAAGAAGAAATTCCTGTTTTTGAAAAACAAAGCGGGAGAGTTGTTGAAAACAAAGGAAAAGGCAGGAAAACAAAGCGGAAAACAAAGCTAACTAAATTGTTGAAAATAAACAGTGGCCCCTAAAAACAAACCACAAACAAACCGGAAGTAAGGCGGAAAATTCGCTCCCCCGATCCAGAACCTGCCATAATCGCTCCGGACCGACACCGGCCACTTCAGATCGCCCCTCCTCAGGAGCTCTTTTTCGGCCTGAATAAAGCGATAAAGGATCCGCCAACGACCATCATGAGCCCTCCCCACCAGACGGGTGCGTGGAGGCTGGCCAGCACGGTGTCGGGCGGATGGGACCATTCGGCGATTCCGCTGACAAAAATGAGGATCCCATATATTAAAAGCAAAAAGCCGACAAAGAACCACACAGGGATCATTTTACGCTTATCACTCATTCAACATTTCTCCAATATTTCGTATTGGGCACACTCTCGTTCTTCTTCACGAGTTGCTGTCCGGGCCTACCAGAAGATAACGTTCAAAGCGATCAGGACAGACAGGGCAACTGCGCCCCAGAAGATCGGCCTTTTGACCAGCGGCAGGTGGCCTTCGCTGGGGAGCGCGGTTTCGCCGTATATAAGGTTCTTCAATTCTCCGATGGGTCTCGGCTCGGTGAACAAGCTGACGGTAACCGTAACGCCTACGCAGATGAGCCACGACCACAGTGCACGGTACATATTTTCGGCCATCATCTTGGCGTGACTGGAGAGGGCAAACACCGACAGCATGTGCGGATTGAACTTGACGAGCACGAACATGGTAATGGAGGAACCCACACCTGCCGCCAGGCCCCAGAAGGCACCCTTTGGAGTGGTGCGTTTCCACATCATTCCGAGCAGTACTGTGCCGAACAGCGGCGAATCGAAGAAGCTGAAGAGCGCCTGCACATAGTCCATGATGCTGGCGAACTGCATAACCAGATAGGCGGCGCCAATGCTTACCAGCACGCCGACCAGAGTTGACCAGCGGCCCATGCTGACGTAGTGGGCATCCGATTTGTCCTTACGGATGAACGCACGGTAGATGTCGTAGGTCCACACGGTGGCGAAGGCGCTCGTGTTACCCGCCATGCCCGACATAAACCCGGCAATAAGC
>JARRJI010000348.1:0-5432 GCA_037379595.1 Acidobacteriota bacterium | reverse complement strand
CCTCTTTCTCGAGGCCAAGGAACTCCGGATATCCCAGCGGATCGATCATATGAATGCCTATTGAACCGTTTCCCTGACCACTGGCCGGGAAAGATTTACATTCCATGGTCTGGAGCCGCAGCCGGGTTCTGGGATGGACAGGGAAAATGATAGGAATCCTTTGTCCTATTTCTTTCAGGACGATCCAGATTTTTCCGAACAGAACGGGATCGTCAACAAGTCCCTGCCGGTGCAGAGTCAGAAGTGCGTATCGAGGAGCTGACGAGCGTGTCTGGCAGATGGAGTTGAACTTTGAAGCGAAGATTGCGGCCCCATCCTTCCGTTTCAGCGCCTCCTTCAGGGTATCAATCATCACGTTGCCGACCAGAAAAATCCGTTCCGGAGGGTGCCCTTCCCGCAGCAGATTTCCCACGCCGCTCGGTTCACTAACAAAGAGCAGGTCAGAAACCGCGTCGGTTATGACCCGATTGATTTCTTCCGGCATTTTGCGGTCAAAGGAACGCAAGCCGGCCTCCACATGGACCACAGGGATTCCGAGCTTGACGGCCGTCAGAGCGCCCGCGAGCGTCGAGTTCACATCACCCACCACCAGCACAACGTCAGGCCGCTCCTGAGCCATAACAGGCTCCAAACGACCGATGATGGCACTCACTTGCGAAGCGGAACTGCCCGGCCCGACGTGCAGGTGATAATCCGGACGCGGAATATCCAGGTCGCGGAAGAACGAACCCGACATCTCACGATCGTAATGCTGTCCCGTATGGACGAGCAGCGGCGTGATTCCAGATCGCTTTCGCATTTCACTGGTGATTGGTGCAATCTTCACGAAGTTTGGCCGTGCTCCAACGACGTTCAATATTTTCATGGAGTCATACTCCGAGGAAACAAAAGTGAGTCTTCACCTGCGAAGTAGAAGGAGATCTATCGGGGACAAGAATTCGCTGAATCTTGAGTTCGTTTCAGGTCGAGATAAGACGCCGGGATCAGACTTTGACCGCGTGTCCGGACCGAAATGATTCTCGAATACAGAATGTCGTCCGGGTGGTGAGCACAAGACTTCCAAATGGAATCGGAGCTTTCCCGTCACGGGTCAGGGCGTCAATGAACGCCTGGAGTTCTTCCTGATGCCCCTTGTTCTGGCGGAAGAGCGACTTCGACCGCGAGCGTGAATCCCGATAGAACCAGGATCTCTTGTAGTCGTCGCAAACCGCCGTGCGCTCCCGGCCGAACACCTCCACGCGTTCCTTGGGTACGCTTGAATCGCCTGAGGACAGATACAAAATGTCGCCACACGAACCGTCAGCCAGCACCACCCGCACCTGGAGGTTGTCTTCCGCGTCGCCGCCCGTGCCACCCATCGGCCAGGCCTGAACCTCCACCGGATCAGAAGATGCCAGGAATTGAATCATGTCGACAAAGTGGCAGATTTCGCCGATCACCCTCCCGTGGCCCTGCTGTGGGTCGTAGATCCAATGAGTTCCCGGCAAGCGCCCGGCGTTGACCCGGTAAAGGATTGACAGAGGCTCCGCAAGCCCCTCGAAGAACTTGCGGCACCCCCGGGCAAAAGGAGAAAAGCGACGGTTGAAACCTACCGTGAGGACAGAATCCGCCGCACGGTATGCCTTCACGATGCCATCCAACTCCTCTTCGTTGACACATAAGGGCTTTTCAACAAATACATTCTTTCCTCGCTCAAGAGCCGCTGATACAAGAGGCGCATGCAGGTGATGGCGGGTGGCAATGAAGATCGTGTTAATGGAAGGATCGTCCAGAAGTTCGTTAGCGTCTGTCGTACAGTAATCGAACCCAAACCGCTCAGCGGCCTTGCGAGCGGAAACTCCTGTTGCGTTCGCCAGGCCGATAAGATCCACATTTTTGATCCTGCGAAGTGCCGGCAGCAGCCTGGCACGGCTGAAACCGCCCGCGCCAATCCACCCAACCCTTGCGACGGCTTGCGACGGAGAAGCTTTCCTGGTCCTGACGGTCGGCCCTCGGACCGCCACGCGCTTTGGAACACTATCAGCTTCAACGCCGGGATAAGTCAAGACCATTGCAATGTACTTTCCCTTTGTCGCCGAAAGCAGGCTATAGGCTTCTGTTGCATCTTTGATATCGAAACGGTGGGTGATCAGGCGGCGCACGTCCACTTTCCCCTGCGCCACGAGCTGAAGATACGCCTCCATATTACTTTTCTCGGTCCAGCGAACATAACCCGCCGGATAGTCAACGCCGTCTTCCTCATACCTCGAATCGTAACGGCCAGGACCGTAGGAGCGTGAGTAGCGCACCAGGAGTTCCTTCTTGTAGAAATGCTCCCGTGGAATATCCACCCGGATGTCACCCACGATCACAACAATCGCGCAGTCCCTTGCAATATTTCCGGCCAGTACAATGGGTTCATTGGAACGCGTTCCGGCCGCGATGATCACAGCGTCTGCGCCTCCACAGCGGTCATGAGCCCTGTTCCAAGGATTCTCTTTCCACTCACGATTGGGGCAAGCGAAGTCAGCGCCAAGCTCCAATGCCAGGCTCGCTCTTTCCGGGTCAGGGTCGATACCCCAGACGCTGCATCCCGCTGCCTTGAGGATCTGCACGCTCAACAAGCCGACCAGTCCCAGCCCGATCACCGCCACGCGCTCGCCAATCTTCGCTTCGGCCAGGCGGACTCCCTGGAGCGCAATGGCCCCTATTGCGACGGAGGAAGCCGATTCAAAATCAACCTCGAGTGGAATCCCCACGCACAGGTTCCTGGGGACCCAGTTGACCTCCGCATGGCTCGCATGGCCCATTCCCGCACATGCCACGCGCTGGCCAGGCACAAACTCATTCGCACCGTCCCCCGCCTCCAGAACAACGCCGGCAGAGCTGTACCCAAGGGCGATATCGACCTCCAGGCGAGCCCGCACGGTTGCAGCCACGTCCGCGACCCCGGCAGACATCATGCGGCGGAAAACATGCTGAACCAGGTCCGGCCGCTCTATGGCCTTCCCCAGCAGAGTCTTACTCCCAAGCCGGATAGCTGTTCGCTCAGTTCCGCTGCTGATCATTGACGCCATGTTTTTGACCAGGACACCCCCAGCGGCACATTGAGGAGGCGGAACCTCCTTAACTTCCAATGTGTGCGAGCTCATGTCCTGAAGTAACTGCTTCATGTTTCTCCTCGAATGCTTCCAGGATACGGCTTTCAAGCTGCAAGCCCTCCTGTCAGTTCTACTTAACCTCCGCGCTCATCGCCGGGGCATCAAACTCGGCAATCAACCGCTTTTCAAAGGCGCATGAATGGTCATAAACACGAATGCAATGGCCCATTTGCATCAATTGAGGCATGGCGAACCAAGTGAGAACAACTCCGGATCCAAACAATTCGAGACAGGCCTTCAGCAATTTCAGGAACTCTTGGGAGTCATTACACTGGGAATATTTCCGGATTTGATTTTCAATCCCCAATGAAACGCGCGCCGTAAGCGACCTGGCGGAACAGGAACCAACTGGTCGAGAAGGTCAATGTAAGCCGCCGCCTGCTGCGGTCGGGAATACTTGTGGAGCACAGCGTACCTGCCGCGCAGGCCCATCTGGTGGCGGAGGTCCCGCTTCTCGCGGAGCAGTAGCACGGCGTCGGCCAGGGCTTTGGGGTTTTCCGGCGGAACGGGAATGCCAGCGTGCGCGTCCATCAGAATTTCTTTGGCTTCGCCCTCAACACCAAGAATGACAGGTCTTCCCGCGGCCATCGCTAACATTTCCCTTTTCCGCAACGGCGCCAGGCAGATGTCCGCGGCGGCAAGGTAAGCAGGAATGGCCTTACGCGGTTGCTTTCCGAGGAAAAGTACGTTTGAAAGCTGCAATTCCTGTTTCTTCTTGAGGAGGTGTTCTCGCTCCGCTCCTTCGCCGATAATCACAAAGGCAATGTCGGATCTGGCCTTCAGTCGCTCGGCAGCCTGCAGGACCGTTTCAAGCCCGTGCGCCATACCGAGCGTACCGACATACATGGCAATAAACTTCCGATCAAGCCCGAGTTCGTGTCTCACTCTTTCCCGCGCTGCGTGGGCAGGAGCAGATTCCGGCCCGAAACAGAAATCTTCCGATGCGCCATTCCGGATGACCGCCGTTTTATGCGGCGAAACTCCCATGGCAATGATCTGCCGCCGCTTGGCATCCCCGTCCAGGACGATTCGGTCTGCATGACGGTATAAGAAGTTGGCCAAATGCTCCAGGCTTCGGTAGAAACCTGATTGCGGGCCGGCAGCCCCGACAGCAGCAATCGACTGCGGCCATAAGTCGCGTACCTCAAAGACAAAGGGAAGTGCCCGGCTCCGCGCCACAACGTAACCGGCCGCTGCCACCAGAAGTTGTGGAGAAGTTCCAATCACGACTCCCCGCCGCTGTGCGATGAACGGCCCCGTCAGAATTGCAGATAAAGCAAACGACGAATAATTAGCTGCTCTCCCCCAGACACCTCTGTTGGCAGCGGGCAGGAGCCAGGTTCTCAAGACTTCGACGCCTGCGTGATCCTCACGGGCAAAACCCTGCCGCCACTTCCGCCGGTAATCCGGATGTACGTGGCCCTCGGGGTGGTTGGGAAATCCGGTCAGGACGCGGACTTTGTGGCCGCAGCGCGCCCACGCCTGCGTGAACTCGTTCACGCGTATTGCAGGAGCGCAGACTTCCGGCGGGAAGTATTGTGAAACGTAAAGGATGTTCAAGAAGTGTCGCTAGCTTAGAGGAATGCGAACGTTATCGATCTCGATTGATTCCCGGTCAGCATCCTGAAAAACGCTCGGAATCCTTCTGTCAGTGGGCACAAACATATAAACCATCCGCACGGGAAGCGCGCCTTGCCGCGTCCAGTAACACACAACCTGCTTTTCACGCCGTCCGAACTCAGGCGAGTACCAGGCGTCTCTTAATGTGACCGACCCTTTGTTTGAAGTGAGAAGAAAATAGCGATGGCCTGCGGAGTGCAGGACAAACCGGTTCCGCAATCCAGACGATGCGGATTCATTGAAGTCCTGGCAGGTTTCAACCTCTACAGCGGGGTGAAAATGAACAAAGGACTCCATGCGGTGAATCCCTCTTCCTCGCAGACTATCAACGACGACCCAGCAGTTTCCGGGGCACAGAATAATCTGGCGGGCATGAATAACACCCAGGCGACGGTACCCCTGGTGCGATCCCCGCACAAACCGGAATCCATTGACCTGTCCGGTCTCGATTGAACTGACTTTCGGCCGACGCCCGACCCGGAAACTGGCCCAGATCTCGGCCTGCTCCTCGCCATCAATGCGCAGTGTGTTGTGGGCCGCTGTCGAGCGCTCGTATTGCCTTTCGAGGCCCGGTTCGTATCCGCTGACACCGGTATCAACAACTACGCGGTGTCCGTCCAGCGAAAGTTCGTAGCTCAATAGATCACAGTGTGCATGGCCTGGCTGATAATC
>JARRJI010000347.1:0-4029 GCA_037379595.1 Acidobacteriota bacterium | reverse complement strand
CTCATTCACTGAATATCTGATTATGTCTCCGGTGGGACCTCCGGATTTACGGTCAGGCTTGCCATCGTGGACGAAGTGGGGGGACTTGGACACGCGGTTGAGAAGAGACTGAAGGAGAGCAAATCTGAGTTCCAGCCTGAAGTCGATGTGGTGGAGGTTGTCGATCACCCGTCGCCGCAGATTGAGGAGGACCTCAGCTCCCGGGTCAAAAACGGTGAGCTTGGCGGCTTCCTGGTGCTTCCGAAAGGACTGGCAACGGGGACTGCTACCGCGCGGTTCCACACCAGGACTTTCCAGGCCATGGCGTTGCTCGGCCCCATCCAGCGGGCTGTCAGCGGTGCCATCATCTCACATCGTCTGAACGAAGAAGGAAAGAGGGCCGGCACGATGCAGAACGTGTTCAGGCTGGCGCGCGTCCGGCTGATCAGCGTCTTATCGCATAAGCAGGAAAAATCGAAAGACAACACTTTTGCGATCGCCATCATCGCCGGGATGGTCCTCTATATGACCCTGATGGTCTATGGGATGTCCACCATGCATTCGGTGATGGAGGAGAAGTCAACCCGGGTCATTGAGATTCTTGTTTCCTCCATCAAGCCTTTCGATCTGCTGGCCGGAAAGATTGTAAGCGTGGCGGCAGTAGCGCTGACTCAATACCTGGTGTGGGCTGTGACGATCGGCGTCTTGTTCGCCTCAGCCGCAGGTTTCGCCAAGCTTTTGCGTCCCGGGGCAACTGCTCCCAGCATCAGTCTGCCTCCCGACCTTCTGATCTATCTGGTGATCTTCTTCCTGTCGGGTTATTTCCTCTATGCTGCACTCTATGCCGCCGCCGGAGCCATTGTCTCGACCGACGAGGAAGCTCGCCATGTGCAGATGCCTTTGACGCTGCTTATTCTCTGCAGCTTTCTGCTTTTCAACGTAATCCTGAACGATCCCAACTCGACGCTTTCCGTCGTGCTTTCCATCTTGCCTTTCCTCTCGCCGATCCTGATGACGCTGCGCATCGCTATTGAAACTCCACCCTTCTGGCAGATTGCGCTGTCGCTCACCCTTTCAATCGTGACAACGATCGAGGTGATCCGCATCTCTGCGAAGATCTACCGGGTCGGCATCCTGATGTACGGCAAGCGGCCTTCGCTGAAGGAATTGCGCCGCTGGCTGCGATATTCGTGAGAGCTGCGGAACACGGATAACGTATCGCGTTCGGCGGACTCTTTTTCTGCGACAGTTTGCTGATTGAATTACTTTAGCGCCTGGGGCAGCACGACCCCGGTGGAATCGGAGAACCGTGAGGGCAGGTCTGGGGATGCTTGAGGAAGATGCAGAGCTTTTCAGTGACTTCAGCGCTGAGGTTGTGCTCAATCTTGCAGGCATTTTCGTCCAGCAGGTCCTTATGGATTGCGAACATCTCGTAGAAAAGTCGTTCCGCAAGGCGATGGCGCCGGATCACCTCGACGGCGCGCCGTTCGCCCCGGCGGGTGAATGAAAGCATGTCATCGTTGTCGAGACGCACCAGTTCTTCCTGCGCCATCAGCAGGAACGTAGCGCGGTTCTGCGCAAACTCCGGCAAAGCGGACGAGGGAAAAGTTGTCTTTCCGTTGTGTTCTTCGAAGTGCCAGACGGCCTTCAGCAGGTTTTCGATCAGTTCTTCCTCGTAAGCCGGGAAGACTGAAACCTCCGACAGCTTGCCGTGGTGGAGCTCGATACGCCGCTCGGCCATGCGGCCGATGCCGGGGTCGTGCGTCACCAGGATGATGGTGTGGCCTTCGCGATGCAGCTCCGTGAAAAGGCTCATCACCAGCGCCTCGTTCACTTCGTCCAGGTTGCCGGTCGGCTCATCGGCAAGAATAAGGTTGGGCTGGTTGATCAGCGCGCGCGCCACGCAGACCCGCTGCTGCTCGCCGCCCGACAACTGCGAAGGCAGATGATGAATGCGGTCACCCAAGCCTACCCGCACCAGGGCATCGCGGGCCTCCGACTCTTCCGCCAGACTGTGGAAATACTGCGCCAGCATCACGTTCTCGAGCGCGGTGAGATATGGCACCAGGTGGAACTGCTGGAAGACGAAGCCAATCTTCTCAGCCCGGAAACGCGCGAGCTCGATCGACGAAAGCCGGCCGATTTCGTCGCCGCCGATTCTTACCGACCCGTCGCTCGGCGAATCGAGGCCGCCCAGAATATTCATCAGCGTGCTCTTGCCCGAGCCCGATGGCCCCATCACTGCGATCCATTCGCCTTTGTCGACGGTGAACGAAACATCTTTCAGCGCTGCGACGGCGCTGCCGTACTGCCGTGTCAAATCTTCAACTTCAATGAAAGCCAAATGCCTATTCTCCTTTAAGTGCTGTCGCCGGCTGGATCCTGCGCATAATTCCTACCGGGAAGAAGGTCGCGAGCGCTGCCAGAAGAATCGTGGCAACCCAGACCAGCGGCAGAGTCCACCACACGATGTTCAGGCTGGCGCCAAAAAGCCGCTCACCCACTTCAGAAGCCAGAAAGCCGCCCAGGGCAAATCCCAGCAGGCCGGCGACTAGTCCCAGGCTTGCGCCTTCCACGACGAACAGCCGGGTGACGTCACGATTGCTTGCTCCCAGCGCCTTCATCACGGCAATGTCTTTGCGGCGTTCCAGCACAATCGCCGTCATTGTGGCCATAACGCAAAGAGCAATAATAGCCAGAATCAAGCCCATCAATGAAATCAGGAGCCCCCGAATCGTGTGCAGCACCTTCCCTTGAGAATACACAATCTGGCGGATGGGCCGCACTTCAAGGTGAGGAAAAGCCGCGGCGATTTCGTGAACCCCGCGCTTGATGGAGCCGGTCCGGCCGGGAATGTTGATCTCAATCAGGCTGATTTTGCCTGCGAGGCCGGAAAGCTTCTGCAAGTCCTGAAGGGGAACAAAAACCTGATCGTCTTCTGAAGAGCCGGTCGTGATCACTCGCTCCACGCGGAAAGTCTGAGAAGCATCCACGCCCCCTGCTGAGCCGGCGCTCGGCGCGACAGCAAGCTTGACCGAGTCTCCGGGTTTCAGCCGGAAACGCTCAGCAAGATGTGCGCCCACGGCACAGGTCCCGGAATCAAGCTGTGCATTATTGGTCCCAGCTTCCACGCGCCAGCCGGGCACAAGGCCGCGCATGGTGGCGAAGTCGGACCCGACGGCCACAATGTTTTCGAAGGTTGGCAATCGCGGCTCCGATGGGACGCGTGAAATGCGGGTCACGAGATACAGAACCGGAGCGGCCACCAGTCCGTTGACCTTCGAACGAAGCCGTTCGACCTGCCGGAATGTTGCCCCGTCCATCAGCCCGCCAAGCGATGCCGCGCCGGACGACGCCACCGTCTTGCTGCTGAGAACGACGTTGGCCCCGTACGATCGAAATTCCTCGGTCATCTTGCGGTGCACGTCGCTGTACAGATTGAGGAGAGTCGATGCGAGCGCGGCGCCGACCAGCAGCGAGATCACAGCCAGCGCCGCCTGCGGGCGCCTGACCACCAGTGACCGAAACCAGAGCCGCCAGAAAAGCGACCGCCGGTTGCCGGATTGTTTCATTCTGTTATTCATTCCTCAACACCGCGGCCGGCGACACGTTGAGTCCCTTGCGCAGCGGAACCACGCTTCCCGCCAGGGTCACCAGCAGAGCCAGCGTCAGAACAATCGGCAGGATCACCCAGTGAATGCCCGTCGAAACGCCGAAGACCGCCAGCGACAGTCGGCTGGCAAGCCAGCTCCCCAATCCATAGCCGACAACGCCGCCCGCAAGACCCACGGCGAAAGCTTCCAGAAGAAAGATCGAGGCCACGCGAGCGCTGGTAGCGCCGAGGGATTTGAACAGGCCGATTTCCGCTCGGCGTTCCAAAACCGTGGCAAACATCATGGAAGCCATCGCCAGCGCGGCGGTGACCAGGGCGGCGACGGCCAGGAGAGTCATCAGAAGTCCGATGTTGTTGACGATCTTCCCTTCGGTTGCCGCCACGCGATAAACGGGTTTGGCCTCTGCGCCCGGAATCGCCTGCTGAATCTGATAGGC
>JARRJI010000346.1:0-7985 GCA_037379595.1 Acidobacteriota bacterium | reverse complement strand
GACGCCGATTTCAGAACTCGCAAGCCTGGTATGACAACTGACGCGACAATCTGGATCGATAAGGCACGGAATCTTATCGTCAAAACCGTCAGCCGGGGCAAGAGCGATCTCATGATCGGGGGTTCGAGTGCCCCGGCTGACGGTTTTGACGATAAGATTCCGTGCCTTATCGATCCAGATTGTCGCGTCAGTTGTCATACCAGGCTTGCGAGTTCTGAAATCGGCGTCCGTAAAATGCACCACACGGCACTCAACGCTTCGCCCCTCCACCACTATGGTTTCGTCCGGCAGAAAACTCGCGGACTTAAGACGAATAGGGAGGTATTTGATTTCTCCCATCAACCCCTTGGCCCGCATGATGGTTATTTCCTCTTGCGGGATAACGTGCATTCCCCCTGTCTTGCCCGCCGAAACCAGTCTCTCCGTATATTCGTGCTCGTCGATGTGAAAATTCCACAGCTTTTTCCCATTGGAAACGATCACGGCCGAGCCCATGCCCGACCGCCCTTCGTAACGATACCGGCCCCCGGGCGCGACAATCGCCGTCAGCAGGGTCTTTTGCCAGCTGCGCGACAATTCATTGCTGGTTGTGGTTTCTGTGATCGCCTCGATGTGGTACGACTTGGCATCCACATATCGCTGGGTCACTTGGGTCAGGAAGGCCAGCGCGTTGGGCGGCGGGCTATTGGGCGGGCCCTGGAGCAGCAGGGCCAGGACGAGTATAAGGCAGGAAGACATGCCAGAACGCCTCCTTCATTATTTGCTGGCTACTCTATTGCGCTGTCTGCGTGAAGTCAAGGACGTTCAGCCGAATTCCGGTCTGGGTCCGGCAGGTCTAGGCGGACGTGATTTCATGGCGGAAGAACGCCAGGCTTGCGGCGGCATCCTGCGCAAATGTCCCGCGGGCATCAATGGAGATCCCACCACGGAAGTGAATCTTCTTTACCAGCTTGAAAAACTCCCCGTACTCAGAATCTTCCGCCGGACTCTTCGGCCAGAGCCGGCCGTGAGGATTAGCAAAATGGAAGTGCACAATCTCTTTTCGCGCTTTCCAGAGGATGTCCGGGTTTTCCTTCTCTTTGCGCAGATTGTAGTAGTCAATGGCCATCTTAATATTGGGATGATTGACTTCCTGAACCAACTGCAGGGCCTCTGCGCAAGTGTTAATGATGTTGCTTTCCAGGGGCCGTAAAGGCTCGACGGCGATAATCATGTGGTACCGGCGCGCGATATCGCCCGCCCGCCGCAGGAAATCCTGAATCTGGCTCCAGGCCTTTTCCCGTGAGTAGCCGGGCGGCACATTTCTTGACCCGGCACTTCCCCAGACGGCGATCGTCCCGCCGAGTTGTCGGCAACGCGCAAGCGTGTGGTTGAGATAGGTTCGAAGATTCTCCCAACGCACATCATCTCCCACAACACGAGGGCCATGCCTGCGCATGAGTGTGCTATAGCTCTCGCATCGGATCGGCGAAGCGAGGGCCTTCTTCTTGAATGCTTCGAAGGCTGCCTCCCGCATCGCTGAAATACTCGCAGCCGCCGGCTCCAGGTAATCGAATCCGTAGCGAACAGCTTCATCAAGATCCCGGGGCGGAGCGCAGACGCCGATTTGAATCCCCTCGATGCTGGCAAACATGGGGATCGCAATTCCGGCCGCACCGGCTGCCATCAGGAATTCCCGACGTGAAATGTTCAAGCTGCCCTCCTTTCCCCCTGCGAGCAGCGAAATCCTCAGTCCCGCGCGGCCATCATCATCAGAATAACGCGGAACCGGCTGGGAAGGCGGTGTTCAATCCGCATCGAACAGCATACTTGGCTGAATCTGATCCTCGCCTCCCCAGAAGCTCACAAGGCGTATCCCCAGAGAATTTCTACACATTCTCAGGGATATAGAACGGCCTTCGGTAACCACGATCCTCACTGCGAAGCATGCGGTTGGCATCGTCGTCATTAACCACTCGCAGCGCGTCGGGATCAAATTCGATGGTTTTCCCCAGCCGGTAGGAGGCATTGGCCAAATAAATCAATGTCGAGGAAATGTAACCTTCTTCGATAGGCGCATTCAGTTCCGCCTTGTTGCGAGAACGGACGGCTTCGATAAAGTTAAGGAAGTGGTTGCCGCCTCCCGAACCATGCGGGCCAGGCTCCTGCCCTTCCCCAAGCCAGGTTCTATAACCTTCTGAGCCATCGACGGCCATATAACCTTTTGAGCCGTAGAAGATGTCCCCAATTGTATTGCCGGGTGAAGAGATCGGCCCCAGTTTGTGCTGAGGTTGCAATCCCGCCGGAGGGATTCCATGAGAACCTTTGCCCACTCCGATGCCTGCTTCGTGGTTAGTTATCCAGCCACGCACTTCGAATTCGAGCATCTTGCGGCCGCCGTCCGGCATGTCGTACTGGAAGGAGCAATTCAGCACATTGGGCGTTTGCTGATCATCCTTAAACATGAACTTGCCGCCCACCGCAGAGACCTTATTGGGAAATTTGACGCCCAACCCCCAGCGCGCGATATCGAGCTGATGGATGCCCTGGTTGCCCAGATCACCGCTTCCGTAATTCCAGAACCAGTGCCAGTTGTAGTGGAAGTGGTTCCGCGTGAAGGGCTGGAGTGGAGCAGGTCCCAGCCACAGGTCGTAATGGACGCCGGCTGGGACCGGGACATTGGGCGTATGGCCGATCGTAGGCCGCCACTTGTAACACAGCCCCCGGGCCAGATAGACATCGCCAATCAATCCGTCCCGAAGCTTCTGAATGGCGTCGATGACTCCTTTCATCGAACGGCTCTGCGTGCCGTGTTGCACGATCCGGTTGTAGCGGTTCGCTGCCGTCACCAACTGCTTTCCTTCCCACCAGTTGTGGCAGCATGGTTTCTCGCAATAGACGTCTTTGCCCGCCTCGCAGGCCCAGACGCCGATCAGAGAGTGCCAGTGGTCCGGTGTGGCGATCGTGATTGCGTCGATCGACTTGTCCTCCAGCAGCTTGCGCACATCAACAAAGTATTGGGGCTTGGCAAGGCCCATCTTTTCCATGTCCGCAATCCGCTTGCGGGCTACGTTCTCGTCCACGTCGCAAATGGCAGCGACTTCTACATTGGGCAGCTTCGAGAATCCTTTGATGTGATCAAACCCGCGGCCGCGAACACCGCATACAGCAATCCTGACACGCTCATTGGCTCCCAAGACTCTTGCGGCACCAACCAGTCCGAGCCCGCTCATAGCGGCCAGGCCCGCACCGGTCCTGGCGCCAGATTTCAAGAACTCCCGACGGCTGACTTCGGAATCCTGACGCATAAATCCCCCTTCTCTAATAATGAAATAGACCTTTTGAGGCGGGTCTCAATATAACACAAGACGAGCTTCGCGATATTCGCGCCTTACGATAGATTCGGGACGCACAGGATTTCGAAATCAGGCCTGTTTAGCGTTGAGAACGTTCGCCGATTCCCGCGCCTAAGCGACTCCCCGGGAACGAAGACAAATATTGCGCGCCTGTTGAATAGTGGGCGTTTGGCAGGAACGGGCAAGCTGGTGATTTTGCCTGTGGATCAGGGGTTCGAACACGGCCCGGCACGCAGCTTTGCCGTGAATCCCCCGGCCTACGATCCGAATTATCATTTCGAGCTAGCCCTGGAAGCCGGGTGCAATGCCTATGCAGCACCGCTGGGATTTCTGGAAGCGGCGGCCGGCCGGCATGCGGGAGAAATTCCACTGATTCTTAAGCTCAATAATCACGACACCTTGCACGGCGAAAAGGATCCGCTTTCATCCGTAACGGGTAGCGTTCAGGACGCTCTGCGTTTGGGCTGCGTAGCCATCGGCTTCACGATCTACCCGGGGTCGGCGAATTCGCGAATCATGTATGAGGAACTGCGAGAGCTTGCAAGAGAAGCGAAGAGCCACGGTTTGGCGGTTGTGGTGTGGTCCTATCCACGGGGATCGGACCTGAGTAAAGACGGTGAAACCGGCATTGACGTTGTGGCGTACGCGGCCCAGATCGCCGCTCAACTTGGGGCTCACCTGATTAAGGTCAAGCTGCCCAGCGAGCACATTGAGCAGGATGCGGCCCGGAAAGTCTACGAAAGCGCCAAGGTGCCCATCAGCAACCTCGCCGATCGCGTCCGGCACGTTATTCAGAGCTCCTTCAACGGGCGCCGCATCGTTATTTTCTCCGGCGGCGCAAAGGCTGCCGACGAAAATGTGTTCGACGAAGCCCGAGCCATTCGTGATGGCGGAGGTTTTGGGTCCATCATCGGCAGGAACTCATTCCAGCGTCCCCGAGACCAAGCGGTCAAATTCCTTGGGACCGTTATGAAGATCTACGCGGGAGAAATCAAGTAGCTCCGGCTTTCAAGTCGCGAGCCGGTTTTCGGAAGCAGGAATTCAGGAGGGCGGGACTTCGTTCCCGCCCTTCTTTTTTTAGGATTGAACGCGTGGCTCAAACTGGATTGACAAGCCGACAATCACGATGTGTCACATTCCACATCCTAATGGGTGAGCTTTTGTCCGCCATGCGGTGAAAGCCTGGTCAGCTCAGCATCCAGCGCCCTGGCCGGTGAGGGAACCCCACCGGCTCCATTGAAACAGATGTCTTTAGGTTTCAAATCTCGCCCATAAAGTCGTTCATTCGCGTCGCCGTCCGTTTTGATAAAAGCGCCCTTGAGCGAAATTCCGGCAAACAGCCCGCGTGCGCGTGAATAGGTCAGAATCTCAGCATGCATCTGCAGGTCCGTCGCCGCGGAGGACGTCCGGCCAACAGGGCCCCCGGCAACCGAGGCATCCGCGCCCAGCTCCGTCTTGCTGTGCATCAGCTTCTCTGCGCCCCGGGCGTTCATCACGATCATCACGATGTCCGTTGCCGAACCCCCGATTTGAAAACCGAAGCTGCCGCCGCCCATCGTGAACATCGACGGACCGCTCCAGGGGCCGTTGCCATCGCGCCGGCAAACAAGCTCTCCCTTGCCACCGCTTGCGCCGAAACCAAAGGCCACCTTTTTGTAAGAAGGCACAATGGCGACGCACACAGCCTTGTTCAACAAATCCCTAGGAATTCCCTTCTCGGGTGTTTTCATGATCTCTTGGAGGATTTCCGCCGATCGATGCAGCCGCTGATCCTCGCGGCCTGCCGCAAATGCCGGCATGCAGACTGAAATAGCCAAAAGCCCCACCAGAAGATGTTTCACGCTCGTATCCTTTCTCAACAGACTCGAATTCGCTTACCTTGCCACCCGGACAGTATCAGGCACCAGATTCATAATTTTGCCACAAAGAATATAAACGTCCACCAGAACCTTTAGGTGGCCCGTCGCTGTCACCGGCCACCCGAAGGCTCCGCAAGAACCGCAACTGACGGCACTGCCCGCAAACGTGGCAGCCCTTATTCACCGGTCCGCAATCAGATTTGGGAATACGGCGCCGGAGTCAGGAAGTAGTTCGTGATGTTGACAACGTTGGGCCCGCTGGAAAACTTGGGCGACGAAGTCAACTCCTTCCACTGCGGATCGGCGCCGAAAGCCTTCCAGGCCTTGTCGCGCTCTGCCATGCTTCCAATCGAAAGCATGTAGGTAAGGTTCGGCATCCTCTGCCCGATCAGCTTTTCGCCAAAGAAGACGGGATGAAACCCACTGCGGACAAAGATGTCCACCTCGCCGCTGCAGAACATCTCCACCTTGTTCAGATTGTAATTCTTGCTGGAGCTTTCATAAGTGCGAAGCTCAAAAATGCGCTTGCCTTTGGGCGGAGACGTGATTTGCGGATGGCAGGAGAACGCCTGCATCAGAGAACTTTCATACCGCACGTAAGCCGGGTCAGTCGCCGGAGCGTCCAGGAAGTCGGCGCCACGTTTCAGGTACTCGGCATCTGAGCGCAAGCGTTCCTCCAGGGTTGCGACCGACTCCAGCGAGCGGTGCGGCAGCAGGACATAGATGGAAGGACTGATCGGCCCGACCAGCGTATTGAACACACCCACCGGTTCGATGCCGATCCGGTTGAGCGCGGGGATTGCCGCGTCGCGAAAGTACTGGTGGATGCGGTTCAGTTTGGAACCGCGCGTGAGCTGGTAGAACCTCAGTTCGTAGAAGTCGCGCGACGTCTTGCTCGTCTGAGCTTCGCCTGCGCTTCCCTGCGCGAGAGCGGCGGAGGCTGCAAGCGATGATGCCAGAAAGTCTCTTCTTTTCATACATTTCCTCCGAAGGTGCTGAAATTTTCTTGATGGCTTGTATTGCTAAAGAGGCATTCCGGGAGCTGGGGACAGCCAGCTGTCAGAAGTATGTAGCCTCCGTAACTGGGCTCCACTCGGCCCAGCTTCAACACCCTGCCACAACCCCGCGCACGCCCCTTAAATCTGCGAGTACGCCGCCGGACGCAGCAGATAATTCGTAATGTTGCAGATGATCCGCTCGTCCGTATATTCCGGAATCGAGCTCAATTTCTTCCATTCCGGATCGGCCCCGAAGGCCGCCCAGTGCTTGTCGCGCTCCTCGACGCTGGCCGACGCCAGCATGTAGGTCAGGTTCGGCCATTTCGGCCCAATCAATTTTTCGCCGAAGAAGACGGGGTGGAATCCGACGCGCTTGAAGATATCGATTTCGCCGCTGTTAAACATTTTGATCTTGGTCAGGTTGGCGTTCTTGGTGGGGTTTTCGTAGGTGCGCAGTTCAAAGACGCGCGGCCCCGCGGGCGGCGGCGTAATGCGCGGATGGGTGGCAAAGGCGGCCATCAGTTCGCTCTCGACGCGCACAAAAGCGGGGCTCGTGGCCGGAGCATTGAGGAAGGCGGCGCCGCGCTCCTGGTATTCCTTGTCGGCGCGCACGCGTTCCCAGCCGGTCAGCACCGACTCGGCCGACGGGTGCGGGATCAGCACGTAGAGCGAAGGGCTCTCCGGCCCCACCAGCACCTCAAACACCCCCACCGGCCTGATGCCCGCGCGGTTCAGCGCCGGAATGGCGGCGTCGCGCAGGTAGTCGTGCGTCAGGTTGGCCCTCGAGCGGTGCAGCACGTAGTGGCGCAATTCATAAAACTCGCGCGCCTGCGCCGCGGCCGCCCCGCCGCCCGACGCGCCCGCCGGTTCTCCGTAAGCCAGCCCGCCTGCCGCCGTCGCCGCCAGCGATGATGCCAGAAATTCCCGTCTCTTCATTCCCAACCTCCGTCTCAACTCGATTTTCAGCAACGCCCTCGCCGATTTCCGTGGCCCCGCTATTGTATGGCATTCCGTCAAGTTTTGTAGCGCCGGGCTTCAGCCCGGCATTGTGTTTTTGGGATTTGCGATTCGGCATTGGGATCTGCGGTTTGGGCTCGGCAAAAATGCCGACCTGGATGTCGTCGCCGGGGGCTCGCGGCGCTCCGGAGCGCTCCGGCTGCCCAAGCCAAGGCGCCATCAAAGGAGCAGATCCCCGCCGGCAAACCGGAAAAGCAGCAACACGGCCCAAAGGACATGGCCGACGGCCAGATCAAAAGCGTCACCTGCAAAGGCCGCGCCCTCGACATGGCCTTCGACGACTCGTATGAAATCCTCCATCTCCACACCGACAACTATTTCAAGGTCAATTTCAGCGCCATCAATTTCACCCCCAGCGGCATCATGAACCCCTGCCAGACGGCCAAGGGCATGTACGCCCGCGTCTACTACTACGACATCAAAGGCCACCCCAACCAAGGCGACCTGATCGCCGTCGAGTTCGGGAAGTAAGGTTTCAAGGTTGGATCGTCGCGGGGTCGGTTTCGCAGCCCCGCGATTTCCAACCCCCGCTTTGGTAGGGGAGGGCTTCGCCCTCCCGAAGGTTTTCGTCAAAATCCAGCGGGAGCCCGAAGGACTCCCCTACCAAACATCGGTTCCGTCGATGATGGACATCATGTTCGGCGATGTGTGAGACCGCGGCGGTGAACTCTTGCACAACACCAGCGCGTGCCATGATAAACTCGCAACCGCAAAACCAAGCCGAGAGCATTCACAGCGCATGGGCAACGTGAACCCACCATCCCGAAATCCTTCCC
>JARRJI010000345.1:4171-4959 GCA_037379595.1 Acidobacteriota bacterium | reverse complement strand
CAGGCGAAGAGCGTACGAATCACGCGTACCGTCTGCCGGAATGTGGGATGCCTCGATGAAGGCCGGCAAAGCGACATTGTGGGTCATCTTGACGACACGCTCGGCAGTTTGCGGGGGCTCGGTCGCAATGTCCGGCGAGACGGACTGCGTGCCGGCCGGAATTGATCCGAAATATTGCCGGATCCATTGCTCGGCGCGGTCTACCGAGAAATCTCCAACGATAACCACGGTTGCATTGTTCGGAACGTAGTAACGGTGATAGAGCTCTTTGATTTCTTTGACCGTAGCATGCTCGACATCCTGGACGCGGCCGATCGGCAGATAACGATAAGGGCTTACTTTGAAAGCCTGCTCATAGAGCGTGGGAACAACGGTTCCATAGGGAGGATTGTCGTAGCGGTGCTGGCGTTCCTCTTCGACGACTTCCCTTTCGTTGTCCAGATCGTCTTGCGTGATCTCCAGATTGTGCATGCGGTCCGCTTCAAGCCACAAAGCCACCGGAAGGTTTGAACTCGGCATGGTCTCCCAGTAGACCGTCGCATCGGTCGTGGTGTAGGCATTGTCGATTCCGCCCACTCGCACGATGTAGTCTGCAAAATGGTGGCCCAGCGTTCTGGTGCCGTCGAACATCAAGTGCTCGAGAAGGTGGGCAATGCCTGTTGAGCCGGGCTTTTCATTTCGGGAGCCAACATGGTACCAGACCTCCAGTGTGATAACCGGCGCATGGCCGCGCCTGACCATCACAGCGTGCAGACCATTCGGCAATTCAAGGGTATGAATATCGACGG
>JARRJI010000345.1:0-4097 GCA_037379595.1 Acidobacteriota bacterium | reverse complement strand
ATGACTTTTCAATCTGCCTCGATTAAGGGCTGGCGCCGAAATTCGGAGATCTGATTTCTTCCGGGTGGCGATTCAACCTTACGGAAACGACTTCCCTGCCCGGGCTGTGCTATTTGGCCGTCACGCGCGCGATTTGGCCCGAAGCAATTTCCTGGCCTGGCTAGCCCAGGAATTTCTGCGCAATCGGGTATCGGCGGCCCATTCCAAACGCCGTTGCGGTCACTTTGAGCGCCGGAGCAGCCTGCTGGCGCTTGTATTCAGCGCGCGTGACTCGCAACATGACATCCTCAACCAGCGCCAGCTCGATGTTGTACTTCTCCGCGATGTCCTCAGCGCACAGCCGCTCTTCGATGGCGCCCTTGAGGATCACGTCCAGAGTCTCATAGGGCGGAAGCGTGTCCTGGTCGGTCTGATCTGCCTTCAGTTCCGCCGAGGGGGGCTTTTCAAGACAAGAGCGCGGAATCCGTTCTGTCTCGCAGTTCATGTAGCGAGCCAGATCGTAGACCATGGTTTTGGGGACATCGGCGATCACCGACAATCCTCCCGCCATGTCGCCATAAAGCGTGCAATAGCCCACCGCGAGTTCCGACTTGTTGCCGGTGCTTAAGACCATGGCTCCCAGCTTGTTCGAAAGCGCCATCAGAATATTCCCGCGAATGCGTGCCTGAATATTCTCTTCCGTCACATCGGCAGGCCGCCCCTTGAACGAGGCATCCAGGGTTTGGATGTAGGTTTTGTAAATGGGGGTTATGGGAATGACGCGAAAATCGACGCCGAGGCGTTTGGCCAACTCTTCAGCGTCGCGTATGCTCCCAGGAGAAGAATACGGCCCGGGCATCGCAATGGCATGCACATTCTCAGGGCCGAGCGCGTCCGTGGCTAACGTCACAACCAGAGAGGAGTCGATCCCGCCGCTCAGTCCGACGATAGACTCTTTGAAGCCGCACTTCCGCATGTAGTCGCGAGTGCCCAGAAGGAGCGCCTTGTAAACGGCCTCAATCTCCGAAACAGGAGCGGGATGGATATCCGCCACCGTTCCTGCCGTGTCAAAAACGGCCAGATCTTCCTCAAAGGACCTGGCGCGCGCAACAAGAGTTCCGCCTGCACCGAAAGCCAGGCTCGATCCGTCTAGAATAAGCTGGTCGTTGCCGCCGACATGGTTGACGTAAGCCACAGGAATATGATGCTCTGCCGCAATGGTCCTGAGCATGTCGTAACGGAGTTGGATTTTCTCAGTGCTGTACGGCGAAGACGCGATGTTCAGCAGAAGCTTGGCGCCGGCCTTGGCGATCTCTTCGACAGGGTCACGAGGGTACAGCCGTTTGCGCCAGAAGTTCTTGTCATTCCAGATGTCCTCGCAGATTGTCACCCCGATCCGCACACCTTCCAGGTCAAAAATGCCGACGGCGTCTCCCGGTTCGAAGTAGCGGGACTCGTCAAACACATCGTAAAAAGGCAGGAGGATCTTGACGTAATCCAGGAGGACTTTCCCGCGGTAGATGAGTGCCGCAGCGTTGCGAACGGGCTTGCCCAGCTGGACATGGGAAGCGCGAACGTAACCGATGAGAGCCGGAATCTCTGGAAGAAGGTGGCTCAGGCGCGAGAGTTCCGCTTCTGAGCGCTCGATGAAATCCCGCCGTTCCACCAGGTCCCGCGGAGGGTACCCGCAAACGGCCATCTCAGGGAAGACGACCAGATCGGCCTTCTGATCGACGGCCATCTTGGCATATTGGAGTATCTTGGCAACATTACCCTCAAAATCTCCGACCGTGGTATTGATTTGTGCCAGCGCAATTTTCATAGGTCAAACGGGAAACCAGCAGGCCCTTTCCCAAGCAAGTTAAAAGTCCAATTATACTTAAGCCGGCGCGCGGAATCAGCATTCTCTGCTAGAAAACGGCTTCCGAGCCACCAGTGACGCCATTCCCCGCGCAACCCAGACCTCGCGGTAAAAGATGATCTCCCAGTCTTCAAACGCGCGCAGTAATTCGTCCCGCTCAAGCAGGTGGGCCGGGTCCCGGGGCCTGAGTCCGAACTGAACGTGCTCATCGGTATACGTTTCGTAAATCAAGATTCCGCCAGGCTTGAGAGCCGCACGCAGACCGGGATACAAATCAGGGTCACGATACTTGAAGCAGATAATAACAGAGAAGGTGTTTGCCGGAAGGGCAAACAAGGTGAGGTCGGCTCTCACAAAGGCGATATTCAGATTTGAACGAGCCGCGACTTCCCTGCCCGCCGCCAGCGCTTTCCAGGAAAGGTCAATTCCGATTGCACTTAATCCCTTCCGGGCCAGGAAACGAGTGTTCTGTCCGTAGCCGCAAGCCACATCCAGGGCCAATCCGGTTTGCGGCAGAAAACTGCAAAAGCGCGCCAGAAGAGCGCTTGGTTCTGTGGACACACACTCTACGTTTTGTCCTTCAGGGGACACGGCTCATGCGTTGAAGGGAGGAATATTTCGAAAGCGAACGCCTGTCCCTCGGCAAACGATGGCAGGCGCCCGCCCAGAAGTATCGGCTATGTGCTAAAGGAGCTTCCGCAGCCGCAGGTCGTCTTGACGTTGGGATTATCAAACTTGAAGCCCGACCCCGCCAGGCTTTCAACAAAGTCGATTTTGGTCCCATTCAGGTACATGAGTGATGCCTGGTCGACGAAAACCTTCAAACCGTCGAACTCGTAAACCTTGTCAACCTCGCTCGTGTCGTTTTCAAAATTCATCTGGTATGAGAAGCCAGAACAGCCTCCACCCACAACCGAGACACGAAGTCCCGCAGGCGCCGGGTTTTGCTGTGCCAAAATCTCTTTCACTTTGTCGACTGCGTGCGACGTCAGTTCAATAGCCATTCTTTACTCCTTAGGCCCACATTTTGTGTGAGTAACAACTTACTCTAAGTTAACTTAGCAAACCAGCATACAAAAAGCAAGGTTGGTACGCTCCGTGCGCAGGATAGCAAATCATGGCAACGCTACTTTTTGCAGCGGCGCTGTCCGGGCGCCGTAATGCACTGGCGAAGTTACGGGTGGAACAGCCGATAGCGTGGCAGCAAGCGTTCGATTGTGCAAGCCAGCAAGTGCACGGAGTCTCAAACAGCTCGTTAAAGTGGACGCGTCTGTGGATACCAGCGATAATAGAATGTTTTGAGACGCTGCGCAGGGGACATATGCCGTTGCGCAGAAATGGGGGCGTTCACAGGCTTCATGCTGTGCGTACAGGGCAACTCAAGGGGAATAAAATGTCATTCGCAAGCGAGATCTGCTGCATTCTGTGACCTCTGTATGCTGAACTGTTTTGGGGGGTGTTTCTTGCAAGCCATAAAACGATTACTTCTACGGATCGCCTTTGGAAGTGCGATTCTTTCCACGCTTCTCCTCTTGGCTGGTCCGCTGTATGCTCAATATGGCGGTGAAGATGCACTGGCGAGATTCCCGGCGGATACTCAGCAGATCGCCTATACGAACCTTGCGGAACTTCGTGAAGTTCCCCAGTTTCCGCTGATCCAGGCCCACCTTCTCAGTCCGCAGCTTCGCAATCTTGAAACCCTGCTGAAGGCGGCGGGAATAGATCCCAACAAAGATGTCAACGAACTGGTTCTCGGCTGGAGAGGACAAGCGCAGGACACGACCCGGTTCTTCGGACTGGCTGAAGGCAGTTTCAATCCCGACCAGATTCATGAATTCTTCGTCAACAACAAGATGCCGATCCAGCGTTATGGGGGTTATGAGCTTTATGCCTTTGGCTCCGGCGCGCCCCGAACGGCCATGTTCTTTACCTTCTTTGACAGTTCGACTGCCGAGTTCGGTCGGTTGGACGATCTCAAGGCCTTGATTGATGTGCGCAACGCCAGCCGCCCAGCCCTGAATTCCAGCGCTGATTTCCGCCGATGGGAAGGTAACCTTCAGGGTCTGGCCCCGCAATGGGGCATCGCCACAGGGCTTGCTGCTGCAAACGAAGCCATTCCGTGGCTGACGCAGGGAAAGAAAATCTCGGTCGATCCCAGTGTGCTTTTTGGCTCAGTCAAAGCGGTGCTTTACCGCGTGAACTGGGGTAGCCAAATCATGGCCCATCTTTCGATCATCTGCCTGAATCCCGAAGCTGC
>JARRJI010000344.1:1895-5996 GCA_037379595.1 Acidobacteriota bacterium | reverse complement strand
CAGCCTTTTCCGTGCTTCGAGGGAGGGTATGCAGGATGTTCATAATAGCGTCCTGCGCGCTCAGGAAGCTCTTCGACGCCTTTGATTGCAAAACTTAATCCCCGACTTGGCGGGTTGATATGACTTCGAGAGCAGGCAACTCATCGAGAGATCGCAGTGAAATTCAACAGTATCTAATTGCCGCACAGCGGAAAATTGAGATCGCTCGCTACCACTTCGAGGAGCTCTGCAAGCAGCTTGACCAACAGGGAACAGTCACACCAACTGATGCTCCGCCGATACCTGTCCAAGCCCGCTTCGAAGGCGTCGTGGTTTCCATTATCGCTGCGGAAGAAAAGGTCAAGGAGGCGATAAGAAGGCGGTATGGTGTAGCAAGAAAAAATAGTAAGAAATGTGAAAGTCGTTACAGCAAACTAGGGCAACAATTGCCCGCGTTGCGCAACTGGTACGAGAAACCTCTCTTGAATGATATTCAGGAAGTCAGGAACCTTGCGATCCATCACCACTATGAGAAAATGCCGAGCGGGCTGGTGGGGGTGTGGAAGATCGATAGGCCCGAGTCGTCAAACTACGATGGACCGCGCGAACTGAGGAAGTACTGTCAGGCCGCAAAGTCCCTTGGCTGCGAACTGAGTTCCATCATCCCACAAATAGAGGAGTTATTGCGTCAGGGCTGACGCAGAGCCTGGTTTTGTCGTTTGCGATTCCCCGAAGGGGCTGGCTTCAGGCGGCAAGAACCTCTCGCCTTGCGGGATTGCCCGATACACCGGGGCGCTACCCGGCGTAGTTTGATTTCACAGCCCTCGCTCGTGGGGAGAGGGTGCCCCGCGACGCCGGGGCGGGTGAGGGGGCACTTTCCTCATGCGAGTCAGTACCCAGCGCGTCCGCGAACTGCGCCACGCGCAAACCGAAGCAGAGGCAGACTTCGCATGTTTGACAAAGCGAACGAGCGGACGGCATAATCTGGACGTAATCTGCGCCGGGATTTCGGCGCAACCATGGCAATTGAGAGATTATAAACGGCATGGAATTGACGGCGGTTTTTAAGAAAGTACCGGAAGGCTATATCGCCTGGGTCGAGGGATTGCCCGGAGCCAATACGCAAGGTGCAACCCTGGCTGAAGCCCGCGAGAACCTTATCGAGGCCATCGAGATGACGTTTCGGGCGAATCATGAGCTTTCCGGGGCTCCCGTGCCCAAAGAATTTTCGCTGAAAGAGAAAATCTCTCTGGCGGCCGCGTGAAACTGCGCGACCTGGTCCGCCACCTCGAAGCCCATGGCTGCCATCTTCTCAGGGAAGGCAGCAAGCACACCCAATATCTGAATCCCACCAACAAAAAGCATTCTTCGGTTCCACGGCACAATGAGATCAACGACTTCCTGGTTCGTAAGATTTGCCGTGATCTGGGCATTCCCGAACCCTGAACTCCGTGGCGCTCCTACACTATTCTGCTTTTTAGGGATTGCGGTGTCATCCCGCCATATTCTTCCTACATCTGGAAGCCACGTCCGGCGTATTCCCGACCGTGGGCATTTCGACGCAAGAAAAACCCGCGACACAAGGAGCGGTGTCGCGGCTGGCGCAGAACCCGGTTTGTGGGGTCCGCGATTCCCCGAAGGGGCTGCTTCAGGCAGGAAGAACATGTCGCTTTGCGAGATCGCCCCGATATATCGGGGCGCCAGCCGGCGGTAGCGACATCGCCGCTACATGAAGAGGTTTTTTCAGCCGGACCACTTGGTTCCCCGCAGATCTTTCCACGTTCCGCCCTTCGCGTAGCGTTCGGGATGCAGGACGCGGGGCCGGGGATCTTCCGCCGTGTCGAGTTGAAGGACCATCCACTTGGGATAAGGAATGCCGGGGTTTGAGGCCGCATCGAGCAGCCGCGTGTCGTCCTCGGAAAGTTCGAGATCCACGGAACGGATGTTGTCTTCCAGGTGCTCGATGGTCCGTGCGGCAATGATGACGCTGCTGACGGCCGGGCGCGCGAGCGTCCAGGCCAGCGCCACGCGGGCCGGGCTTGCGCCGTGCCGCTCTGCCACCTGCTTGAGCACATCAATGACGCGGTAGCCCATCTCCTTGTCAAAGGGCACAAACTGGCCGGAATCCGCAAAGCGCGTTCCGGCAGGAGCTGGATTGGTGCGGCTGTACTTGCCGGAGAGGAAACCGCCGGCCAGCGCGCTCCACACCAGGATGCCGATGTTGTAATACTCGGCAAACGACTGGAACTCGTGTTCAAGGCCGCGGCCGACCAGGCTGTAATACATCTGCGCGGTCACGTATTTTTCCAGACCCAGGCGCTCCTGCATGTCCACGGCCGTGGCCGCCTGCCAGGACATCAGGTTTGAGAGCCCGATGTAGCGCACCTTGCCTTGCCGGACCAGGTCATCGAGTGTTCGCAGGGTCTCTTCCAGCGGCGTGTTGCTGTCCCAGCCGTGCACCTGGTAGAGATCGATGTAATCGGTCTTGAGGCGCCGCAGGCTGGCCTCGATTTCGTGCATGATGTTGACGCGCGTGGCGCCGCTGCGGTTGAAATTGTCGCTCATGGGCAGGCGGACTTTGGTGGCCAGCACGATCTCATCGCGAATGCCCTTCAGGGCGTTGCCCAGGAGTGTTTCGCTCTCACCCAGGCTGTAAACATCCGCTGTATCGATGAAGTTGATTCCGTGGTCCAGAGCCACTTTCACCATGCGGTTGGTCTCGTCCTGGCCGAGGTTGCCCACGTTCATCTTGCTGCCAAACTGCATGGTGCCAAGCGACACTGCACTGACGATGAGTCCGGTATTCCCCAGCTTCCTGTACTTCATCTTCCATCCTCCTTCAACTTGTGTGCAGCGCAATCGGTGGATTTGGGTCCATGCCCTCAGGCTATGGCGTCAGCCACTGAACCCTCAGCAGCTAAAGCCGCAAAAATTGCGCGAATCCCACCGGCCCGGCTGAAGCCGTACCCTGATGCCATTCCTGATTGCCCGTGCGTACGAACTGACCCACTCTGGACCGAAACGAATGCCTGAGGAAGAGTGCGCACACCTCAACGCGGGCAGCGCCAGGCAGTCGATTATAACCCGCGATTCGAGAGCCGGAACCGAAACCGACGCTTACTTCGATGTCTTGTGTTTCAGAAAAGTTCCGCGGTGGAGTTCGTCGAAAGCCCGGCGAAGTTCCTCCTGCGTGTTCATCACAATGGGGCCATACCACGCCACCGGCTGTTCGATTGGCTTTCCCGAGACCAGCAGAAAACGGATGCCTTCGTCGCCGGCCTGCACGGTGACTTCATCGCCGCGGTCAAAGAGCACCAGCGAGCGGTTGTCCGCTTCCACAGGAGGCGTTGTGTCCGCCCAGCCTACCGGCTCGGTGGGCACGGCTAGAGGACCCGAGGCGTTGCAGAACTTCCCCGATCCGGCGAAAACATAGGCAAAAGCGTGGCGAGTAGTCTCCACCGGCAGGGTCTTCCGTTTGCCCGGCGGCACGAAAACGTCGATGTAGATAGGGTCGGCGGCGACGCCATCTACGGGACCCTTTTTGCCCCAGAATTCGCCACAAACCACTCGAACGTGGGTGCCGTCATCGTCGGTGACTTCGGGGACTTCGGCCGATTTCACTTCCTGATAACGCGGCGCGGTCATCTTGAGCGAGGAGGGCAGGTTGCCCCAGAGTTGGAAACCATGCATGCGGCCCGAGGGATCACCCTTGGGCATCTCCTGGTGAATTATGCCGCTGCCCGCTGTCATCCACTGCACGTCGCCCGCGCCAATGGTGCCGGCGTGCCCCAGGCTGTCGCCGTGCTCGACGTTGCCCGCCAGAACGTAGGTGATGGTCTCAATGCCCCGGTGCGGATGCCACGGAAAGCCGGCGAGGTAGTCCTCCGGTCGCTCATTGCGGAAGTCGTCGAGCAGAAGAAACGGGTCGAAATCGGAAGTGCTGCCGAAGCCGAACGCGCGGTTCAGGTGCACGCCCGCACCTTCCAGCGTCGGCTTGGACTTAATCAATCGTTTAATCGGTCGAATCGACATGTTCGCCCCCTGACGTAGCTGTTTACTTCGTTGGATGCGTCATCGCAGGAATAGTTCCCAGGTGCAGGGGGGTGCGATCTGAAATGACAG
>JARRJI010000344.1:0-1859 GCA_037379595.1 Acidobacteriota bacterium | reverse complement strand
GGATCTGACCACGCCTACGATTTGCCGATAAGCACCCCGGCGAGGAAGACAAGCGCTCCGCCGAGCATGACCTGGACGGCGGCGGAGAAGGCCGGGGTGTCCATGTAGCGGTGGCGCACCCAGGAAATGGTGCTCAACTCGAGCAGAACGACAAAGACGGCGACTGTCATGGCAACGTCAAAGCGGCCGATGAGGAAGGGCAAGGTGTGGCCGATGCCGCCCAGGGTAGTCATGACGCCGCAGACGGCTCCGCGGAGCCACGGGTGGCCGCGGCCGGTCAGGTTGCCATCATCGGAGAGCGCTTCAGCAAAGCCCATACTGATGCCCGCGCCGACTGAAGCCGCCAGTCCAACGGTGAAGGCGTCGTGACTGCTCATCGTAGCAAGAGCCGCCGCGAAAATAGGCGCCAGCGTTGAGACCGAGCCGTCCATCAGCCCGGCGAGGCCCGGCTGGACAATCTGCAGTACAAAGAGCCGGCGCTGCGCTTCCGCTTCCTGCTCCTTTTCGCCGGCGCCGAGTTTCTCCTTTTCGAGGGCTTCGGCACGGGTGGCATGCGTCCGCTCGACCTGGGCGAGATCGTCCAGCAACTGCCGGATGCCGGCGTCAGAAGTGCGCGCGGCGACCCGCTCGTAGAAGCGGCGCGTTTCCATTTCCATTGCGCTGACCTGGGTGCGGATCTTCTGCAGGTTGAGCGGCTGAATCAGCCAGACAGGCTGCCGCTGGACAAAACCTTTCACGTCCTGGCGTCGGATGAGCGGGATGTGCTCTCCAAATTTCTGCCGGTAGAGTTCGAGCAGGCTTCGGCGATGGCCGGACTCCTCCTCGCGCATGCCGTCGAACATCGCAGCGGAGGCAGGAAAATCCTTCCGCAGCCCTTCGGCCAGATCGTCATAGATCCGTTCATCTTCTTCTTCCAGCGAGATAGCGAGCGCCAGCACTTCCCTTTCAGAAAGGCTGCTGAAATTCCTCATCGAAATTCCTCCTTAATGGCACAAGATGTTTCAAGTTCTCCGTGGGCAGGAAAAGAGAATCAGTCTAAATGGAACGGACACAAATAGCGACAGGCTTCACCGGGAGCCGTATGTCGCTCACGGATACTTCTGGTTATATTCCTTGTCGGTACGGAATTCGTTGAAGTTCGCCCGCTTCGCCTTTCTGTCCGCCTGGCAATAACGCCCGTAAATGGACAGAAAATAGTCGCATCGCTATTGGAGACTAATCGAGACTCTCCTTTGTCTTTGAAGTCAGGTTACACCTCAGACAGCACCAGCGGCTTAATTGTTTCGATACCTCCATGTCGGCTACATCAAACACGTCTCGATACGGGCTATTGACACGGGTGGGTGGGGTTGGTAGAATCGGTTTATTCATAATGGCAGTGTCGATGGCCAAGTCGGTTAATGCTGCACGCGCACAACGGATGTGTTGTTGTACCAGTTCCGTTGGAGGGCGCCGTGTGGCCGGAGATTAGCGACTTGTAATTCGAACTCCCGTAGTACTTCTCATACAGACGCCCGCTGACGGACTTAAAACGTCGGCGGGCGTTTTTGTATTTTTGGGGCGATCCGCAAGCGGGCAAATTGAGGGCACACCCTAAATCTGGATTCTGGAGAAGAGGAAGCAGAGATGGTCGAACCCCACGGAGGACGGCTCGTCAATCGCCTGGCCAGCGGAGAAAAGGCCGCAGCGCTGGGAGCGGAAGCTTGCGCGCTGCCCGTAATTCAACTCAACCCTTTTGAAGTTTCTGACCTGGAGATGCTGGCCATCGGGGCCTTCGGCCCGCGCGAGGCCATCTTCCATGCGCTGATCCGGAAGAATTTTGGCTGCACCCATTTCATCGTGGGGAGCGACCACGCCGG
>JARRJI010000343.1:0-7789 GCA_037379595.1 Acidobacteriota bacterium | reverse complement strand
GTTTACGTACCACTTCAACTACTGGGGCCCGACGGCTTCCAACCGTGACGCCCACGTGCTGGTGCGCAAGCTGCCTGAGCTCAAATGGTAGGAAAGGATTGCTATGGATGTTCGAATGCAAATTGCGATGGTCTTCCACCTGGATAAGTGCATCGGCTGCCACACCTGCAGCATCGCCTGCAAGAACATCTGGACGGACCGCAAAGGCGCCGAGTACATGTGGTGGAACAATGTGGAAACCAAGCCCGGTACCGGCTATCCGACTCGATGGGAAGACCAGGAGAATTAACGCGGCGGCTGGGAAGTGAGGGATGGCAGGCTGCGGCTGAAGTCCACGGGCAAGCTCCGCACCGTTTTCAACATCTACCACAACCCCAGCATGCCGACGATGGACGACTACTACGAACCCTGGACCTACGATTACCAGACCCTGTTCAACGCTCCCCAGGGTGATGACCAGCCGACGGCGAGGCCGCTTTCCATGGTGACGGGAAAGCCCATGGAGATCGAAGCGGGGCCAAACTGGGACGACGATCTCGGCGGCTCTCCCCTCTATGCCGAGCACGATCCGAATCTCAAGGGCCTCACTCCCGACCAGCAGGCGCAACTTTCCGCCGTAGAACGGCTGGTGTACTTCTACTTTCCGCGCATCTGCAACCACTGCCTGAACCCGTCTTGCGTGGCGGCGTGCCCCTCGGGTGCTCTTTACAAGCGGGGAGAAGACGGCATCGTACTGCTGGATCAGAAACGCTGCCGCGGCTGGCGTGCCTGCGTGGCGGCATGCCCTTACAAGAAGGTTTATTTCAACTGGTCCACGGGCAAATCGGAAAAGTGCATCCTCTGCTTCCCGCGCCTTGAAACGGGCCAGGCGCCGGCATGCTTCCACTCCTGCGTGGGGCGCATTCGTTACCTTGGCGCCATCCTCTATGACGCCGAACGGATTGAGGAAATCGCCAGGCGCCCGAACGAGGAACTGGTGGAGGCCCATCGTTCGCTGGTTCTCGATCCCCATGATCCTGTGGTGGTTGCCGCAGCGCGCAGCAACGGAATTCACGATTCCGTCATTGAAGCGGCCCAGCGGTCTCCTGTCTATAAATTCGTCAAGACCTGGAAGATCGCCTTGCCTCCTCACATCGAGTATCGAACGCTGCCCATGCTGTTCTACGTTCCGCCCATGTCGCCGGTGATGGCGAACCAGAACGGCGACACTATTTCCCATACTTCGGACGACTTGTTCCACGACATCAATCAGTCGCGCGTGCCGCTCAAGTTTTTGGCCAACCTCTTTGGGGCCGGCAACGAACAAATGGTGCGCTACGCACTTCGCAAACAGAAAGCCGTGCGATGGTACCGACGCGCGCTCACGGTGGGTGACGTAACCATGGAACTTGCCGAGCGAATGCTGCGGGAAGCTGACAGCTCCCGCGAGGAAGCGGAGGCCATCTATCAGCTCACATCGCTCTGCACCTTTGAGGACCGCTTTGTGATCCCGCCGATGCACCGCGAAGAAGCACTCCAGATGCTGGAAGACCCGCTGGTGAACAAGCAGAGTTCAGGCTTCGGATTCGTCGCCGGACCCAGGAGGGGAATGTAATGCAGCCGGCAACCACAACAAGCTTAGGCATCCTCGAAAAGTTCGGCCGGGTTCTGAGCTATCCCACCGAGAGCTACTTTGCAGAAGTTGAAGCGTGCCGGAATGCCGCATCGGAGATCGATCCGGAGGCCGCGCGGTACCTCTGCGATTTCAGCGATCAGGTTTGCAGCTCGACCGTGGAAGAAATTCAGGAGCTTTACGTCCAGACCTTTGACCTGAATCCCATTTGCGCGCTCGAAGTCGGCTGGCAGCTTTACGGCGACAATTACGACCGGGGAAACTTCCTGGTGAAAATGCGCCAGGAACTTGCGCGCCACGGTGTGCCGGAAAGCGTCGAACTTCCCGACCACCTTTGCCACGTGCTTCCTCTGATTGCCCGAATGGAACCCGCCACGGTCCCCGGCTTTGTTTCAGCCAGTTTGGTTCCAGCGCTGAAAGAAATGCTGGCGGCCTTCGAGGGGAAAGGCAGTCCGTATGAGAAGGTGCTGAAAGCACTCAGCCCGATTCTGGAATTGGCATCGAGTGATTCGGGGCAAGAGGCAAACCATGTTTGATCAATATCTGGAACCAGTGCTGTTTGGAATATTGCCCTATGCGGTGTTGCTGAATTTCTTTATCTTCACCATCCATCGCTACCGCTCAGAGGCTTTTACCTATTCAAGCCTCTCGTCCCAGTTTCTGGAAAACCGCAAGCACTTCTGGGGGCTGGCGCCGTTTCACTTCGGCATCGTCGTGGTCCTGGCAGGGCACCTGGTGGCGTTCCTGATTCCCGGTGAAATCCTGCTGTGGAACAGCCAGCCGCTGCGTTTGTATGCGCTGGAGATCACCGGCCTCAGTTTTGCATTGCTGGCGACTGTCGGTCTGCTGGGGGCAATCAGGCGGCGGCTGAGCGATTCGAAAGTTCTGAGCGTCACCACGGGGGCCGACTGGCTGATTGACGTGCTCCTTCTATTCCAGCTCGGAAGCGGGATTTGCATCGCAGTTTTTCACTCCTGGGGTTCTTCGTGGTTTGCGGCCTCGATGACGCCTTACCTCTGGTCGCTGGTAAAGTTCAATCCGGATATCAGTTTCCTGGCCACGATGCCTCTGGTTGTCAAGCTGCACATCATCAACTTCTATTTGTTGATCGGCATTTTCCCCTTTACGCGCCTGGTCCACATCCTTGTGGCGCCCAATCCGTATTTCTGGCGAAGGCCGCAGCTTGTGCGTTGGTACCACAGAGGTGCTTCGCTGGCAGGGGAAAAAGCCGACTGAGGAGGGATCCAAAGTCGTGGCACAAATTAAAGGAACATCCAATCAAGCATTGTTTGCGGCGACCATGGGCTTTTTTGTTGGTTTTGCAGCCGTGGCGCTGTTTGGCCCCACGGCCAGCCGCTTCCAGGATGTGATGCACCTGAGCCCGGTGATGGTGGGCTTTCTTGTCGCCGCGCCGGCGTTGTCAGGTTCCTTGCTGCGTATTCCGTTTTCAGCCTGGGTGGACACCACCGGAGGACGCAAACCATTCCTTGTCCTTCTGATTCTTTCGGTCATTGGAATGGCCGGCCTGCTGTTTGTCATTTTTCTTTTTTACCCTGACCATCTTTCCATCGGTTTGTATCCCGTGTTGCTTATATTCGGCGTGCTTTCGGGATGCGGCATTGCTTCCTTTTCCGTGGGAATCAGCCAGGTCTCGTACTGGTTTCCGCAGGCCCGACAGGGCAGAGCGCTGGCGATTTTCGCCGGCATCGGCAACCTCGCGCCGGGCATCTTCTCATTCCTTCTTCCGGCGGCCCTGGTGGCGCTCAGCTTGGCTGGTTCCTATCTGGTCTGGCTGGTGTTCCTGATCGCAGGGACCATCTTTTACGCCGTCTACGGACGCAATGCCTGGTATTTCCAATTCCGCGCGCAGGGCGCAGATCAGGAAACGGCCAGGCGCGAAGCCGCTCTGCAAGGCCAGGTGCTGTTTCCTTCCGGCGGACTTCGGGAGAGCCTTCGTGTTTCAGCGCGCGTGTGGAGAACCTGGGCGCTGGTCTGGCTCTACTTCACAACATTCGGTGGATTCATCGCTCTGACCGCGTGGCTTCCCACCTACTGGCACTCTTACTACGGTTTGAGCATTATTGCCGCCGGTGGCCTCACGGCCCTTTACTCCATTCTTGCCTCCTCGATTCGTATCGCCGGAGGCGTGCTATCGGATCACCTGCGTGAAGGCGGAGAAAACACCGCGATTCTCGCTCTGCTCATCATGCTGGTAGGTGCGGTCATCATGACTGGAACTACACAATTTGAACTTGCAGTCCCTGCCGAAATTCTGTTGGCCATCGGCATGGGAGTCTGCAACGCGGCCGTATTCAAGCTGGTTCCGCAGGCAGTCCCTCATGCTGTTGGCGGAGCAGCAGGATGGGTCGGGGGACTCGGAGCGCTGGGTGGTTTTGTGATCCCGCCGATCATGGGCTTCGCGGTTCACAACCTTGGAATGCGGGGCTATCCGATCGGCTTCATTGTCTTCATATTCCTGTCTTCATATTCCTGGCTCTCTTTTCGCTTTCAATGGTCTGGATCCTAAAATACACAGACGACACAACAGTTGCTTCTCCGCGTCAGTTGGTGGAGCAGGAAGTCAACAAAGTATAATGTCGCGCACCGCGAAGTTCGAACTCCGCAGCCGGCCGCGAGCAAACAAGCAAGCGGAATGGAACCGGCGCCGCTTCGGTATCGGCTTTCTGTTTCTGATGCTGGGCACGCTTGTTGCAGTTGCGGCCCCGTGCCAGACGACAACGGCCCAAGCCAACGCCAGGAAGCCAGCCACGCTCACAGCCGGGTCCTTCGATATCTCAGGCACCTGGCGAACGCGTTCGGAGTCTTGGGACTGGTTTGAGGACGACACGGCAACTTCCACCTACACCTTTGTGCACTCTCTATTCTGGCTGTGTGTGGGACAGAGCCGTGGCAAGTGGGACTGGCAGGCTGAGGCGGCAATCCCGATGCTGTTCGCTCTTCCCGATGATGCCATTGTGCCTGCTCCGCAAGGCCAGCTTGGACTTGGAGCAACCTACTTTGCCGCCAACAACAGACGCCAGAACATCGCTCGGGTGTTCCTCAAGCAGGGTTTTGTCCGCTTTAAAGACGGCGAACGGCGCAGCCTGCGCCTCGGGCGCTTTGAGTTCCTCGACGGTAGCGAAGTCGCGCCAAAAGACGCAACACTGGCCGTGATGGAAAAGACGCGCATCACCCAGCGGTTGATTGGCAACTTCGGATGGTCGGCTGTCGGCCGCAGCTACGATGGGATTCAATTGACGCAAAACTGGCGTAAGAACAATTTCACCTTTGTCGCTGCGCGTGTAACGCAGGGGGTCTTCCAGGCCGCCGGAATGGGCGAACTGGACGTAGGTTTCCTTTATGGAGGTTACACGGTGCCGTTTTCCAGAAAGGGTGGTGACTCCGAACTGCGGATTTTCGGCATTGGATATGACGACCCACGCGGAACCGTTTTGAAAACGGACAACCGCCCGCTGGCGGCTCGGCAGGCGGACCACCAGGATATTCTCCTGGGGACGTTCGGCGCCGACTATCTCAAGGTCTTCAATACATCAGCGGCGGGTAAGTTCGACTTTCTGGTCTGGGGCGTATTGCAGACAGGCTCATGGGGTTCTCAGTCCGATCGTGCCGGAGCCTTTGTGGGCGAGTTCGGGTGGCAGCCACCAGCTCAACGCCTTGCACCGTGGCTCAGCGCAGGCTATTCCTACGGCAGCGGCGACGGCAATCCCAACGACAATGAGCACACCACTTTTTCTCAGCTCTTGCCAACGCCCCGGCCTTATGCCCGATTCCCCTTTTACGACATGCAAAACAACAAAGATCTTTATGTCACGCTCAATCTGCATCCGCATCGCAATGTCCTGCTGAGAACCGAAGCCCACGCGCTGTCGCTTGCCGAGCGAAATGACCTCTGGTACCTGGGCGGAGGACCTTTCCAGCCCCAGACTTTCGGGTACGTAGGGCGGCCGAGCGGCGGGCACAGCAAGCTTGCCAATGTGTGGGACCTGAGCGTCGATTACAAGATCGCACCGAGACTTAGCGTCTCCTTCTACTACGCCAAGGCCTGGGGCTCAAGAGTTATTGAGAATATTTACCCCGACGGTAAGAACGGCCAGTTCGGTTACGTCGAACTCGATGCTTCCTTCTGAGTCCCGAATCCCTCCATTTGTTGGATACTTTTTCCACGGCAGAGCCGTGGGGTCTCTTAGAATGCGCCAACTAGAACAGACCCTTCACAGGAGAGTCTAAGAAAGTCCCCGAAAGTGAAGCCTGGGATCCGAAAAACTCACACACCTTTGAACAGTTCGTCACTGTCTTCCGCCGTTCTGATCCTGCCTTCATCCCTTCCAGCAACCTTGGAGGCTTAGTATCTGGTTGGATCTGCTGAAACCTTTCCACCGCTATATTACTGCCTGTCGCGGTAGAATCAGGCCGACGACGCTTACGACGGCTGTTGCTTCGAGTCGAAACCAAATGATTGCATTGAAGGTGGTTCTTATCGAGGAGGACAGACTAGGTGGTAGCCTGGGTTTCCGGCACCGTCGCCTATACAACTGGGGGGTTCCAAACCTACAGTTTTGTGACCCCTGAAATTACCAGAATTCTGGTGTGTGGATTCAGTAAGTTATGAGGAGGCCTGAGGCAGGGGTTAATCACACCCCTGATTGGAGGCCCCTTTAGGCACTTCGTAGGTGATGGCTTTCCTGATCTTGTGACTTCGCCACAGTTCGCTCAGGCTCGTTCCCCGGGCTCGGCCTTAGAGCATCGCTCGCCACGAGCACGGACCTGAAGCGCTCGCTAGCGCATCTTAGGAGGCCCCCCGGCTCTGCCGAGGGATACTTACTCAGTGATCGCCTTAGTTCCTCAGTCGCGCCTACGATTACCAGCACCGCTCTGCCCAGCGCCCCGCTTGTATCAATCTGCTCGCGGAAGCTGACGAATTCGAGGTTCAGGTGAGCCATCTCGTCCAGCAACTGAAAAGTGTCGGATCGACCGTGCCAGCCGGTCGGGGGCCCAGACCAGCAGGACATTAAACTTTCCCTGGCGGGCATCGGACATCATCCGATCGAGATCGGACCGGGAGGTCCGAACCTTCCATATTCGGTCTTCGAAGAAGCCGGCGATCCCCAAGATCCGCTGCCTGACAAGTTTCCTACCGTGTCATAGGGGTAGATCTCAGGATGCTGGACAGCGTCGAAACACGCTAGTGCATGAAGGCATCTTTTGTCACAGTCTGGACGTGGAAACGCAATCAAGCATCAGTTTGTAGGTTTAATTCTTGATTCTTATTTTTTATGTTGAAAAAGCTCGCTGGTTTTAAGCCATCATAAGATCGCGCCAACTTGGTGGGGAGGCGCCCCTTTTTCGTTCGCCCGTAAAACTTCCTTCCATGCCATGAAGGCTGAAGCCAAGCGCTTGGGTTGTTCCGGCGCAACAGCCTCTGGCCAATATCCGCCCCAGTGCCCCCACTGCTAAGCGCTTCGCTGAGTTCACCACGAGTGTGCGGTCCCTGCAGGGACTGCAGGCAACTGGTCAACGCAACGGTGTTTGCGCCCCCAGAATCTTCTACGACAGTTCAGTTCTGAAAGAATACCCTGACAATCATACTTAGCGGTAAGTACGATAGCGCCGTGAAGAAAAACCCACACGCAGCAGCCTTAGGGAAACTTGGCGGTAAGGCCCGGGCTCGGAAAACTACGCCCGAAGAACGCAAAGCCTGGGCGCGGCTCGGGGGGCTGGCTCGCGCCAAGAAGCATTCCAGAGAGCAACTCGCAAAATGGGCGAAGATGGGCGGTCGCCCTCGGAAAGAGGAATAGCCAAACAAGATGAAACACGCAGCTATCTACACCAGGGTTAGTACTCACAACGGCGAAAATCCCGAAATGCAACTCAATGAGGTTCGTGCTTATTGTGAGCGGCACCAGTGGGTGGTTGGCGGCGAATACGTTGGTGCCGGAATAAGCGGATCGAGGAAGCATCGGCCAGCATTGGATCGGCTGCTGGCGGATTGTCGCAAACGGCGAATTGATGCCGTGGTTGTATACCGCTACGACCGCTTTGCCCGCAGCGTGAGGCAGTTGGTTAATGCACTGGAAGAGTTCCGCTCCTTGGGGATCGATTTTGTGAGCTTGCATGAGGGAGTGGACACTTCAACGCCGAACGGGCGTTTGGTCTTCG
>JARRJI010000342.1:0-5226 GCA_037379595.1 Acidobacteriota bacterium | reverse complement strand
GCCACGTTCTCCAGGTGATAAAAGCCGGCGGAGAGCGTCAGGCGGTGCACCGGGCAATCTTTTGACGGGCCGTAGTCGATGCTTGCCGTATCGATTCCAATCCCAACCGGATGCGCGTGTTCAAGGAGATATCGAGCGGCCTCGGTCGACAATCCGGGAAAGTGCAGAACGCCTTCCGCATCGGCATTCATGTATCTCTCTTGCGAGGGCCAGCGCTCGGCCCATCCGGTCCGGAAAAAGACCACTGCGCCGGGAGAAATTTCTCCGTTAGTCCTGACCCAGTTCTCGATGTCCTGCTCACTCGCGCGGTAGTCGGCGTCCGACTTCACGGCGGAACTCACGTCAATCACGACACCGGGTGCGAGAAATTTCTCCGGCGCAATCCGGTCAACCGTCAGACCGTCGGGATCGTAGTGCGCCGGAGCATCCATGTGCGTGCCGGAATGCTCTCCCATACTGAGGTTGCGGACAAAATATCCGTCCTGCCGGCAGGTGGCGGCAACGCTCGCATGGAACGGTGAATCACCGGGCCAGTTTGGAGAATCGTTTTCCAGCCTATGAGTCAGGTCGACCACTGTCACAGTGCCGTCCCGAATCTCCTTGAAGACCTGCGCGTCCACGTTCACCTTCCGGTCCTGCCCGCGGTCGCGCGCCGCATCCGAGAGCGACCTTGATATCGTCGCCTTCAACCTGGACCGGGTAGGTGTCGAGCTTCAGCATGCTGTCTTCCAGGTTTTCACCCGTGCGGACGTTATATTGCCACATGTGCCAGGGGCAGGTGATCGTGTCGTCTTCCAGCGTTCCTTCGCCAAGCGGCCCGCCCTGGTGCAGGCAGGTGTTGTCGGTGGCGTAGACAGTTCCGTCCACGTTGAAAAGGGCAATCGACTTGCCATTGACCTCAACAGCCTTCGCGGCGCCGCTTGCCAGCTCGGACAAGCTCGCCACCTTCACAAAGTCAGCCATAGCTCCCCCATTCGTTCAAGTTCAGAGAGTTGTTCTCTGTTTTTCTATTGTCGAGTTAGCTTTCAGAAATCCCTGCGGTCCCTTGAATCAATCCAGATCGAAAACGCAAAGCCCTTCGCTCCACGCTGCAAAACACTGCCAATTTTAGGCCCACATTATACCCCGAGGGCCGGATTTACACCACGATTCGGATGATGCCCACCAGCAGAAACAAGGGTCCGGCTCCGGCTGGCGCTATGGCTTTTTGATTTGCCTGCGGACCCGCCCGGCTGCGGCAAGGTCGCCCGCGGCCTCCAGGGCTTTGGCCTCGGCCTGGTAAGCCTGCCAGTAATGCGGATCGATCTGGCGCGCGGCGTGAAATTCCCGAGCGGCTTCGCGGTACAGGCCAAGTTTCATCCAGCAGGTACCCAGATAGAAGCGGGCGCCAAGGTCCTGCGGATCCGCTTTGACCGACTGCTCAAAGTATTTCGCAGCCATGCCATAATCACCCAGGGGAAAGTAGACGGCACCCAGGGCGTCACTCGACTGCGAACTGTCGGGTGCGGCTTTTTGCGACTTTTCGAAATCGCGAATCGCTTCCGCTCTGTTACCTCTTCGCAGGGCGATGCGTCCGACGGCCAGGTAGTAGTCGTGATCGAGGTTCAATGGCCAGGAACTCTCCTGGTTGAGCTTTCTTGCGATGTTGTATTCTTCGAGAGCGCCTTTGAGATCGCCATCCTCGTATTCGAGCACCGTTCCCTTGGCCATGTGCAGCAGCGGGGAATCCGGCGACTGCTTCAGCGAATAACTGATGAGAGTTTCGTTGTCGCGCCAGCGCGGAACGGCGCGTACGCTCTCGGCAGCGCAGAAGAACATCGCCAGCCCCAGCACACATGCGGCCGCGGGGGCCAGCTTCACCCTGGAAATGCGATGCGGAAGCCAGTCCAGCAGCAGATAAGCCACCGCGAGGCACGGACCGATCGAGGGGAAATAAAGGAAGCGGTCCGCCAGGAACGGAAAACTGAGCTGGCGAACATCCAGAACCGGCAGCAGCGCCAGCGGCCACCAGGCGATCAGAAAAGCGAGACGAGGTTCGCGCCTGCGCAGCCAGAGCGCACCGGCAATCAGAAGGATAGTGACCCAGGGCCACGGCGATCGCAAACTGGGGACGAGGTAGAACATCCGGTAGACGCTCAGGTGAGCGGGCCAAAACAGGATTTTCGTGTTCTGGCCCAGCAGACCCATTGCGGCTCCGACAACGCGGAGCGGCGTTTGCCCCAAGAGACTGGCCTGCGTCACATAGCCCAGCGCATGCTGTCGCACGATCAGATAAACAACCTCAGCGGCTACATAGGGCAACCAGCGCAGCGCCCGGCGAAACCAGCTTTCCGGCTTGCCCAGGAAGAACCAGTAAGCCAGCAGAAGCAAGGGGAAGCTGAGAGCCATCTCCTTGAAGAACAAAGCCGCGAAAAACGCCAGCGCCGCCAGCGCGTGATATTTGCCGCGATTCCCGATCTCCTGCTCGGCACGCAGGAAGCATAAAAGGGATAGAAGCGTGAAGAACGCAAAGGCCACGTCGGGTAGAGCAGAAATCCAAGCTACAGCTTCCACGTGGACAGGGTGAAATGCCCAAAGCAATGCTCCCGCGAGCGCAACCACTTCGTTCTTGAAAACCTCTCTCGCCAGCCGGTAAACCAGCCAGGCCGACACCGCATAGAGCAGCAGATTCAGAAGGTGAAACAGGGCCGGGTTCGGACCGCCGATTCGATACAGGAACCAGTAGCAGGCAAACTGCAGCGGCCGATAGAAATTGGTGTGGGCGCCCTGAAACGACCAGACCGAGCCCGTAAAAATCTGCTTCCAGAGGTGGGGATTCAGGATGAAAGCGTTCTGAAGAATTTGCGGATTGTCGTCGTAGACAAATCCGTTGGCCAGCGAACCCGAAAAGACGACGAAGGTGACGGCAGCCAGGAGGGCGCCTGCCAGCAGGCGATGCTTCGCGATACGCCTGTTCAACTCATCGAACAATGCGAAACTCCGGCCGGCTGCTCATGCATGAAGTGGCCAGGGGGGCGCGTGGTCAAAAGCCTGCCATCCTGATGATCTTCACGAATAATCCGGGCTAAGGGCCAGGCTTGGTTCCATAGACCAGGAGCGCGCCTTCCTCATGGAACTTCCTCATCTGTTCCGAGTCTCGAAACCACCGGCCGGTGTAATTGTCCGGAACTGGAGTCGGGTCGGGGATGCGCCGCTGCTTGACATCCACAAATCCCGCCTCGCGATAAAACCCCATCCATTGTTCGGCGGAATAGAGGTGCGTTGGAATCTTCAGAAGCAGACCCCATTGGTGTGCATGCGGATTATCACGGTAATAATTGATGACGATCCACGCGCTTCCACCTGCTTTGAGGACGCGAAACATCTCCCGTACGCTGGCGGCGGCGTCAGGCCAGTAATAGGCAGACTCAACCGAAATGATTTTGCTGAAGGAACCGGACGCGCAAGGGATCCGGTCGGATGTTCCTTCAAGAAAACTGAGGTTGGCGTATTCCCTGCCGGCGGCCTGCGCGCGCCGGACCATTTCCGGCGAGATGTCGATTCCGACAACGCGGCCCTCGGTCGCTGCGCGGGCGATCCGGCGAGAAAGCCAGCCGCTGCCGCTGCCAAGATCCAGAACATGGTCGCCGGGTTTAAGATCCATCAGAGCCAGCGCGGGCGCAACGATGGGAAGGTGATGGTCTTCCATCTCCTCGCCGCGGCCGGCTTCCGCCCACTGGTTGAACTCATCACGAATCTTGATTTCTGGAGCAATATCAGTCATAGTCACCTGTCGCTATCTGTTAATTATGTCACGGAATGCCGGCGGCCGCCGCAACGCTGGCCGAAAGCCCAGCATGGAAGCTTTCGTAAAGCCTCAAAGATTTCTGAGGCCGGATAACAAACATTGCGCGCTTCAAGTGGTATTATATTGCAGTTAAGAAACACAAACATCGTCGTGCTGCCGGAACCTTGAGCGAGCTGGTTTCCGCTCCAATAATCTTGCGAAGAGTCGACTATGATTGAAATCATGATGAAGAATATTGAGGCGTGCAAAAGCTCGCTGGCTGACGCGATGAAGGGAATCCGAAGCTTCAAGACGTTTGCCCTGGCAGCCGCATCGGACTTTCAAAGCATCGCCTCCGTCGCTCCCAGTTCGAAGTATCTGGCGCATGCCATGCTGGAGGGGTTGCCTCTCGACAAAGTCCGGACTGTGGTGGAACTCGGCGCAGGAACGGGAGCCATCACCGGGGTGCTGCTTGAGAGCCTTCCGCCGCAGGCCACACTCCTGGCATTCGAAATCAATCCGGAGTTTATCAGCTACCTGCGGAAGAGCTTCCCGGACCCCCGCCTGGTGCTGGTAAACGCCCGAGCTGAAAACCTGGGTCCCGAACTCCTCCGCCGCGGTTACGATCGCGTGGACGCCGTCGTGTCGTCGTTGTCGCTCCGCTTCATGCCGGACCACCTTCAGCGCGTGCTGCAGGATGTTCTGGCGCCCTTCATGGATGAAAGCAGCGTCTACACCCAGTACCAGTATCTGCACGGCGTGCGTTTTGAAAATGGAAGAATCTATCGGCATTCCTCCCTGCCGTTTCTTCGGGAGTATTTCAACTCCATCGAGTGCCGTACCGTCTGGCGCAACTTGCCGCCCGCACAGGTCTTTACCTGCCGCGGCAGGTCGCACGAGGAACCCGCGCTTGCCGTCCGCGCAAACAGAACCCACTGTAAGACAGGTTCGCTGGCCGGCGAACAGGCCTGATTCCTTCCTTACCAACGATTCCAAATTATAGTGACGCAGACGCCTGTGGTGCCGTGTCCCCACCGGCGCAATTCGGCGGTGAAATTCGGCCCAGCTGCTTTTTGCTACCCGATTCAAACGTGCTTATGAAATACTGAATGCTCTGTCTGATCGAGGGCTCAGCCCAAAGAGCAAAGGCCGGTGCGAAAGTCCCGAAAGCGATTCGCACTCCATCGCTCCGGGCTGGCGCAACGCCGATCTTCGTGCGAGACAGGGCGCCGCCGCGCGAACCAACAGGCGGTCCGCCTTCGCAGCGCGCCAACAAGGAACAAACGCAAATGCAATTGATCTATGTCGTAATCCTGGCGGCAGTTCAAGGCCTGACCGAACTCCTGCCCGTTTCCAGTTCGGCGCACGTCATTGTCACCGCCGAACTGCTCCACATCGACATGTCCACGCCGGCCAACGCCCTGCTGCTGGTCATGCTGCATACGGGGACAATGTTTGCG
>JARRJI010000341.1:0-4164 GCA_037379595.1 Acidobacteriota bacterium | reverse complement strand
ATTTACAAGCCCGGCTCGACTCCCTGCAGAAAAAGCTCAGTTCCGCGCAGGCCGATATCAAGAATAGCAGCCGTCAGATGGCCGAACTGCAAAAGGCCAATTCCAGGCTGAAGGATGAAGGGACCAAGGGTTCCGCGCGGCTTGCCCAACGTGAGCACCTTCTCGACAGCCTGCAGGACCTCGACCGGCGCCGGGAGACTTATTTAAAGTCGATCGCCGACCGGTACCGCAACATTACCAACCAGTTCCGAACCATGAGCGGCATGCTGGGTTCGAACCACGGCCAGGATTCGGGATCTTTCAGCGGCGGTGCCCTGGACCTCATCCAGAACGCTATTACTTTGTCCGACAATGATCTCCAGCACTTAAATGACCTGGATGCCAGGGCCTTCCGGCTCCAAAAGAAGCTGGAGAAAATGTAAGCGCCTCGCCCAGGGTGAAAGCCTTGCGGTCTCCGGCGGAAATCTCTCCCTCACAAAGCGCCCGGGGCGAGTACAAACGCCTCGTTCACAGGCATCCTTACCCTCTCCTCACCCTACCTTGATGTCGTGCCAGCCCTTCCTTGACGGCCCTCGAAGGCGGGTCTTATGATGGTAGATTGCCCTTATCTTGCGTGAAGCGACTGAGGGGCAGTGTCAGCATGCTGAAGCAGATCACAGTTCGAGGGGCCCGCCAGCACAACCTCCGCAATATTGATGTCACGATCCCGCGCAACCGGTTTAATGTGGTAACGGGGTTGAGTGGCTCAGGAAAGTCGAGCCTGGCTTTCGACATCATCTACGCCGAGGGCCAGCGGCGCTACGCCCAGACGTTGTCAGCTTACGCTCGCCAGTTTCTCGACCAGTTGCAGCGGCCGGACGTCGATGCTGTTGAAGGGCTGAGCCCGGCCATCTCCATTGAACAGAAGACGACCAGCCGCAGCCCCCGTTCGACGGTCGGTACCATCACCGAAATCTACGATTACCTGCGGCTGCTTTACGCAACCATCGGCGTCCCTCACTGTCCGCGATGCGGGCGCCCCATTTCCCGCCAGACCACGGAACAGATCGTGGCCTCGATCATGAGCCTCCAGGAAGAAGAGACAGGACAAGACGGAAACCCGCGCATCATGATCCTCGCTCCTGTCGTGCGAGGCCGGAAGGGCGAATTCCGCAACCTCTTCGACCAGTTGGGCCGTCAGGGATTTGTTCGCGTGCGCGTGGACGGGCATCTGCGTCAATTGGACGAGGAGATTCGCCTGGACAGGAGACGAAATCACACGATTGAGGTGCTGGTAGACCGCCTGCTCGTCAAGCCCGGAATTGAAAGCCGGCTGGCCGCCTCCATCGACACGGCCATGAAACTGGCGAAGGGCATTGTTGAGGTCTCCGTGGTGAACGGCGAGGAGCATCTCTACTCTCAGGAATGGGCCTGCGTCCATTGCGGCATCAGTATTCCGGCGCTGGAACCACGTTCCTTTTCCTTCAACAGCCCTTACGGCGCGTGCGAAGCCTGCCGGGGCCTGGGCAGCCGCTTCGCGTTCGATCCGGGCAAAGTTGTGGTGGACTGGTCCCGTCCGCTGTTTGCCGGGGGCCTGGGGCCGGGTTCGGGCTCCCGATTCCTTCAGCGAAGCCTGGCTCGCCTGGCTGAACAGGCTGGCTTTGATCTGAAGACGCCCTTTGAAAAATTCCCGGCCAGGATCCAGAAACTGATTCTTTACGGAAAACATTCCACCGGCTCGCGGCGCGCTGCGGGATTTGCAGGGATCATTCCGCTGCTCGAGCGATGGTACAGGGATACGGATTCCGAAAGCTATCGCGAATGGTTCGCTCGCTATACATCTGCAATGCCCTGCCCGCAATGCGGGGGCAAACGCCTGCGGCCAGGAAGCCTGGCCGTCACCGTTGCCAATCTCTCGATTGCTGATTTCACCGCCCTGCCCGTCGGTAAAGCTCAGAAGGCGATCAGCCGCATCAAGCTGAATGAACGCGAAGAGTTGCTGGCGCGGCGCATCATGAACGAGATTGCCGCCCGGCTGGAATTCCTGAGCACCGTCGGGCTCAGCTATCTGAGCCTCGATCGTTCCGCGGCCACGCTTTCGAGCGGAGAAAGCCAGCGCGTCCGTCTTGCCACCCAGATCGGCTCCAAGCTGCGCGGAGTTCTCTACGTGCTCGACGAGCCGAGCATCGGCCTACATCCCCGCGACAACCAGCGGTTGCTGGGAACCCTCGAACGCCTACGGGATATGGGCAACACCGTCCTTGTGGTCGAACACGATGAGGAAACCATCCGTCGCGCCGATTATGTAGTCGACCTCGGTCCGGGCGCCGGCCGCCACGGAGGCTCCCTGGTTGCCTGCGGTCCGCCCGAAGCGGTGGCAGCGTGTGAAAGTTCGCTAACAGGGCAGTACCTTTCCGGGCGCCGTTACATTCCGATTCCGGAAATGAGGCGTTCTCCGAACGGGAAGTTCCTCTCAGTGCTGGGAGCGCACGCCAACAACCTGAAAAACATTAACGTCAAGTTTCCGCTGGGCGTGTTGGTGGTGGTGACGGGAGTATCAGGCTCAGGCAAGTCTACCTTAGTGAACGACATCCTTCACAGGGCGCTGGCCAAAAAGCTTTACCGAGCAATTGAAGAGCCGGGCCCGCATCGCGCGATTGAAGGCATGGAGCATGTCGACAAGGTCATTGAAATCGACCAGTCGCCCATCGGTCGCACGCCGCGTTCAAATCCCGCCACTTATACCGGCGTCTTCACGCCGATTCGCGAGCTCTTCGCCATGCTGGCGGAATCCCGCGAGCGCGGCTATCGCGCCGGCCGTTTCAGCTTCAACGTCAAAGGCGGGCGCTGTGAAGCCTGCCAGGGCGAAGGCATGCGGCGCATCGAGATGAATTTCCTTCCCGATGTCTACGTCACCTGCGAGGTCTGCAACGGCCGCCGCTACAACGCGGAAACGCTGACCGTCAAGTACAAGGGCTACTCGATCGCTGATCTCCTGGACTCCACCGTCACGGAAGCACTGCCCATCACCGAGAACATCCCACAGATCCGGCAAAAGCTGCAGACGCTGGAAGACGTCGGACTGGGATACATTCACCTGGGCCAGGCCGCCACCACACTTTCCGGAGGCGAAGCCCAGCGCATCAAGCTGGCCCGCGAACTCAGTCGCCGCCAGACAGGCCGAACACTCTACCTTCTCGACGAGCCCACAACCGGCCTGCATTTCGACGACGTGAAGCAATTGCTCGAAGTGCTGAACCGCTTGACAGATCTGGGCAACACGGTCATCATCATCGAGCACCACCTCGACGTAATCAAGCAGGCCGACTGGATTATCGATCTGGGGCCCGAAGGCGGGGAGGCGGGCGGGCGCATCGTCGCACAAGGGACACCGGAAGAGGTCGCGTGCGTTAAAAAGTCGTTCACCGGCCAGGCGTTAGCTGCCGTCCTGAGCCAGCATCCCAGATCCTCTGCCATCGTGGAAGCATTATCGCTAGATCGCTAGAACAGTTCGCACCTTCTCACGCCGGGAGGGCGGCTTGACGACAAGCCTATGAGCGAATACCGATTTCAACCCCTCGGACTCGATCACATTCGGACCTACCCACTGCGTTCGCGCCCCAGCAAGGTTTCGGTGAAAGAGTTCGCGCGTCTATCCCGCCCCAATGCTTCAGTGCGCGAGTGGGTGGAAACGCTTCCGGCCATTCTGGCGGGCGAAAGCTTTCGCGCGGTTCTGAATGCCATCAAACGCGCCCGGCAAACGGGAAAGCCGATCATCTGGGGGCTGGGAGGCCATGTCGTCAAAGTCGGGCTGGCGCCGGTCCTGATTGATTTGATGCGGCGCGGTTTTGTCACCGCAGTGGCCATGAACGGCGCCGCGTTGATTCACGACTTTGAAATAGCACTGGCCGGCACAACTTCGGAAGATGTGCCAGCGCAGCTCGGCCGTGGGCAATTCGGCATGGCGGAAGAAACTGGACTTCTTTTGAACAAAGCCATCACAGACGGCGACCGGAAAGGATTGGGCATTGGTGAATCTGCCGGGCGGCTTCTTGCCAAAACGCTTCCCGCAAGGCAGGTTCCTTACCGCCGCCACAGCATTGTCGCAAGCGCTTACCGGCAGAGCATTCCGCTCACCGTCCACGAAGCCGTGGGAACGGACATCATCCATTGCCATCCTTCGAC
>JARRJI010000340.1:4247-7306 GCA_037379595.1 Acidobacteriota bacterium | reverse complement strand
CGGCATCCAGGCCAATGGCAGCAACCAGGTGATCGTGGGGAACAACCTCACGGGCAACAGCGCCATCGACCTGCGGTGCCAGGAGTCTGCCGGGTGCATCGGCAACGTGGTCAATTCGAATGCCGTCACCAACGCGACCAAGCAGAACCGGGGAATTTACTTCGACGCCTCAAGCTACAGCTTCACCGGCATCAACGTGATTGGAGACACCGTCACGAACGTTACTTATGGTCTGGAGTTCCAGAACACAAGCTCAACGGGGCGCATTCAGGTTCTGTTTGGCGGAACGGTTTCGCACCCCTACTACGCGGTCCCCTCTGCGACCAACGATGTGCCCTCGGGATTTATTGCCGAAGAAACGGGCACCGCCGCACCGACGACAACCTGTTCCAACGGCAGCACGTTTACCAATACTTCAGGCGCGGCGGGGACGACCTTCTACGGGTGTGAAGCAGGAGCCTGGGTGGCGAAATGAAGTTATTGAAGGATTGAGTGGTTGATGATGGCGCGATGGAAAAATCGCAAATCGAGCAATCACAAATCATAAAGGGAGGAACTTATGGCAAATGTTGATGTCACGAAAATTCACCAGGGACCGGGCAAGTTGTGGCTGGACGTCACGGTTCCGACAACAGGCAACCGGCTGATCATCGATTCGAGCGGAACACCCACGGAAGGGACTCCGGCATTTGCCGGAGCGACGGACGGAGCGGCCACGATGGTGCTGACTCCGCAACTGGCCGAGATCAACGCCGACCAGGTGGCCGGGCCCGTGGACGTGGTGATGACCGGCGAGGCCGCTTCCATCGAGGTCACGCTAAAAGAGTCGGACCTGGCGAGGTTGCAGAATTACATCGTGCACGGAACCTTTTCGACGGGTACCGACAGCTCGCTGCCAACCGGATCGCAGAGCTACGAGGAGATCTCCTTTGGCGGCTTGATGGCCATTCCGAAAGCATCCGTGGCGGTCATTTCCGCGCGCCGGGATTCATCCGGAAAATTCGTGGTGGCCCAGCTCTACCAGGCTTACCAGGCCGAGGCCGTCCAACTGCCGTTCCAGCGAGCCAAGGAAACGACTTACAAAATCAAGTTCGAGGGCCTCGCCGATCCTTCGCGCCCGGTGGGAGACCAGGTGGGGAAGATCTATCGGCAAGTCTAGGAATTCGTGATTGAGCGAATGGAAACGGGCTTTTCAATCACTGAATCAGAAATCACTGAATCGCTGAATTGAGCGGAGGTCTTATGCGGAAAAACAACGGAATTGCTACCACGGAAAGCTGGCGGCACGCGGCAAGAGCCGATCGAGAAACTCGCGCGGAGCTTCTGGTGCTGCCGAGCGGGGCCACGATTCGGGCCGCGCGGCCGGACCCGCTGGAATGGGTGATGTCCGGGCGCATTCCACAGGGATTGCTGGCGGTGGCGCTGGAAGATCCGGAGTCGCCGCTCGCCGGGAGCGACCGGGAACTGGCGCGGGAGGAAGTTCTCGACCTGGCCAGGTTCGCAGCGCGGCTGGTTGTGGCGAGCGTGGTCGATCCGCCCATCGGCGACGGGCCGGACGAGATTCCACTCGACGACATTCCGATCCACGACCGGGCCTTCATCTTCGAGTGGGCTTGCCGCGCGCTCGGCGAAGACGACGCGAATGGGACGGCGGGAAGTCCGGCAAGCGCAGCAGCAAATTCGGCAAAGGAGGATCTCTCCAGCGCAAAGCTGGAGGGGTTTCGTCCGAAGTGAGAACTTTATGCTGCTGGCCATCGCCGCGGAAAAATTCGGTTGCCGGCCCAGCCGCATGGTGGGCCTGCGTGACCCGGTGCTGGCGCTCGATTTCGATCTGGCGGCGGCCGCCAGACTGCTGGAGGCCGAACGCGCGGCCGCTGACGCCGTGACGGGCGGATTTGAGGAAGTGCCGCCGGCCGCCCAGCACACCCGAAACGTACGCTGGTAGCAGGAGCGGTGGCGCGCCGCGACTATAACCAGAAAATCCGGCGGTGAGGACGCCGCCGCTACAGGGAACTTATGGCTACAAACAACGCTGCAGAACTTTTGATTCGTATCGCTGCCGATCCTTCGCAGGCGGAATCGAGCATCCAGCAATTCCGCTCGAATTTCGGCAGCAACTTGAACGGTTTGAATTCAGACCTCTCGCAGTGGTCGAGCCGGGGAACGTCAAGCTTTGGGAGCGTGCAGAAATCGCTGCAGGGTCTGACCACCAATTTCGGGACGAGCCTGGGCAGTCTGAATTCGTCATTAAACCTGAACCGCCAGGCCATCTCGCAATGGAAATCTGAAACCAGCAACGCCTTTACAACGGCGCTGAGCGCTTCCGGCGCGCTCGAAACGAGCTTGCTGGGAAGCTTCAAACTTTTCGATTCGGCGCTGGTCCGGAACGCGGGGAATGCCAGAGTCTGGCAGAAGAGTATCGGCCAGGCCTTTGAAAAAGCCGCGCTGACTTCCATCACCGCTATCGCCAAGGAAGCTGTTGTGAGGGCGATCTTCTCGACTGCTCTGGGCTTTTACCTGCTGCAGCAGCACGAGCAAAAGCACGTCATCGAGCAGCGCGTCTGGAAGCAGCAAGTCTTCCACGACGAAGACAGCGAGTGCCCAGAGCGCCGCTCAGAAACAGCAGACGGTCCAGGTGATTTTCCAGGGGCCTGTCTATGGCGGACAGGCGGGCGTCGATGAGCTGGTTCGGCACATCTCGACCGCCGTCATGGAGCGCGATGTGAACCTGGTTGCGTACACCGTGGTGCGGCAGCCTGCTCCGCGCGCATAGGTGCAGCACGTGGTGTGATCCCACATACCACCTGCGACATGCCACCTTCTGGAGGATGAAGTGAGCAACCCCAAGATCATTTACACACCTGCCGACGGCACGGAGCAAACGCTGAACTTCAGTTCGCCGCCGCAACAGCAGCCGGGCTACTCAAAGAACGCCGTCCGGCACGACAACATCTCGACGGCAGGGATCCGCGAATCGGTGTTGGAGCGCATCGAGACTTTTCTGGAACTCAACGTTGATTACATCCAGGCCGGAACCGACCTGGCCAACTGGAACGAGT
>JARRJI010000340.1:0-4213 GCA_037379595.1 Acidobacteriota bacterium | reverse complement strand
ATTATCCCGACGCTTCGCAAACGGGATTTGTGAATTGTCTTCTGGAAGACACCAGCGCGACCGTGGCCTATATGGCGCCCGGCTCTTACAGCGTGAAGCTGAAGTTCCGGCAGCAGGTCACGTGAGGATTGAGTGATTTGTTGATCGAGTGACCGAGTGATTGGAAAGGTCATTGAAAGAAGAGTCTTTTTAGGATGGTGAAACACAATGCCGGTGACTACGAATCCGAGCTTCGACTTAAACAATGCGGCGCTGGCTAAGCGGCCGCTTTACGTCTTACAGATTGACGGGATCATCGATCCGCTGACGACCTTCCGGCCGGAGGATACCGAAGTGACGCACACCGGCTACGGCGTGAACGGCTACGGAACCACGGGGTACGGATATTAGTTTTGACGCTTGAGCGATTGAATCATTGAGTGATCTGGCGATTAGAAACCGCAAATCGACTCAATCATTCAACGTAGGTAAGGAGTTTTACGATGGCGGAAGTCAGCGATTTTTATGCAGGAGATCTTGCAGGCACGCTCGACAACGAGCTCCAGTGGATGCTGGGGCAGATGAACGCCAATGTGTCGCCTTTCACTGGCGTTGCGCTGACCACTGTTACCGATGCGCCGTTTGTTGAGGGCGCGGTGGACACGGTCAGTGGGTCCTTTTCGGACCTTAACCAGGACGCCTGCCCCAACATCGTGCTCGACCCGATTGCGGGAGTGACTCCCGACGGCCAGGCCGGCCCGGATGGTTTCCCGATCAATTACTCGCCGACACCGCTGCTTTCCGGCAACCTGCTGATCAACCTCTTTACGCTCAGCTTCGCCGGCACCGTCAGCGGACGCGCCCTTAATTTGACCCAGCCGATATCCGCATATCGTGTGGATGTCTATTCGCGGACCGATACGCTCTACTATCAGGGTTCGGCCACGCTTGCATCCGACGGCACGTGGACGGTGCCATCGGTGCAGCCGGGAACCGTGATTGTCTTCCTGATGGACGCCACAACAACTCAACCGGCGGCCGGTTCTTCCACCTCTTCTGTAAAAGGTTGGGTTGCGCATTCCAACATGGGCGTGGGGACAAAGCTCCGGGATTATTTCGCCCGGGTCACGGTGAAAACGGACATCGAGTATCTGCAGGAAGACAACATCCCGATCATCGTGCAGGACTCGACGCACGCGCGTTTTGGAACAAGCCTCGCGGTCAATTCGGGGACGCCGGTGGTCCACGTGCTCTACAACGATCCCACGCTGGGTGCCGTCGATCTTTATTCAACCCTGCAGAACCTGGCGGTCTATTCAGACCTTCCGCGCGAGGTTGAGGTCCCTCCGGGCGACCCCGACTTTGTCAGCGCGGAGCAACTGACCAGTTCCAACGTCGCGGCCATCCAGAATCGTTGCTGGATTTACAGCGCGGCGCTGGCCATTATCAGTTTCGCAGTCGGAGGCTTGTGGGACGCAGCGGCGCGCATTATCACAAGGCTCAACGAGCTTCGCGAAAATCCCGGCTACCTGCCCTCGCTGATTCTGGAGGATGCGCAGGACGGATCAACAGCCCGATGGTCACTCCAGTCGGGCGCGGGCACGGTGAGCAACATCCTTGACTCCAGCGAACCTCCCGCGCAATCAGGAGGATCCAACGTCATTTCTTTTGCCGCCACCACGGCGCCGGCGAGCTGGAATTTTACGGGAGCGGGTCTGCCCGATTCCACCGATTCGCTCGTCCAATGGCGGTTCAAATCGGGCGTGGATTTCAAGTTCACCGTGGGCATTGCGAGTTCCACGGGACAAGTAACATCTTTGGAGTTTGCGTCGTCGGGGACGGCGGGATACGACGCGGCATCGAAGAGCGTAACGGTGGTCATGCCGCTTCAACAAAACATCTGGCAAACCTATCTCGCGGACTTGAACGCGCTGATTGGCCAGTACCTCAGCGGCGAAACCGTGACCTCGATCGAATCTTTTGCGGTTCAACTCGAATCCGCCGGCAGCGTGAATCTGGACGATCTTTCCGTGGGCGCTCCGCAGCCTGAGGGATCGCTCAGTTTTTCCTACGACGTTTACAACGGGCAGGTGGATCAGGCCTACATTCGATCCGGCTCCGTCGCCTGGGTCGCTTATGCTTACGGCATCTACATGGAGCGGACGGGAGATTTTGAGCGCGCCGCGCTGGGGCTCCAGAGCATGCTCAACTTTCTATTCTCCATGCAATCGACGGATGCTGATGCGCGCCAGAACCTGATCAAGGTGGGCTGGGGAGTTTATCAGGATCCCGGCTATCAATACGTGCCGGGGCCGATTTCGAATGTATCCACCGAGCACAACATCGACTGTTACTTTGCCTTTGAAAAGGCGGCGCGCGTTCTGCCCACCGCAGCTCAAAGCCTTTTTACTCAGGGATTGATCACCCAGACGCAGGCTGACCAGCTCAGAGCCCTGGCCGGCACCGCTTCCGCGAAGGCTTCCGAGATCAGCTCGGCCATCCTGAACCAGCTCTGGATTCCGGCATCGGGAATCGTTAAGGGGCATTTTGCCCAGGGCGCGTCAAGTTCCGGTCTGGATACCTCACTGGCTCTGGATGCGGCAAGTTCGTGGTCGGCGCTGTTTTGCCATGAGGTTGGCGACGACGCGAAGGCCGTCTCCTGCCTGGAATTTGCCTACGAAAAGTTCTTCCTCGCGAACCAGCAGATTCTGACCAGCACGGATGCCAACTCCTACAACGAGGCCTACGATCAACCGACGCCCTTTGACGGTTTCAAGCCCTATGAGGACTCGACGGGCGGCTATTCCGGTTCACCTGCTTCGGTCTGGATGGAAGGCACGTGGGGAGCTATCGCCGCGCTTTTGAGAATGAGCGACAACGCGGACCTGCAAACTTATTTCAGCGCAAATTACCCGGGCGGCCTGACGTCTTTCCTGGGGCGGCTGGCTGAGAGCATGAAGACCGTTGCCGGCACCACCGGTTCGAACGGATTGCTTTCCTATTCGCTGGCTTCGCGATCCCTGCCCTGGGAGATGGCGGTCCGCAAAACGTTGTCGTCGACGGCCTGGTTCTGGCTGACGGCGGCCCGCAACGATATTCTGCTGACAACCGCTTCGTTCGATCTCGGCAAGCATCCCTGCCTGAAGATCCCGCAGGGAGTGAACCAAAGCATCCAGCAACTGCAGGGGCAGAGCTCAATTGGGGCCCTTGAGATTGATGCGATCGACGGTGGCGGATTCGTCACCGCGCTGTCGAGCGGAGGCAAGCTGGTGGGCCGGAGGGTGACCCTGAGCGTGGGATATCCGGGCATGAATTCCTCCGACTTTGTGACGATCGCCACGCAGGAAATTGAAGGAGTCGAGGTTCTCGCTTCGGGCGGAGGCTTACGGTTCGATTGCCAGGACCTCAACCGCTATGCCAAGTCACAAATCTTTACTGTGGGCGACGACGGATTCCCCGTCTCGAACCAGCATCCGCGAACGCTGCTTGCCAACCCCATGGACGTGGTTCTGATGGTTCTCCAGAACGAGCTGGGGCTGGGACAGCCTTCGCTGCTGGAGCCTTCGGCGTGGAAGATCTACGATCCCGCCCAGTGGGACTCCACCTTTACGACGAACCCAACGCTGATCAACCCCAATCCCTATGTGGATGTTGAGACGGTATTGTTCTACCGGAACGGGATTTTCGCAGGCTACCTTTTCGACTTTACTTTCAGCCAGGCCGTGGAGGCCAAGCAGTTTCTTGAATACGAAATTTTCCACCCGCTCGGCGGTTACGGGATCATTCTGGCCGATGGGCGCATGTCGCCGCGATTTTTTGTTCCACCATACTCGTTTGCGGGTCTTGCAACTCTCAACGATCAGAACATCACACTGCTTCCGGGCATGAAGCCCAACCCGATCATCAACCAGGTGACGTTCCGGATGGACTATGACGGGAGCAAGTTCCAGACCGAACTGATTTTCCTGTCTGATCCGTCGCTCCAGCAGTTTGGGCTGGCGGGGGAAAATATCATCGAGTCCAAGGGCATGAAGCTGGAACGCGGCGGCGGTTCGCTGGCAAGCATTACGGCCAACAGAATTTTCGAGCGCTACGGAGGCATGAACCCGGTCACCGGTTCACCGCGCGGCGGAGCGGCTACGGTCAGCGTCACCAGCCAGTTTATGAGCCTGACCATTGAGGTGGGCGACTTTGTCTATTTTTCCCACCCGCTGCTGCCCAACCTCGAGACCGG
>JARRJI010000339.1:6538-7484 GCA_037379595.1 Acidobacteriota bacterium | reverse complement strand
TCTCTTCTCCACTGGTACTCGGTGTTCGGCTTCGGAACAGCGCCGGATCTCGACGGCAGGCCAACAGCCGCCGGACAGGTGGCCCTGCCGCCCGGCGAGCGCGAAAAGGCGCTGGAGGCCATCGGCGACTGGGGCGTGGTCGCGACGCCTGTGCAACTTCTTCAGGCTTACGTTCTGATTGCAAACCATGGTACTGCCTGGGCCCTGTTAACGCGCAGGGCCCGTCCCCACCGTCCCGATCCCGTGCGGCGGGTCGCGCTTAAGAGATCGACGTACGCTACGATCCTGAACGGGCTTGTGGGCTGCGTCAAATCGGGCACGTGCCAGGCGGCGGCTGTACCGGCCGTGCATGTGGCGGGCAAGACCGGTACCGCTTCGGCGCTCGACGGAAGCCGAACCACACAGGCCTGGTTTGTGGGATTCGCTCCTGCTGAACGGCCGGAAATCGCCCTGGTAGTTTTTCTCGACCGAGGTACCGGGGAACAGAATGCGGCTCCGCTTGCGGGGAAATTGCTTCGACATTATTTCGCAGCAAAGGGGAAGGGAAGGAGGGCCAGTGACCGTCGTTAAGCGGGAAGTCTATCTTATCGGCGTGATCTTGCTCCTGTTGCTGACACTGCCGCGGGCCCAAGCTCAGGAATTCCGCGTTCAGATTCATTCCATTCCGCGCCGGGCTGAAGCAGCCGCACGCGCAAGCGGCAAGCACTTGCGGCGGCCGACCGTCATCACAGTTGATCTGGACGCCTACGTTGAAGGCGTCCTGGCCGGAGAAGCTGAAATCCTCCGAAACCGCGCGGCTCTCCAGGCCATGGCCATCCTCGCGCGGACATGGGCCTTGCGCTATCGAGGACGCCACCGCGCGCAGGGGTTCGACTTCTGTTCGCTGACCCACTGCCAGGTATTTCGGCTACCCCGCGGTCCCCAGCGGCACTATCCTGCGAAGATT
>JARRJI010000339.1:0-6462 GCA_037379595.1 Acidobacteriota bacterium | reverse complement strand
GGAAGCAGCAGCAAACCTCTGGCCGGACCGCGGCCAGCCCTATCTGGTCAGCGTACCTGATCCTTATTGTGCGGCCAGTGTACACTCAAACTGGCAGCGGAAAATTCCGCTCGACCGCGTCGCCCGGGTCCTTCGCGACGGGATGGGACTGCGGGTGCGCAGCCCCGTGCGCAACCTGACTGTCGCCTCACGAGACAGTTCAGGGCGCGTGCACATGCTGGAGGTTCTCGCGGGCAGCAGCTTCGAGATCGTTGCCAATCAGTTCCGCTATGCAGTGGGGAGGGAACTCGGCTGGGACATCCTGAAAAGCAATCTCTACACCATCGAACGCAACGGCAATACGCTGGTGTTCAACGGGCGCGGCCTCGGCCACGGCGTGGGATTGTGCCAGGCCGGAGCCGACGCCATGGCGGGCCTCGGCATCGGTTACAAGGAAATTCTGGCGCACTATTTCCCCGGCACCTCAGTGGTCAAATACGCAGCGGCGCCGAAATCTGATTCGGACCCGGTCGCGTCCAGTGAACACTTCGAACTGGAGTACCCGGAAGCTCAGAAACCGTGGGTCAGCCGCACCCTGAATCAACTCGAGAGTTGGCGCAGATTCCTGAAGCAGTTCGCCAGTCCAGGCACCAGGAGGGTCCAAGTGGAGACTTGGAATACCACAGCGGAGTTCATCCGCGCAACGGGTGAGCCGGGATGGGTAGCCGGCAGCAGCGACGGAAAGTCGATCTATCTGCAACCACTTGCCACCCTTGCCGCCAAAGGCATCCTGATTTCCACCCTGCGTCACGAGCTGACGCACCTCACGCTCCATCGCCTTCGAGCGCCCGGCGTGCCGGAATGGTTTGAAGAAGGGTTCGTTCTGTATCTTACGGATGAGCCCATCAACAAGGGTGTGCGGGCGCGCGCTTCGGGACGCACACTTGGCCAGGCCCTGGCACGGCCGCGATCCGCTCCTGAGATGCACATAGCGTATGCCAAGGCGGCTCTTCTGGTTCGCCAGTTCGCGGAACAGCACGGCCCGATGGCATTATGGCAGGTGCTTGAGCACCCGACTCCCGGTGATTTGAAATGGCTCAGGAGCGAGGAGGCAACTCCGCTGGCTCCATGAGGCGTGCCAGCGCCAGCCCCCAGAAGAGCCAGCCCAGAGTGAGCAAGAGCAGCGCGGCGCCGTTGCGGACCACAAGTTGCGCGTAGTCCCAGCCTCCCGCTTTCACCACGGGATGCCATGTCGCCAGGAGCCACGCCAGCCCGCCGAATACAACTGCACTCAGAAGGCCCGTGAGAAAGACGGATAAACTAATCGACCCCGCCAGCATCTTGCTCGTGTTCCGCGTGGACGCGGGCCGTGGGGGATTCGAAAAGACGAGTAGCCATGTCATTACAAATCCCGCAAAGACGATCCAGACCAGGGCTTCAATGACCCACAGGATATTGCTGATCGGCACGTAGCTGACAGGATGCTGGAGATGAAACGTCAGGAACGAGGCCACGGCGAGGGCGTGGCTGTTAAGCCAGCCGAACATTGCCCCAAGTACGAAGAACAGCAGTAGCCCTGCCAGCACAACCACAAACGTCCGCCCCAATCGCTTTTTCTCAAAGCACAGGATCCGTCGCAGGCGGAGACGGCGGTCGGTACCAGCGGCTGCCGATGAGACGCTTGCCACGCTGCCTGCCAGCACCGCGAGGGCAATTGCTGCGAGAGCAAGAATCCAGACGAACGTCAACGCCAGCACCCAGCCGGACGACTCCGGCAGCCAGAGCCATTCATACCCGGCCAGACACCAGAGACCGGCAACCGCCGCCAGAGCGATCACGTAGATGGGGCTACGCGCCAGAACGCTGAGACTTCGCGTCCAAGCCCGTCCGCCGGTTTTCATGCTTTTCAGCACCGCTTCACCTCTTTGCTATTTCCCGGACGGCTCTCCTTGTTTCGACTGTCCGCCGGTTGCGGCTTCCGCGCCTTGCTGTTTTGTGATCGTCAATGTCATGCTGCGCGTGGACGACTGCCGTGCCGGTTCGTACATGGGAAGCACACGCGCAGGATTGGCCTGGTATGTCCCGGGCTCAACCGCCTTCAGTAGGTAATGGAATTGTCCCTGCCCCTGGTGGAAAGTGGTTGAGAAAAGCGCGGCACGGTCGTCGTGAAATTCCCGTCGCGTGTAATAGAAGTCCCACCAGGGTGGCTGCTGCTTCAGCGGGTAGAGGCTTTCCTGCTGCACGAACTCGAAGCCTGCGGGGATGGGGTCCTCGATCTGCAGATATTGCTCGTCACCCGTGGCGCTGACCGTCAGGCGGACCTCGATCACGTCTCCGCTCTTAAGCGGTCCCTGGATGGGCTGTTCGGTGTATACGATGTGTCCGCCGTCGTTTTCAGGAACCAGCTTGAAATATTGCCGAACGATGTTGAGCGCGGTTGCGCCTTTGGGCGCGGGTTTCGGCTCACGCGTAAAGTATGACGCAAAGGCCGACCAGTAGAGTACGCCGGGCCCGCTCTTGGTGATGCGCACCTGGTTTGCGCCCGGATGGAGTTGGGCTGCATTGGCCGTCACGGTAATCGGCAGCGGATTCGCGACGTCCTTTTCCGTCACATGGCGTTCCGCCAGCTTCCGGCCGTTCACGAAAACATCCAGCGTGTAATCCGGCTTCAACTCTCCCGAAACCTTCAGATAGTCGATCAGGCCGAAAATGGCGGTGGCCGTCTGCTCCGTTGAGGTCCAGTAGTAGCCATCCGAGCGGCGGTCAATAAGCCAGTGAGCAGCCTTCGGCAGCAATTCGCTCTTGGGATCGAGACTTGCGAGTGCCTTCACAGCAAAGGAGGTGGCCTCAAACGAATTATCGGATGAGAAATCCAGCATGGCTTCGCGTTCGGACTTCCAGGAGGCATAAGGTCCGTCCACCTTTGCCGATTGCTCAAGCCGTTTGACGAATTCCTGCGCGCGCGGGTCCTTCATGCGGGCGAAAGCCAGCGCCAGAAGTGCGTCACCGTAGGGCGAAAGTTGGTCCCGGGAGTTGGCAACGTCGTCCACCAAGTGGGGCGCTAATTCACCGTTATAGGGTGAATTCTGCTGGAGGCGTTGCCTCATGGCGAAGGCTGCGTTCCACGGAAGCTCTTTGCGCGTCGCATCCAGCGCCTGGGATAGCGGCAATCCCGGCTTTACGCTCGTTCCCAGAGCGTAAAGCATATAGGCGAGGATGTCGGGCACGGCGTTCTGATTCTCGTTGAGCTGTTTCACCAGCGACTCGCGCCCGCGCTCCAGGCGATCTACGTCCACTGTATAACCCGCAGCCTGGGCCTGGGCCAGCCCGGCCACGACGTAGGCCGTCATAAAGGGATTCGTCTCATCCGTCTCCCACCAACCCCAGCCACCGTCGTCGTGCTGGAACTGATAGAGGCGCCGCAACCCGGCGGCAATCTTGGATTGGAGCTCCACCGATGGCGGCGGAGCAGTGAGTCCCAGTTCCTTTACAGCCTGCGCCACCAGGATGTTGGGCAGGAAGCTTGACATCGTTTGCTCGACGCAGCCGTAAGGATAGGTTGCAAGATAGTCGAGCGCCGACATCAGTGTTCCTGCTACAGAAGGCGACAGATCAATTCGCAGCGATGAGGCTCCGGGATTGATGTCAGTCGGCAGCGTAAGGGTCTGGGTCGTATCGCCCTTGGTGCCACTCAGCGTGCCGGACCGCGCTGAGCTCAACTGCAATCCCCACGGGTGCACAGGGATGGTGAGTTCGAGTGCGTCGGATTCCTCGTTGGTCAGAGCTTTACCAAGGAAGTCCGCCGTACCGATACTGGAGGCACGCACTGTCCAGGTGACAGTGGCCTCGCCGTTCTGCGGCACGTTTACCGTGCTCTCGGGCGGGCTTTCGAGTTCCACACCTTTCGCGGCCAGGGAAACGTGCGCCGTGGTGTCGTGTTTCAGGTAATTGTGCACGATCCCTGTCACGGTCATCGTGTCGCCTTCGGTCAGAAAGCGCGGCACTTCTAGCCGCAGGATCAGGTTCTTGCGCGTGATCACTTTCTGGATGACCTGGCCCACCAGCGTGTTGGCGGTCACGGCTCGCACGGTGGCTCGCCAGGTGGTGAGGGAATCCGGGGAAATCGGCCAGCGGCGTGGGGGCGCGCAGTCGTGCGAGTTCCATTCGATGCTTGCCCGAGTAACCTGTGAACCAGTAGATTGTGGAAAATTGCGTTTGTACCTGGTCCCAGGTGCGGGCGTAAAACACCTTATCAGGCGGCGGAGTAGAGTCCGGCCGAATCGCGTAGATGGCTTCGTCCACCACGCCCAGGCTCACTTCAGCGCTGACGGGTTTCCCCTGGGAGTCTCGCGTGGTGATGGTGTAAGTAACTTTCTCGCCCGGCTTGTATTGCGGTTTGTCTGTCGCAACTGTGACGTTCAGAATCTTGTCAGCCGGGGGTACGGGAACGTTTTTGGTAGCCTCAAAAAGTTGTTCGCCCTTGACGAACGCAACGCCGATGAAAAAGTTCGGTTCGTATTGTTCTTTAATAGGTACATCAACGGTCAGCGAGCCGCTTTCACTCGCCTGCATGGACCACGTGTACACCTGCTGGCCTTCGGTCGTGACCAGCACGTGGGCTCCGGGCTTGTGAGTCACAATCAGGACGTGCGCGGTATCCCCAGGGTGATAGAAGTGCTTATCGAGGTAGATATCCGGCCGCTGGTACGAGGGTCCCATCCAGGCGTATTCCTCGCCCGCCACCCAGAGGCTGGTATCGAAGTGCGCCTGCCGGTGATTGGAATCGACGGCGGTGCCTTCAATCGTGATTCCGTTAACGGAAGGCACAGTGTATTGATAATGGGCCACACCTTTGGTGTTGGTGGTGACAGTGGCGCTGCTGAGCTGCTTGCGGTTGGTGGCGGCGCGCCAGGGCTGCCACGGAACGCTCGAATCCTCTTCGGTGTAAAACCCAAGATTCACCGTGGTGGAAACGGGTTTCGAGTCGTAGTCAAGCGTGCGCACAGTGACATCAGCCTGATCGCCCGCATGGTAGACGTAGCGGTCCGTGTCCAGAATCACCACGACTGTCGAATACGTAACCAGAACGCTGCGGCCGCCGCTGATCTCTCGGTTGCTGGCGTCAGTCACTTGCGCTTCAATCCGGTACCTGGCATCGCGCTTTCCAGACTCATCGACCTGGGTTGGAATCTTGACCGTCAGTCGGCCATCGGCATCCAGTTGGCCGGTTCCCTGGCTGATTTCCTCGCCATAGTACGTGTCGCGCGGGCCGAATTCGTCTCCTCCGAAATCCTCGTCACCCCACAGGACTCGCCAGTAGGGAAACGTATAACCCGAGCGGTAAACCGAATATTTCACCTTTCCGTTCGACACCGGTTCGCCAAAGTAGTAGCGGCCCTCGATCGTGGCTTCAATGCTCTCGCCCTGCAGGTAGCGTGGTTTGTTTGTACTGACGGAGACCTCAAACTCCGGCTTCTTGTATTCCTGCACTTCAAACGAACCGTAGACGGAGCTGCTGCCGATGTGCGCCACGATCTGGTACACGCCCAGCGCAGCCAGCGGGCTCAGCGTCAACGAGCCGTGAAACGATCCGAACGTCGAAAGATTGAGCTTTTGCTGATACACCGTCTTCCGCGTGGGGTCCGTCACTTGCACGGTGACGGTATGGGGAAGGTCAAGGCTGAATTGCCCAGCCTTTCGGGCGCGCAGGATGCCTTTGAACTGGACTTCGTGCGTGGGGCGGTATACAGGGCGGTCCGTGTAGAGATAGCCGACGATGCTGGTGGCTGAGGTGCCCCAGAACCAGAACGACTGGACGCTGGTGGCTGCCACGTCATCCGCCGACTGGGCCACGATCATGGCGTCCTGAACCTTGATCTTGCCGAACTTCATGACACGTAAAGCAACATCTGGCCCGGCGCGTTTTTCGATACCATGGCCAGGTTGGTGATCATCAGCAGCGTGTAAGCCCGCAGGCTGCCGTTCGCAACTTCCACCAGGTAGAGCCCTTTCCGGTGCAAATTGACAGGAATCTGCTGGTGCTCCGACCCGCGCGTTTTCGGCAGCAACTCGCGCCATGCCACCACAAGCTGTTCGCGGTTCAGCAGCGGCACCTGTGCGTACGCAGTGATGTCAAGCGGGATTCGTCTGCGCTTCTCGCGTTTGCGGACCACTGCCTTGTGGTGGCGGTAACGGGTTTCATACCGAAGCTGGAAGCGGAAGAAGTTCCGGATCCTCAGCCGAAGATTTCGTTTCCAGTCGTGGAAGCGCTCCAGCCACGTTTTCTTACGCGCCAGTTCCTGCTTCTCACTACCGAAGAAGTGTGCATCGCGCAGCCTGGAAAAAAACTTGATTGGGTCCTTCACGCGATAGATGCGGAAATCGAGGTGGTCCACCTCCCGGAATTCGATGGAGACTTTCGGTTGTTGCGAGGGTGAGTACGTCCGTGTGGCCGAAACCGCAAAGAAGGGTTCTTTAGACTTG
>JARRJI010000338.1:0-7798 GCA_037379595.1 Acidobacteriota bacterium | reverse complement strand
TCTGGATGCCCTGTTCACGGCCAACCAGGGCATCACGGTGGTGTTTGGCTCATCGGGATCGGGCAAGACAACCACGCTGCGATCCATCGCCGGCATGGTGACGCCGGATGCCGGCAGAATTTCCCTCGGCGATTCCGTCTATTTCGATTCCGCCGCGGGTGTCAATCTGTCCATGCAGAAGCGTCGCGTGGGCTTTGTCTTTCAGGATTACCTGCTGTTTCCGCTTCTGACCGCGGCCGAAAACGTCGCTTACGGCGCGAAAGCCCAGAACGAGCGAGCCCGGCGGCAACACGCTGCGGAAATGCTCGAGTTGGTTGGCGTGGATCACGCCTCTGACCGCCGGCCCGATCAGCTTTCAGGCGGCGAGCAGCAACGCGTGGCGCTGGCCCGCGCGCTGGCCTCAGACCCGGTCATCCTGCTGCTCGATGAACCGCTTTCGGCCGTCGATGTCCAGACCCGCTCGCGGCTGCTGGATGAGATTGTTGAAGTTCAGCGCAAGGCCGGCATTCCTTTCATCTACGTCACGCACAGCCCGGCCGACGCCGTGCGCATCGGCGACCACCTGCTGCTGATGGCCGACGGCCGCATTGTCCAGCAGGGAAAGCCGCTGGAGATCTTCAACGCGCCGCTCAACGTTCCCGCAGCACACGTGGTGGGTACGGAAAACATCCTGGTGGGGCGGGTTGCCGCGCATCAGCCGCAGGAGGGCATCAGCATCATCGACCTCGGCCGGCGCCGGATGGTCATTCGCCACTGCCGGCTTCCCGAAGGCAGCCGCGTCACGCTCGGCATCCGCGCGGAAGACATCATCATTTCCCGCGAACGCGTCAGCCGCACCAGCGCCCGCAACCTGCTGGCCGGAACCGTCAAACGCCTTCTGCGCGACGAGGAAAGCATTGAACTGGTGGCCGACTGCGGCGTCGATCTCAAAGTGCGCATCACCCCGCAGGCCACGAAGGCCCTCGAACTCGCCCCGGGCGTGGAAATTTATCTCCTCATCAAAGCCAACGCCTGCCGCCTGCTCAGTTGAAGGGCTTTGCGGGGAATTGCCTGCAGGCCGTATGATCCCAATTGCAACTGAGGGGCGCGCAGTGCCGGATGTCACCGTGACAGAGGTTTCAGCATGATATCTCGGAACTCGATCTTATTGTTCTTGTTGCATTGCAGGCCGATGACATTACCGGTCAGGTGCTTCGAGTTGTGTGCGTCCAACAGGGTCTTGCCATTTAAAACAACCACGAAGTGATTGCCATCAGCCGTTATTTCGTATCTGTTCCAGCGGTCGGGGATGATCCTGGCGGGTAGCGCCTTGACCGATCCAACCAGGCTGCCCGTGTTGTAGCCGGTGGGCATATGACCCCAGATCTGACATTCGTATCCAGTGACCCAGGGAAGCCCTTCTTTCTGGGCCCGCAAAAAGACACCGCTATTGACACTGCTTGCTCCGCGAAACTGCAGTTTAAGAGTGAAATCGTTCGAGGGTGACAAAGTCTCCAGCCAACCTGCACTTGCTCCAGAACAAACAAGCGCCCCGTTCTCGACTTTCCAGTCTCCCGCCTTGTGGACCTGCCATCCTTTAAGGGTTTTGCCGTTAAACAACGATACCCAGCCGTGTTCCGCGGCCCCTCTGGCAAGTGAAATGGTATGACTTTGGGCGACGGCTGACAATGCAAGAGCGCCCAAAACTCCGATTCCTACGACCCAACGCCGCATAGTTCCTCCGATCTTCTATTGTGCTATCGCCTCATCAGCCGAAACGCGATTGGGTGCGGACCAGGCCAACCTGCACCCCGTCGAACCCTTCCTCACAGTCGGCATCGTCGGCCTGCCGTTTATAGGAGAAAGGCAAAAACAAAGCCTGAGACTCTCCGCCCGCTTGATGCTCAGCCAACAAGTACAGTACACCCGTTGTGGGCGGAAAGTCAGCTTGCGCGCTTCAGGCGCTTGAATCCGTCGATGATGAACATGCGCATCAGGACCTGACAAGGGACGCCGCGAGCTTTTGCTTCGGCCTCACTCCAAACCCGCCTCTTCCGGAATTGCCCGGGCGTCAAGAGCGGCGTCGGCCCGCGTGGTCGGAATCACCCGCATCCTCAACCGCATATGTTTCTCGCGGTGAAACCGGTTGTAGGCGCTCACGGCGGCTTTGATCATCAGCTTGGTCACCGTCCCGTTTTTCTTCCTCCGAACGCTGTCGGCCGCCATCCCATATCCAGCGTAGGCTCGCTTGAACAGCAGGCAGACCAAGAGGTAAATAAGCCTCGCGGGCAAGGACCATCCCTTGGCGGCTCCGCAGCGGGTTCGTTTCAGGCTTTCGCCCAGCGAGTAAAAACTATCCCAGCACTTTTTATTCTCGGTATGCAAGTCACTCTTGGTGATGTTCGGATGTTTGATGATGTCAACCGGCCTCAGCGGTTTCAGCCAGTAATCGTCATAGAGGATTTGAGTCTTATGTTTGGGATGGAAGTCCGGCCTTGAAAGGTTCTTCCGATCGCTCATCATCTCATAAAAGTCTTTGGTTCCGGGGTAGGGATTAAAGACCGTAAACTGGGCGAGCAGGGTGCCCGATTCCGTCGCAAAATTCCTCATGGTTCGGATGGTCTGGACCGTATCGGATTCCAGTCCGCAGATAATCGAGCTCAAAACGAAAATGCCGTTGTCCTGGATCTTCTGGATGGCCTGGACCATCTTCTCCCCAACGGGGTTCCACAGCTTGCCTGCGCTCCTCAATCCGTCTTCTGAAAAGGACTCGACCCCGATCAGCGCCACCCGGATCCGCATCTTCTGGTACATCGCCCGAAGATATTCTTCATCGGTTGTCGCCTCGGTGGTCATCTGGGCAAAGGCGTACATGTCTTTCGGTACCGAGCGGTCGTATTCCTCAAAGAACCTCAGCCGCTCCTCGCGGATTCGCTCAAGCTCGCGCCTCTTGTTTTCACCGGGCTCCCGGGCGATTCTCCCCAGGGTCGCCGGATTGAAATTGTCGTCCGCAAACACGATGTACCGAAAGCCCAGATCGTGCAGCTCATTCACTTCCTCAATGACTTTCTCGCTCAGACGCTGCCGGGGCCGGCGCCCTTCCGTCACCCAGACGGAACAGAAGCTGCAGTTATCCGGGCACCCCGCCACGGTTTGAACGGAAGGGAAAACGTACTTGGTGGCGTCGAGAAGATCCCATCGGGCTTTTCGCATCTCCTCGCCGGCGATTCGCCCCCCCGCATACTTCTGCTGCAAACGTTTCTCGAGCGCATTCTGGACGGCCTGTCCCCACACCGCTTCCCCACTGCCTGTCACCACGGCGTCGGCACCCTTTTGCAGAGGCTCCTGGGGGAAGATGGTGGCGTGAATCCCGCCCACAATCACCGTTGCGCCCCGGGCCTTCGCTTCGCCCAGCACGCGGTACCCGGGAATGCAGTTGCCCGTGGTGATTCCAATCCCGACGACATCTCCAGGACCGACACTCTGGGGGTTGAACTTTTCCACGGATTCGTCCACCAGAATCGGATCGCCGACCAATTCGGTGGGAGTAGCCTGAGCAATAACAAAAAGCCATCGCGGCGTTATAAAACTGTAGCCCACGGTGGACATCGAAGGATTAACCAGTACGACCTTTGCCAAAAGGACTCCTGTAATTTCAGGATGATTTGTGCCTGGGGTTTCAATTGAGGTTCTTCCTGAAGGTCTCAGGCGCGTTGAGAGTTTACCACCATATCACCGGATCCTGTCAGACAAAGCCTCGATGGGTTGAAATTAGAGTGCGGGTACCCGCTGGGTGGGTCGAAAGGGCACGGACTCATCCGTGCCGCAAGGGACGGTGATTTCCACCCGCGCCCAGGACCAGCCTACCGCCTCCTGGAGTTTTGCAAAGGCGTGCCAGGATCGCACTGGCCCGCAACGGCTGTCTCGACGGGTTACCTCCAAGATTAATGGTCCCAATGCATTACGAGAACCGCGTGCGTTTCCAGAGGAGAATGGCCCCGGCGGCGAGGAGGGACAGGGTAGCGGCCAGCCGGGCGTCAAGTCCGGTCTGCGGATCGCTCGCCATGCCGGATCGATGGGCCGCAGAGTTGCGGAACAACCCCGTGTTTGCTTGCCTGCTATTACTAGCAAACTACTTGCATATCTGGTACCTCTGCGGCGGCGAGATTTCCGCCGCGGACTTTCCAACGCCGGACAACGCACGGCCCAGCCGGAGCTGCTGGAAGTGGCAGCTTTGGACCCCCAACGTTTGCGACGGGGGATTTGCGTGACAACGGCACTCCGCACCATCCGGTGAATTGTGTGGAGGATCAACGAGGATGGACTCCGATAAGTTTAAGGCTCCTCCCGGTTCGCCGCTGAGCTCCGCAGTTGAGCCCCCCGGCGACTCCCTACCCAGGCCGCGGCGGCGGCGCCTGCGCTCGAGCCAGACCCGATACCTGGATCCGGACAAAGTCGAACGGATCTATACCGCGGCGCTGGAACAGTTCCCGGAGTCGGCTCCTTTGCTCGGTGCCTACGCGACCTTCCTGTCGGAGGCTCGCAGGGACCGCGAGCGGGCGGAAGAATTCTTTCGCCGCGCCGTCGAGGCCGACCCCAGGCATGCCGTCAGCCTGGGCAATTATGCAGTTTTCCTGAAGAACGTCTGCAAGGACTATGACCGGGCGGAGCAGTTTTATCGCGCGGCCATCGAGGCCAACCCCAGAAATTCCACTAACCTGGGCAATTATGCGGTTTTCCTGGACGATATTCGCAAGGACTATGACCGGGCGGAGGAATTCTATCGCCGCGCCGTCAAGGCCAGCCCCAAATATGCCAACAGCATGGGCAAGTACGCGGTCTTCCTCGAAGACATTCGCAAGAGTTACGACTGGGCGGAAGCCTACTACCGCCGCGCCATCAGAGCGGGGCCCCGGCATGCCACCAACCTGGGCAATTACGCAAGGTTTCTGAAGAACATCCGCAAGGACTACGACCGGGCCGAGGAATTCTTCCGTCGGGCCATCGAAGCCGATCCCGGGCATGCCATCAACCTGGGCAATTACGCAAGGTTTCTGAAGAACATCCGCAAGGACTCCGACCGGGCCGAGGACTTCTACCAGTACGCCATTGAGGCCGATCCCGGACGTGCCACAAGCCTGGGAAATTACGCAAACTTCCTGGCCAGCATTCGAAAGGACTACGACAGGGCAGAGGAGTTCTACCGGCGCGCCATCGAATCGGAGCCCCGCAACGCAACCACATTGGGCAATTATGCGGTCTTCCTGAAGAGCGTTCGCAGGGACTATGACCAGGCGGAAGAATTTTATCGCCGCGCAAACGGCGCCGTTTCGAGCCATGCTTAACAGGTTGTTGAAAAACCCGTACAACGTGTCATTCCGAGGAGCCGAAGGGCGACGAGGAATCTCGCAGGTCCTGTGATTGCAAGGCGAGATTCCTCGCGAAGTTTACCCTGAGCCCCGTCACTTCGTTCAGGGCCGTCCGCAAGTGGAGGGCGAACGGGCTCGGAATGACACAGTTTCGAAGCATTTTTCAACAGTCTATCAAAAGCCAGGCGTCACTGAGGATGGCGCGTTGCAAGGATAGCATTCCTGTAACGCTGCTGCAGTTGACGCTCTGCGGGGTTTTCGCATAAATTACAGATTCAAAAGACGGCGCATTGACCAGATGATTCGGCAAGCGCTGCGGGCAGAATTCGAGCGCCCGCGAAAATTCCTGTCTGTTTTTCTTACACGAGGGTCCGTGCGCCTTCCATCTTTCCGGAAACTGTTCCTCCTGATCGCCCTGACGGCCACTGTTCCGGCGCTGGCGCTGACGCCCGTTGCCGCGCGTCACGGCATGGTGGTGAGCAACAGCCGGCTGGCCACCCAGGCGGGCATCGAGATGTTGAAAGCCGGTGGCAACGCCGTGGACGCGGCGGTGGCCGTGGGCTTCGCGCTCGAGGTCACCTATCCCTTTGCCGGAAACATCGGCGGCGGCGGCTTCATGATCATCCACATGGCGGACGGCCGGTCAGCGATGATCGACTACCGCGAGGAAGCACCCGGCGGCGCCAGCCGCAACATGTATCTGGACAAGCAGGGAAATGAGATTCCGGGGGCATCCACCGTGGGCGCGCTTTCCGTGGGTGTGCCGGGAACCGTGGCGGGCCTGGCGCTGGCCGAGCAGAAATACGGCAAGCTGGGTCTGGCCCGCGTGATGAAGCCCGCCATTCGCCTGGCGCGCAAAGGCTTTCCGGTCGGCTACTGGCTGAGCCAGTCGCTCGAGAGGCATCGCGAGCTGCTTTCAAAATTCGATGCCAGCCGCCGCATCTACCTGCGCGACGGCAACCTTTACCAGCCGGGAGAAATCTTCCGCCAGCCGGAATTGGCGCGAACGCTGCGCCGGATTGCCCGCAAAGGGCCTAAAGCTTTTTATGACGGCCCGATCGCTGACAAAATCGTCGCCACCATCGAGAAGTATCACGGCATCATCACCCGCCAGGACCTGGCCGATTACCACGCCCTAGTACGCAAGCCCTTGACAGGCCATTTCCGCGGCGACGAGATTCTGGCTCCTGCTCCGCCCAGCGGAGGCGGCGTGGCCCTGATCGAAATGCTCAACATTCTTGACCCCTTGGACCTGGCGACGCCGGACTGTTACGCTTCCATGCATCTGATCATCGAGGCCATGCGCCGAGCCTACGCCGACCGCGCCGCCTACCTGGGCGATACCGATTTCGTTTCCGTGCCCATCAAGGGCCTGACCAGCCCGCAATACGCCGCCAGGCTGCGCAAGGAGATTCTGGAATCGAAGCCCGACGCGCCCATCCGGGCGGGCAACCCGGTGCCTTTCGAACATCCAAACACCACTCACTTTTCCGTGGTGGACGCGGCCGGCGATGCGGTTTCGAACACCTATACGATCAACAACGGCTACGGAAGCGGCGTGACGGTGGCGGGCGCGGGCTTTCTGCTGAACGACGAGATGGACGATTTCACCTCCGCGCCGGGCAAGCCCAACATGTACGGACTGATCCAGAGCGAGGCCAACGCCATTGCGCCGCACAAGCGCCCGCTCTCCGCCATGACCCCGACCATCGTGCTGCACGACAACAAGGTTCGGCTGGTGCTGGGCGCGCCGGGCGGCGGCACCATCACCAACACCGTCCTCCAGGTGCTGCTGAACGTGGTCGCTTACCACATGGACGTGCTGCGGGCGGTCATCACACCGCGTTTTCATGACCAGTGGATGCCCGACAGGGTAGATGTCGAAAAATGGGGATTTTCCGCCGACACCCTTGATAAGCTGAAGAAGGCCGGATACAAACTCCACGTGGTGGACAGCATCGGCGATTGCGAAGCTATCGCGGTTGATCCCAAAACGGGCTGGCGCTTCGGCGCGGCAGATCCACGCGGCGTGGGAAAGGCGGCAGGCTACTGATGAACTTTGCGCTCTCCACTCACCTTTTTGCGAACGACCGGCTGTCGTCGCACATCCTGGATGGCATCCTCGGCGCCGGCTTCCGGACAATCGAAATCTTCGCTGCGCCCCAGCACCTGGACTATCACGACCCCAACCACGTTCAGGACGTGGCCGACTGGTTCCGCGATCACGACGTGCAGCTTTTCTCCCTGCATGCGCCGCTCTATAACGACAAGGAGTGGGGCCGCTCGGGCGGCATGGCCATTTCCCTGGCTTATCTCGAGCGCCGGAAACGCATTGAGAGCATGGAAGAGATCAAGCGGGCCATCGAGGTGGCCGAAAAGCTGCCGTTCCGCTACCTGATTCTCCACATCGGCCTGCCGGAAGAAGATTTCACCATGGAGAAGTTTGACGC
>JARRJI010000337.1:0-4268 GCA_037379595.1 Acidobacteriota bacterium | reverse complement strand
GCCGCGAAAGCGACCTGCTGCGGGAACTTCACCAGCGCATGGACCGAGCTTCGGAAGAGCAGCGTTACGAGGAGGCCGGGCGCTATCGCGACCAGTTGATGACCATCGAGGAACTGCGCCAGCGGCAAAAGATGGCGGCGTCTTCGGGCGAGGATTTCGATATCTTCGGCTTCCACCGGGAAGGGGCGCAGATGGCGGTGGACCTATTCCACTTCCGCAACGGGCGCACCGTGGATCGGCGCGAGTTCTTCTGGGAGGACCTCGAGGAGCCGGATCTGGGCGATGTCTTTTCGGCGCTGGTGAAGCAGGTTTACCTCGACCAGCAGTACGTGCCCGGCGAAATCTTTGTCCCCGTTAGCTTTGAGGACCAGAGCCTGCTTGAAGAGATGCTCTCTGAGAAGCGAGGCCGGGCTGTGCACATCCTCACTCCGGAAGCAGGAAGGCGGCGGGCGCTGCTGGAGTTGGTGGCCCGGAACGCGCGGAATTCTTTCGAACGGCGGTTCCGGGTGCTCAAGCCGAAAACGGAAGAGATGCTTGGCGACCTGGCGGATATCCTCGACCTGGCGAAACCGCCCCGCCGGATTGAGGCGTTTGACGTGTCTCACATCCAGGGCAGCGACATCGTGGCCTCGATGGTGGTTTGCGAAGACGGGAGGATGAAAAAATCCGATTACCGGAAATTTATCATCAAGACTGTGCCGCAAAATGACGATTTTGCCAGCATGAGGGAGGTGGTCGGCAGGCGGTACCGGCGCTTACAGGAAGAAAACAAAGCGCTTCCTGATCTGGTTCTGATTGACGGTGGCGTCGGGCAGCTCCACGCGGCGGCAGATGCCCTTGGCGAGCTTGAAATCATCAACCAGCCGCTGGCCAGCATCGCCAAGCGGGAGGAAATCCTGTTTGTCTATGGCCGGGAGGACGAGCCGGTGGTTTTGGACCATCACTCTCCCGTGCTTCACCTGGTTCAGCGGATCAGGGATGAAGCCCACCGCTTCGCCGTGACCTTCCACCGGAAGCGCCGGACGCATCGGGAACTGACCTCGGAGTTGCTGGAGATTCCCGGGGTGGGGGAGCGGACGGCGAGAAAGCTGCTGGAGCACTTCGGCAGTGTGAGCAAGCTCTCGTCGGTTAGCGAGGCGGAGTTGTCCCAAATTGTGACACGCGTGCAGGCGAATCGGATTAGGACCTACCTCGGAAAAGGCAGCAGGAGCGGAGTTGATAAATAGTCTAGTCGGTATATTAATAATTCCTTTAATACTAGAACTTTTATTGTTGAAAATCTGACCAGACTTTGATAAGTTGAGGACAGATCGGAGGTGAAGCATGAACGGAAAGAAGGTGCTTTTTGGTTTGGGGATGCTGACAGCAGGGTTGGGCGTTGGGGCCGCTATGGGCCTCCTCTATGCTCCGAATAGTGGTCGCCGAACTCGGAAGATGATTTCCAGGGCGGCAGAGGATGGCGCCGACTACGTCGCCGACCGAACCCGTGAAATCCGTAAGCAGGCCGAGGATGCCTTTGAACGAGGCAAAGTGCTTGCTGTCAAGCTGGTCGCCTAAGAGGAATCAGGAGGATTTCAAATGAGTGACAACAATGGAGGGTCAAAAGTAGCGTTCTTTCTGGTGGGGGCAGGGATTGGTGCGATCGTCGCCCTCCTTTTTGCTCCGAAAACAGGCAAAGAGGCGCGCGAATTCATAGTCCAGAGAGCGGGCGAGAGCCGCGAGCGGGTGAACGAAAAAAGCAAGGAGTATCGCCAGAGGGCGGAGGGCTACGTTGATAAGGCCCGGGATACTGTCACCAAACAGAAGGAACAACTGTCCGCGGCGCTTGAGGCCGGCAAACAAGCTTACCGGGAGGAGAAAACCAAGGTGTCAGAGTGAGCCACTTGTACCCAGTGGCTCAGGCGGCCGAGAGTAGGCTATGGCTCACGAGACCCTGTTGACGATCTTCATTATCATTGCGGCCGCAGCCATTGTGCTGCAGGCTCTTGCGATGGTTGGCCTTTACATCGCCATGCGGCGTATTCAGGTAGACGTGGCGGGAATGCGCGCTGACGTGATGCGCCGCATCGATCCCCTGGCGGAGTCGGTGACCGAGATTGTTGCGAATTCCCGGGACCCGCTCCGCACGATCACTTCTGACCTTGCTGAAGTCGCGCGCGTGGCGCGTGAGCGGACCGGCAAAGTGGACGAGGTTCTTGACGATCTGCTGGACCGGTTCCGCCTGCAGGTTGTTCGCATCGACCAGACCCTTACCGACGTGCTCGAAAAGGTCGACAAGACAACCACGGTGGTTCAGAAGAATATCGTTGGCCCGGTCAGCGAGGTTTCAGCCATTCTGAAAGGCCTCCAGGTCGGGCTCGATTTCTTCCTTTCAAGGCGTCGGCAGTCCCGCGGTAGCGAGGTGCCGCAAGACGAGCAGATGTTCATCTAGGGTCCCAGCGTCGCGTTTAGCTTTCACTTTGAGGCGACGCGGCAGGAAGCTCTCGTTTTCTTGTCTGGAAAAACAGAAGGAAAAATTCAGAAACCACTTGCCGCAACGCAAATCCCATTCCAGCCGCAAAGATTCCTATAAAAGACGGAAAACTTCATTCGACATTGCGCGAAGCCGGACATCCGTATCCGCAGCGGCAGGACGTGGCCGAGCGAATCACCCGACGGGTACGATCCATTCGATTCCTGCTGTGGCCGTTTTTGCCCGTGCGCCGATTCCCGGAAAGACCAAGACCCGGCTGATTCCGGCGCTGGGTCCGGAAGGGGCGGCGGAATTTCACCGCGCTCTGGTATTCGACGCGCTCGGCAAAGTTGCGAAGTTGAAAGTTGAGTCCGCGCGTTATCTGTTTGCTGCGGGCGGGAAGATTCCGCAAGAAATGGTTCCCGGCACTTTTCAACTCGAGCGGCAGACGGGGCGTGACCTCGGCCAGCGGATCGAACGGGCTTTCGCGCAACTGCTTCGGCGGCACTCGCGGGTGGTTGTGATTGGGACCGATTCTCCGGCATTGGCTCCCTCCATGCTGCGCCTGACGCTGGAAGAGTTGCGCTCGACTGAAGCGGTGCTCGGGCCCTGTCCCGACGGCGGTTATTATCTGATCGGGCTGCGCCGCACGGCCCGCGGGCTTTTCAGCGGCATTCGTCTCGGAACCGAATTCGCTCTCGAAGACACGCTCGACAGCCTGCTTGCGCACGGATTTTCGTGCTCGGTGCTTGAGCCCTGCCCGGACATCGACCGGCCGCAGGATCTGATTGCGTTGAAGAAATTTCTGGTCAAGAAGCCCGCCGCACGCCGCCTGATGCCGCAAAGCTGGCGGTTCCTTTCAAGAATGGCGTAGAGCATTGCATTTTTCAGCCTCGCGGATATCAGAATGGCGTTGCGCCGGCGCAGGGAAGGATGGGCCGCGAACTCTGGCGAGAGCAGACTCGTGCGGCTGCTGCGCTTGCAGGCGGTCTTTTCCTCAGACGCGCCGTTCCGTTCCTGCTGTGCCCGCGCGACCTTTTCCGGCTACAGACCCCTTGGCGCTGGGTGGATTTCTGATAGAATACTCGGAGACCAGGACGGCGGTTTACCGTGCGCGAAAACGAGTTGTGCATTCTTTGCTTCCGGACGAAATGGATGCGTACGGTTTCGACGTATAGGCTCGGAGCAGCTTCAGCAGTGACGACTTGAGCCGGGACGGTGCCTTCTATTGAGCGAGGAGCGTAACCTTCGAAGTCGGAATCGGGGGAGAGGCTTGAAAGCCGGTTGTCCCGAATGCGCCGTCCTGTCCAGCACGCTCTTCCACAGCCTCTCCAAAGAACATTTCAATCGCTTCTCCTGTATCTTTTGTGCTACGCGGTACCACAGGAATCAGATCCTGTTCTTTGAAGGCGGAGCCGCTCACCATCTTTTCGCGTTGAACGTGGGGCTGGTCAAGCTGGTTAAATCGCTTGAGAATGGGAAGGAGCGCATCACTCGCGTCCTTTTCCCCGGAGAGCTCTTTGGCCTGGAGGCCCTGAAGGACGCAACTTATCCGCTGACCGCCGTCGTCCTGCGGGATTCGGAAATCTGCGCAGTGCCGCGCGAGCAATTCTTTGCTTTCTTGCGAGCCAATCCCGACATCTCTCTCGACATGATCCGTCTCCTGGTTGGAGAAATTGCCGAAATCCGCACGCAGATGACAACCATGAGTTTTAAAGACGCGCGGATGAGACTGGCGACGTTTCTCCTGTCACTGGTTCCAACCAATGACAAGGTCTTCCCAAATGATAAGGTCTCACCAAAGCCCTTTTCGTTG
>JARRJI010000336.1:0-4305 GCA_037379595.1 Acidobacteriota bacterium | reverse complement strand
TCATGAGGCTGGCAGGAAGTCCGGACCCGGCCACGCTGCTTGAGGAAATCAAGGACGTGGACGTGCTGGGAATCCGTTCCAAGACGCAGGTCACCAAGGCTGTTCTCGATGCGGCTCAAAAGCTGCTGGTGGTCGGCGCGTTCTGCATTGGGACCGACCAGATTGACCTGCACGCCTGCTCAGAACGCGGAATCGCGGTGTTCAATGATCCCCACAGCAATACCCGCTCCGTGGCGGAGCTGGCTCTGGGCGAGATCATTATGCTGGTTCGCCGCGTCTTCCAGGACAGTGTTGGACTTCACCAGGGCTCGTGGCAGAAGAGCGCAAAGAACCGCCACGAGGTCCGTGGCATGACCGTCGGCATCGTCGGCTACGGCAAGATCGGCTCGCAACTCTCCGAGCTGGCCCAGGCCGCCGGAATGAAAGTGATCTTCTGCGATGTGACAGAGGTGCTGGCACGGGGGAATGCTAAGAAAGTCAGCTTTGACGAATTGCTTCAAAAGGCGGACTTCGTGACCCTCCACGTTGACGGCCGGCCCTACAACCGCGGATTCTTCGGCGCCGAAGAGTTTCGGATGATGAAGGAGGGGTCGTATTTCCTGAACCTGAGCCGGGGCTTTGTGGTGGACCACGAGGCGCTGGCCGAAAACCTGCGCAGCGGGAAGCTGAGAGGCGCGGCAATTGACGTTTTTCCGAAAGAGCCGAAGATCAAGGGCGGTGAATTTTCCGACGCGCTGCAGAACCTCCCCAACGTGATTCTGACGCCGCACATCGGCGGAAGCACCGAAGAAGCTCAACTCCACATCGCGCATTTTGTTTCAGCGCGGCTCCATCGTTACGTCGAAAGCGGCGACACCATCCTCAGCGTCAACTTCCCCCAGTGCCGGCTTGAACGCACACCGGAAAACCACCGCCTGGTGCACATCCACCGCAACCGGCCCGGCATGCTGCTGGCTATCAACAAGGTGTTTGGCGACCGCGGCATCAACGTGGAACGCCAGGTGCTCGATACCAAAGGGGACCTGGGATATGCCATCCTGGACATCAACCAGGAGTGGGATGCCCAGCTTATGGCGGACCTGGAAGCGATACCTCACACCGTTCGATTCAGGCCACTTTACTAGCCAACATTCATCAGAACCGGCCTTATCTACTCGCGGGAGGGCAGCCTGCAACGCCGCGACGGCGCACCCGTCCGCTTGCACGAGCAACAACCCAGCCAGCGCCGTTCTCTCTGCAGGACGAACAATTTATGAGTCGATCTCTGCACGAAAATATTCAAAGTTTTAGGCTCTTTAATCAAAGCGGATAGCCCCTTGGCATTATTGACGGTTCCTCCGCCAGCATATACGCTAGCCACGTCCTTTGGGGCATTGCGTCGGGTCTGTGGTCACTATAAACATTTGAACAGCTTTCTGTCGTGATGGGCGTCTCACGAGCCCATCGAAGTATCTCCTGCGCTGCTTCCCTTGTGCACGCAGCGCAGGTTCGGGGCAAGGTGCACATTACAATGCGAACTTTTCTCAGGTATGCCGTACCGGTGCTGGCGGTTTACATTGCCCTGCTCGCCGGACTGTTTTTCGCCATGCAGCAACCGCCGCCGGTGTTCGGGCGGATCATGGCCAAGGTGCCGACAATCGCCTTCTTCCTCTTCCCGTTTGAGCCGATGTGGCTCTATGCGCGAAGGGGGAAACTCAAAGTGGGCGAAATGGCCCCGGACTTCGCGCTGAAAACCGCGGCCGACAGTTCCAGCAGCGTGCGTCTCTCTTCGTTTCGCGGGCAGAAGCCCGTGGTACTGATCTTCGGGAGTCATACTTGACCGCCTTTTCGCCGGGAGGTTCCCGAGCTCAACAAGCTTTACCAGCTATACAAGGATCAGGCGGCTTTCTATGTGGTCTACATCGAAGAGGCGCATCCCACCGACGGATGGGAGATGCCCAGCAACCTTAAAGAAAACATCCTCATTGCGAGCGCGAGGACCTTTCTCCAGCGCGATGAGGCGGCAAAAACCTGCGTGGTCAAGCTCGGCATTCACATTCCCGCCCTGGTTGACGACATGCAAGACACCACCGAACGCGCCTACACCGCATGGCCTGACCGTCTTTACGTCATTGACCGCGAGGGACGCGTGGCTTTCAAGAGCAGAGCCGGACCCTTCGGTTTCGATCCCAAAGCAATGGCCACGGTGCTCCACTCGCTCGTGGCTTCCAGTGGCCGGTAAACCGGCTTCGACCTGCGCTTCAGCTAACGGCGCACGCCGCGCATTCAGAAGAGCGCAGCTTCCCTCCGCATCGGGTAGCACAGTGTGCTGAAAACATTTGAAGGGGCAAAGAACATGATGAGAGACATGGTATCGAAGAGTATCCCGGGTTTTATTCTCTTGTTGCTGCTGGCCGCAGCAGCCGCTCCGCTTGCTGCGCAGGAAGTCACGGCGAGCATCCGCGGCGTTGTGGTCGATCCGAGCGGCGCGGGAATTCCAAAGGCGGAAGTCACGGCCATACAGGCCGAGACCGGCCTGACGCGAACCGCTGTCTCCAACCGGCGCGGCGCTTACGTCCTTGTCCTGCTGCCGGTGGGGCACTATCGCCTTGAGGTGACGGCCAGGGGCTTTCGGAAGTTTGTCCAGGACGGCATCATCCTCAGCGTGAATGAGGCTGCCAACGTTCCCGTTCCCATGACAATCGGCTCCTCGACACAGGTGGTTCAGGTCCGATCAAACGCGCCGTTGATCCAAACGTCGAACACGACGCTGGGTAAGACCGTGAATGAGCGCGAAATCCTGGACCTGCCTCTGAACGGCCGGAACTTCTCCCAGCTTGGACTGCTACAACCCGGAGTGGTGCCGATCACACCGGGGCTTGCCCAGGCAGGGGGATCGCTGCGGGCCGGGCAGCCCTACTCGGTGAACGGCCAGCGGCCGGAGTCGAACAACTTTCTGATTGACGGTGCGTCCAATGTCAACGCAGTGGACGGAGGCTTTGTGCTGCGCCCGCCCATCGACGCCATCGCCCAGTTCAAAATCCTGACCAGCACGTCGAACGCCGAGTTCGGCAACGCTGCCGGCTCAACCACCAACATCATCACCCGCTCCGGATCGAACCGTTTTCATGGTGCCGCCTGGGAGTTTCTGCGCAACGACAAGCTGGACGCCGCGAACTTCTTTGAGAATGCCGCCGGTTTCAAGAAATCTGAATACCGGCAGAACCAGTTTGGAGGCACGCTGGGCGGGCCCATTCGCAAGGATAAGACGTTCTTCTTCGGCTATTACGAGGGGTTCCGAAACCGCCAGGGCGAAACGCTCCACAATGTGCGCGTGCCCTCGGAGCTTGAGAGGCAGGGGGATTTTTCGGAAAGCGGGCCGCTCTTCAATCTCTTCACACCCGGCGGCCCCACGCCCCTGCCGGGCAGCCAGGTGCCTTTCATCGACCCCACCGCGCAGAAGGTGCTTGAGCTCTACCCGCTTCCGAACGCAACGGATGCCAACGGAGTACTGAACCTCTATAACGGCAGCGAAATTCTGCGTCAGAATGAGGACCAGTTTGGAGTCCGCATCGATCACAATCTTTCCGCCAGCAATCGCCTGAACTTCCGCTACATGTACCTGGACGGCAACCGCTTCGATCCGTTATCTCCATCCGGCGCCGGAGTGCCGGGTTTTCCCGTCGGCGAAGATCGGCGCGCTCAAAACTTCGTCGCCCAGTTGACTCACACGTTTTCACCTACGCTTTTGAGCATCACGCGGGCGACTTTTCTCCGGAACAAGTTCCTTTATGACGAGCACCTCAACCACACTTCACCCGCCTCGCTGGGTTTTGAGTATCAGTCCACGCTGGGAATCGCGGAAGGGCCACCGTTCATCCAGTTTGGCGGCGGAGGGTATGCCAGCATCGGAGACCCGATCACCGGCCCGAGAAACAGCTACGAAAATGCCTATGCCGCTTCAGAATCGCTGACCTGGATTCACGGACGGCACGAGATGCAATTCGGCGCGTACTACCGGCGCGACCAGATCAACGTGGTCAACGGAATCGCCTCGAACGGATTCTTCGTCTTCATCCCCGCACCCTTGAGCAACGCCTTCGCCAACTTCCTGATCGGGCAGCCACTTCTCTTTCTGCAGGCGGGCGGCGACCAGCCGGACGGAACCGGCGATCTGTCTCGCGGCCTGCGGGGCAATGACTTCAACTTTTATGCGCAGGACACTTATAAGGTCAACACTCGGTTGACCCTTAACGTGGGGCTTCGTTACGATCTTCCCTTCCCTTACACGGAGATTCGGAACCGGCAAAACCTCTTCGAGCCCGG
>JARRJI010000335.1:0-4322 GCA_037379595.1 Acidobacteriota bacterium | reverse complement strand
CGCGCTTAGCGAGCATTTCCCGGTCGGCCCGTTGGACCCGGGCAGACTTCACGACCGCCTTGCGAGCGACCGCATTCACACGCTCCAAAGCGTCGGCCAATCTCTTTTGAGGCTTTTCAGGCATTCACTGTGTTTTTGTGTTTACAACAACTGTGTTTTCGTGTCAATAGTAACTGTGTTGTTGTGAATGCGTGAACCGTGTTATTCTGCGTGGCCTGGAGAGGCCCTCATCCTTCGCGAAGCAACTCAAAAGTTGTAATTACCTAACATGTAGTATATTACAAAACAACGCAAATGCCGCAAACGGGAGCTTTCTTGCTAAAAGCAACAGTGTTTTAATGCAGATGCACATGAGTTTCTCGGGTGAAGAATCGGCGCCAGGGTTCTGCTGAGACCGCATTGAAAGACACGTGCGAATGAAGAGAAAAGCCTTGGAATCCCGACTGCAATATTTGGCGTTCGTGCGCCACAAAAGAGAAAATCTCAACTGAAGTAACCCAATTCTCGTAACGATGTGTTGTTCGAAGCCCCCATGATCAGATGATCGAGAACTTCAATTCTGAGGAGTTGACCTTTACGGATGAGATCGTGAGTGACTTTGATGTCTCCTTCGGACGGAGTCGGATCACCACTCGGATGATTGTGGCAAATGATGACGGCTGCTACCCCTCCCATAACAGCCAATCGAAACACTTAACCGGCACCACTAGTGATTTTCAATTGACGCCGACCGTGAAGAATAATTGTCGTTGACCGATTGCGTCTTCTCCACCTTGCGTCCGCTCGAAATGGCATAGATTCAGCCATGCAAGAGTCATCCAAGACCGAAGGCCGCTGGAATGCTGGACAGGGGCCGACGTTGAACTGTCGTTCGGCTGATTCGAGGAGCCAGGCGACAGCTCCCCTCCCGTTCTCTTCCTCGCTTGTTTTGAGCCTAATCCTTTGCCGGCAACCGGTCCAGGAACGCGGCCAGGCCGTCCACACAGCAGGGGGAAAACATCTTTTTTCCGGTGTCCGGATCCACGGTGCTGTTGGAGACGATGCCCACCGCAGTCGGGCAGTCGGGGTCGGACCACGACAAGTGTCTCAAGGCCTGGGACTTGTGGCGAATTAGGAGGCTTTTTCGGGGCTAAGCGCGGCTTTTTGCCCCGGTCTTTTGGCTGCAAGTTTTTGCCGACATACGACGGCCACTCCTCTGGCCCAATTAGCTGCGAAGGATTACAGCATGTAAGGAATTAAGTTTTTTTAGCGGGTGGAGCCCGGCTCGGTTTGAAATCGGGCGCGCGTGGTAATCGGGCTCCACCCGCTAAAAAAACTGCTTGAACTCAATCCGCTGTCGGAGGGTTTGGCGATTGGTAGCGGTTTTGTAGTTCTGCGGGGGAGCCAGCCGGCAGGGCCAAGGGAGTTTTTGCGGTGGAAGCGGTCCTGGCGGGCGGTGGTGGTTTGGCTCCAATGGGCGGAAAAGCCGGCACGGGCATGCAGGGGTCCGGGCGGTTAGTTGGTTGGGCAAGGGCCGGAACTGAGGAACGATCGGTTAAGACAAGGGCGCTGGTCATGGGGGGCGTTTTCTTTCTGGCGCAATTGCCGCGATGAAGATCATGTGTCCGAGCTTGCACTTGGGACAAAGAGGTAAGGGCGCAGTTGAGGTCGAGGTGAGCTGGTCCGGTTGCTTTTGGGGAGGCGGGTGGGCGGTGGGAGTTTGGGCCAGTTGTGCTTGAATTTTGGCGAGCAACTCTTGTTGGGTGGCACTCCACAACCCGTAGGTGCGGACTTTGACGAAGCCCTTGGGCAGCACGTGCTGGAGGAATCGTTGCATGAAATCCTGTGCCGGCACGGTGAGGTGGTGCAGTTGTTGAGTTTGGTTGTCGCGATAACGAAAAGTGAGCTCGCCCTGTTCAAGTTTTTCCAGGCGGCTGTTGCTGATGGCAATTCGCAAGACGTATCGGGCCAGGTAGTCGAGGACCTTTTCTCCGGAGCCGGCATGCCGACAGTGGAGGTCCCACTTTTGGTTCCAGCAAGGGCAACTCGGGTCGAGCCACCCTAATTTGTTGAGGCCGGCTTTGATCTTGGCGCGGAAGATCTGACTCAGAGCATAACCAGGAACCAGGAAATTGGGATGCCTGGCCTGGACCCAAACTCCCTGGGGCGAGATGGCCCCTGCGGGAACTAACAAGTGGACGTGGGGGTGGAAGAGCAGGGCGCGTGTCCAGGTGTGCAACACGAGCAGGATCGGCAAGGTGCCCCCGACCCATTGCGGATCGCGAGCCAGTTTCTGCAGGCTGGCTACCGCCGCCTTGATCAATAGATTGTAGATTTGGCGTGGGTGGGCTTTGGCCAAGGGCCGCAGCCAAGCCGGCAGGGTGAAGGTCAATAGATAATAGGACACCGGAAGCAGACGAGCTCGCTGTTTGTCCAGCCAAGCTTGGGTCTGCTCGCCCTGACATTTGGGACAGTGTCGATTCCGACAAGAGTGATAGCTGTAGTGCTCGTGCCCACAGCGATCACACCGCTCCAAATGGCCTCCAAAGTAGGCCGTGCGGCAATGCTCGATATCGGCCATGGCCTTTAACTGCCATGGCGCCAGCTCGTGAGAGGCTCGGAAGGACTCACCGTGGAGGCGGAAAATGTCCGCCACCTCCAGCATGAGCTTCTAGAGCGCGCTGACGATCTGGTTGATGGTGCGGGATACCGATTCAATGACCTGCGGAGTTAAATGGGTGTAGATGGCCGTGGTCCTGGGAGACTGATGGCCGAGGATGCATTGGATGACCCGCAGATTGACGCCGGCTTCCAGCAAATGCGTCGCGTAGGAGTGGCGCAGACTATGGACATGGGCGGCTTTGTTGATGCCGCTTTGCCTGAGGGCTCGGCCAAAGGCGGTTTGCACATTCCTGGGGTTAACGGGCTCAGAGTGGCCGTTGTGGCGGATCCGGGCCGGAAAGAGCCACTGCTTGGAGTGGTGGGTCCGCCAAAACTCCCGAAGCAAAAACAGCGTCCGTTCCGGCAAAGGCACAGCGCGTTCTTTGGAGCCTTTGCCCAGCACCCGCACCATCATGCGCGCGCTGTCGATATCCTTGACTTTGAGAAAAGCGCCCTCGCTCAGGCGCAGACCGCAGGAATAGATCGTGGACAAGCACGCCCGATAAACGGGAAAATGGATGGCCGAGAGAACACGGAAAACTTCCTCCCGGCTCAAGACCACCGGAAGCTTCTTGTGCTTGGGCGGACGCATGAGCTGCAAGCACGGCCAGGGTCGGTGCAGCGTGCTCTGGAAGAAGAACTTGATCGCGCACAAATCCACGGTCGCTGTGGAATGGCTGACCTTTCTCCTTTGGGTCAGATCCAGGAAGTACTGGCGCAGTTCATCCTCGGAAATGAGCTCCGGCGATTTGTGGTAATGCCTGGCCAGCTTGGCAATGCCGCGGACATAAGCTTGCTGAGTACTGCCAGAGAAACCATGCAGTTGCATATCCTCCAACATTCGAGTACGAAGAGGTGACATGTGAATCCTTTCTGAGGGGGTGGTTCAGCATCCCCGGCCAGGGACGCTGGCCCTCATTGCGAGGGCGAGCCCTCTCTGAAAGGATTATCCTCCTCCAATCAAGACCCTGCAAAAGCCCTCCCCAGTTCACACGCCTGAACTTCTATCCGGCGCAGCCGGATTGAGTTCAAGCCTCTCCAGCCGCCTTCAATTCGTCGCATCCGTTTCTGCGCAGGCGACTTACTTTGGCGACAGGAGATGCCATTTGGAGATGCCATTTGGCCTGACAGAGAGTGGCGCCGACGTTTACAGGAAGGTGTGAATTTGTTATTTGACCACCATGATTCACGCGAAAGCCTGACCGCATCGGGCGAGCGCCCCCGCGAGCCTTCGGCCAATGCAAAACGAACTCGACATAGTCCGTGATGTTTCTGCCCGGCTGGAACGGGGCAGACTCGCCTACATGCTCACCGGCTCGATGGCGATGAACTATTACGCGCAGCCCCGCATGACCCGCGACATCGACGTTGTCGTCGCGCTGACGGGGCAGGACACAGATACCGTCGTGCGGTTGTTCACCCCTGATTACTATGTTTCCCGCGAGGCCGTCAGCAATTCCATTGCGCACGAATCCCTTTTCAACCTCATCCATCAGGAGAGCGTCATCAAAGTGGATTGCATCGTTCGCAAGAGCAGCCCGTATCGCCGCGCCGAATTTGAGCGCCGCCAGCGCATCACTATCGAAGACTTTTCCACGTGGATCACCAGCAAGGAGGACCTCATCATCTCCAAGCTCTGGTGGGCGAAGGATTCCCATTCTGAATTGCAGTTGCGCGACGTG
>JARRJI010000334.1:0-4336 GCA_037379595.1 Acidobacteriota bacterium | reverse complement strand
GGCACCAACCACGTGGACACCAGCGCGCGCATCTGCCACGCGCCCAGCACCACAGCCCTGAAAGCTACGGTGGGCTGCGCGGCCACCACCTGCAGCTACCGCGACTGGATTGGCAGCGACCTTGTCGTCTTTGTGGGTACTAACGTTGCCAACAACCAGCCCGTGGCCACCAAGTACCTCTACTACGCCAAGAAGGCGGGCACCAAAGTCTTCCTGGTGAATCCCTATTTCGAGCCCGGCATGGAGCGCTACTGGGTGCCGTCCGTGACCGAAAGCGCCCTGTTTGGTACCCGTATCGCCGACGACTTTTTCCAGGTGCTGCCCGGCGGCGACATTCCCTTCTTTTACGGCGTTCTCAAGCACCTGATTGAAAACAAGTGGGTTAACCGCAACTTTATCATGGAGCGCGCGCGCGGTTGGAAAGTCCTTGAAGCCAAAACGCGGCGGCTGCGCTGGGAGACGCTCGAGCGCGGGAGCGGACTGAACCGGAGTGACATGCTGCGCTTTGCGGAAACCTTTGGCCGGGTCCGCAGCGCCATTTTTGTGTGGAGCATGGGTATTACGCATCACCGCTACGGAAGCGACAACGTGCGCGCGATTGTGAACCTGCAACTGGCGCGCGGCAATGTGGGCCGGCCGCATACCGGCCTGATGCCTATCCGCGGACACAGCGGCGTGCAGGGCGGCGCGGAAATGGGCGCCATGCCGGGCGCCTACGTGATGGGATTCCCGGTGAACGAGGAGAATGCCGAACGCTTTGCCCAGCCGGACATGTGGGGCTTCCGGCCGCCCGAGTGGAAAGGCATGGGCGCTGCGGAGATGGTTCTGGGAGCCGAGCGGGGCGAAATCGACGTGCTGTGGCAGAGCGGCGGCAACTTTCTCGATACGCTGCCGGAACCAGACCGCGTGCGCGATGCGCTGGGTCGGTTGAAGCTGCGCGTCCACCAGGACATCGTTGTGAATCCGACGATGCTGGTCGATCCCGGCGAAACTGTCGTCCTGCTGCCCGCGCGCAACCGCTACGAGCAGCGAGGCGGCGGCACGGAAACCAGCACCGAGCGGCGCGTGATCCTTAGCCCGGAAATTCCCGGGCCAAGGCCGGGCGAGGCTCGCGACGAGTGGGAAATTCCGGTGCTGCTGGCGCGGCATTTTGACCCCGTAGGCGCAGCGAAGGCTTTCCCGTGGAAGGATGCGGGCGACATTCGGGCGGAAATCGATCGCGTCTGCCCCACCTATCGCGGCATCGGAAAACTGAGGCGCAAAGGCGAGAGCTTCCAGTACGGCGGGCCGCGGCTGCTGGCCGATGGCTTTGCCACCCCGGACGGCATGGGCCACTTTTCCGCCGTCGAGCTGCCAGTGGAACAGGTTCCCAAAGGGAAGTTCCTGGTGAGCACGCGGCGGGGAAAACAGTTCAACAGCATTGTCCATGCCGACTCCGACCCGCTGACCGGAGCGCGCCGGGACGACGTGCTGATGGCCGCCGAAGATGCCGCGCGCCTGGGGCTACATGGGGGCGACAGAATCGTGCTTCGCAATGAGCACGGACGCTTCCGCGGGCGGGTGAAGATTGACCGCATCAAGCCCGGAAGCCTGCAGATTCACTGGCCGGAAGGCAACTTGCTGATTCCTTCGGGCAGGCTCGACGAAAGCGGTGTTCCGGATTACAACGCGGTGGTGGAAGTTTCGCGGACGTAAAGAGGAGTAGGCTATGGGTTCTGGGGATTGAGCGCGTCTGCGGATGGGTTGTCCTCCAGCCCCAGCTTTTCCCGCACAAAGCGGTTGAGCTCTTCGCTCGCGTAACCCGGCGGCGAGACTGCAAAGACCCGCTTGCTCTTGAGCAGCCTGGCTTCGACCTCCGGCCAAGCGTCTGCGAGGGCGGACGAGCCGATCGTAACCAGCGCGTCGGCGCGCTCCAGATACTTCCTGGCCGATACCTTGAAGTCGCGCTGGGAGCGGTCGAGAACAAAGAGGTAAAGGTCGGGCTCGAGAAGGCCAAGGATGCTGTTGCTTTCGATCATCACCCACTTTTCGGATCGCAAAGCGCGCAGTAGAGCCGGGAGAGCCCGGGGAAGTTGCCCCTGGCGAACCTTCAGCCAGAACGAGCGCCGGGCGCCCGCACGGAGAAACCGGCGCGTGTCGCCGCGGCCGGCGCGGTTCCGCTCTTCGGCCAGTGCGAAACCATGTTCGCCAGGATCGCAGGAGCACGGCTCGCCGTTGAGCGAGCAGACCCCGTGGCCGTATTGCGTGATTTTCACGGCGGCCCACTGCGGCGGCCGGATGCACCGGATCAGTTCCGCCATCAGCGAGGTCTTGCCGATGTTGCGGGAATGTCCGCCGACCACGACAACCTTCATGCTGAAACCCACCTGGCATCCATTATAAGGCCAGGTCCGCGGGCGCAGTTGGTAGCCGGTGCGCCGGTTCCGGGCCCAGAATCAAGAAGGAAGAAAGACTATTCGGATCGGCATCCAAACTAGCGGGCCGAGGAAAGAAATTGACGGAAAGGGAGGCCGAACTTTTTCTCCGCATACTTTGGAAAAGGATTGCGGCGCCTCTTACGCCTTTTGCTCGGCTTCCGCGGGCTGATTCGCCGGTTCAGAATTGGGCATGTGGCATTGCCCGTCGAAATAACCGCCCGGCTCGATGACAAGCGAGGCCGTGTAGATGTCACCCAGTACCACGCCGTTGGCCTTGATTTCAACCTTGTCGGTGGCATGGACCGATCCCTTGATTTTGCCACCCACACTGACGAACTTGGAGTGCACTTCTCCCTCCAGCTCACCCTGCTCCGCGATGATCAGAGCTCCTGAACAGTGGGCCTCGCCTTTGAAGTGCGTGTTCAGCCGAACCATCCCGGAGGAGACGGTCATTTTGCCTTCGAACTCAAGACCCGGCTCAAGCAACCCGACCAGTTCATGGTCATCAAGATGATCTGAAGTCTTTGCGCGGAACTTGTTGCGGAATTTCAACCCCATTGCACCCCCTTCTAAGATTGCGGATTCATAGAATCGCGTTGATTTGGCTTACAGCAATTGCGGAATCGATAGTGAACCCTATGCGCGCATGATCCAGTCATAGATTCGGCTCAAATCTTCCGCAGAGAAGTAGCTGATTTCGATCTTGCCTCGCCGCTCGCTCCCCACCACTTTCACTCGCGTTCCGAGCGCGCGTTCCAGTTCAATCACAGCCGCCCGGATGTTGGGGTCGGCCTTCTGGGCTGGCTTGGGATCCGGCTTTCCCCGGCCAGACGAGCGCGGGGCGACGAGTTTTTCCAGGTTCCTGACAGAAAGTCCTTTTTCAACAACGACTTCCGCAAGCTTGCCTTGGGCGTGAGGGGAAGTGACCGCGAGGAGGGCGCGGGCGTGGCCGGCCGAAATCTTCCCTTCCGAAAGGAGAGTCTGGACCTCGGGAGGGAGGCCCAGAAGGCGGAGAGTGTTGGTCACGGTTGACCGGTTGATTCCCAGCCGTTCGGCAATCTGCTCGTGCGTTAGATGGAATTTTTGCTGGAGCTGATCATAGGCCCGGGCTACTTCGAGGGGATTGAGCGCCTCGCGCAAAAGGTTCTCGGCAAGGGCAAGCTCCAGCGCCTCGTTATCGCCGATGTCGCGGACGACGGCGGGAACCGCTTCCAGGCCGGCCTTGGCTGCAGCCCGCCAGCGGCGTTCCCCTGCTACGAGCTGAAAGCGTTCTCCCGCCCGACGAATCAGGATCGGCTGGAGCACGCCGCTCAGGCGGATGGAGTTCGCAAGCTCGTCCAGGCCGTCTTCCGGCAGCTGAGTCCGGGGCTGGAAAGGATTCGGATCGATGAGGTTCAGGGGAATCTGCTCAAGCCCCGCAGGGGGAGGCGGGGCTTCTGTTTCCCTCAGCAGCGCGTTAAGGCCGCGCCCCAGCGCCTTTCTGGTCATGGCTTATAACCTCTTTTGCAAGTTTAAGATAGCTTTCTGAGCCGCGGCATTCGGGATCGTAGAGGAGCACCGGCTTGCCGTAGCTGGGCGCCTCCGCCAGGCGAACATTCCTGGGGATCATGGTGTCAAAAACCTGGTCGCCAAAAAAGTCCTTCAGGTCGTCGCGCACCTGGTGCGAAAGGTTCGTTCTCTCATCGAACATCGTCAGCAGAATTCCTTCAACGGCCAGTTTGGGGTTATGCGCCCGCCGGACACGAATCAGGGTATCGAGAAGCTCCGAAACGCCCTCCAGGGCAAAGTATTCGCACTGGATGGGGACCAGGACCGAATCGGCCGCCACGAGGGCGTTAAGCGTCAGCAGGTCGAGCGCCGGGGGGCAATCGAGCAGAGTGTAATTGAAACGGTCGCGAAGGGGAGCGAGCTTTTCACGG
>JARRJI010000333.1:0-4347 GCA_037379595.1 Acidobacteriota bacterium | reverse complement strand
GTGGGCCAACTATAAGGTTGTCGGGTTCTGGCATGTGTGGGTCCAGGACGGCGGGCAGATAAGAACCGCGGATCTCAACCCCGGAGGTTCGTGCTACCTTACACACTGCCCCTGCTTCACCCTTCGTTCCGGTAGTCCAGCTCGGCGATCAGCGAGTTGTTTTCGCGCCAGTGGGGTTCCACCCGCACAAAAAGTTGAAGGAAGACTTTGGGAGGGAAAATCTTTTCGAGTTCCAGCCGGGCCTCGGTGCCGATCTGCTTGATTCGGCTTCCGCCCGCGCCGATCACGATAGGCTTCTGCGAATCCCTTTCCACCAGGATGGCGGCGTGGATTCGCGTGATGGTATCCGATTCCTCAAATTTCTCCATCAGCACCGCGCTCGCGTGGGGCAGTTCTTTCTGGGTGTTGCGGATCACGTATTCGCGAACGATTTCGGTGGCCAGAAACCGTTCCGGCTGGTCGGTATAAATGTCCTCTGGGAAATAGGCGGGGCCATCGGGCAGCCTTGCGATGACGGCCTCAAGCACCTCTCTCAGGCCTGCTCCCTTCAGCGCGGAAATCGGGAAAATCTCTTCGAAGTTGTGCAGTTTGGCGTACTGATCGATCAAGGGCAGCAGTTTCGGCTTGTGGACCTTATCGATCTTGTTCAGCAGCAGAATCGACCGCGGCGCGTGATCGGCCACAAGCTGAACGGCAAACTCATCGCCCTTGCCGAAGGGCACCGACGCGTCGGCGATCAGCAGCGCCAGGTCGCGCTCTGCCAGCGCCTCGCGGACAAAGGTCATCATCTGCTCGTTCAGGCGTGAGAGCGGCCGGTGGATGCCCGGCGTATCCATCAGGACAACCTGGGCCTCGGGCCGGTGCACGATTCCGAGGATGCGGTTCCGCGTGGTCTGGGCCACCGGCGTGACAATCGACACCTTCTCACCGACCAGCGAGTTCACCAGCGTACTCTTGCCGGCGTTGGGCCTGCCGACAACGGCGACAAAGCCTGATTTAAATGTTTTTTTGGGTTCCGGCATGGGCAGGTTGTGTTTCGGAATTGGCTGGGGAGGGAAGGATCAACCGCACTTTGAGCACGGTGCGGCGGTTGACCTCCAGAATTTCAAAAGTTGCGCCGTCCGCCACCACTTTTTCGTGGACCGCCGGCATGTGGCCCAGTTTCGCCAGCACCAGCCCGGAGACCGTCGAGTAGTCGTCGCTCTCAACCTCAAGGTTAAGCTGGTCCGCAAGGTGTGCCAGCTCCGTGTGGCCGGCCACCAGGTAGGTGTTGGCGGTTTCCTTCACGATGTCGCGCTCGTGCGGCTCAACCTCATCGCGAATCTCGCCGACCAGTTCTTCGACCAGGTCTTCAACCGTCACCAGGCCTGAGACGCCTCCGTACTCGTCAATGACGATGGCCAGTTGCATGGTGGTCTTCTGCAGTTCCTTCAGCACGTCGCGGATCGGCTTTGTTTCCGGCACAAAGCGCGCGGGCTTCAGCAGCGTGCGCAAAGTCGCGTACTTCTGATCCTCAGGCGAAAGTTCCATCAGGTCGCGCACGCTGACCACCCCTTCAATCTGGTCGAGCACCTTGGAGTAGACGGGGTAGCGCGTGTACCGCTTCTGCCGGAACAGGTTTCGCAATTCGTCGATGGACATATCGATCTCGACCGCCGCAATCTCCGGGCGCGGAGTCATGACTTCCCGCACCACCTTGCCGCTGAATTCCACAACGGACTGCAGCAGCTCGAGTTCGCCCTTCTCGATCAGCCCGGCTTCTTCTCCGCTTTCGATCAGCTCCTCCAGCCCCCTTTCCGGCCTGGGCTGCGCCGTCTCTTCCACGGGCGATTCCAGCAGGTGAGCGATCGTGGTCGAAATCAGAATGGGGAATGTGACCGGCAGAGCCAGGTAAACGGTGGCCCGCAACACGGGCAGCCACTGCCGCAGGATCTCTTCCGGCTCATCGTGGCGCGCCACCAGGATGAACGGGATCAACTGGTCAAAGATCATGATGGTCATCATGATCACCAGCAGCGAGGCGCCCACGTTCTCCCACAAGGCGTCGGAATGGTAGACAAGGAACAGCGCCGCCACGCCAATTGAATACAAGGCCATGGCCACGCCGTGCAGTGCGGAAATTGAGACACCCACCCGTTCCCGATCGGCGCGAATCCGCCGCGGGTCTTCCGTCTTGAACAGCGCCAGCGCTCCCATGGGGGTCAGCCGCCTCATCAGCAGCCGCAGGTACGAAGCCACAGAACTGGCGGCGACAAGAAGCCCGAGCGCAATGATCCAAACTGCAAAGGCCATCTTCTTCCTACCTTGAGCCCTGGGCTGATTGAGCCAGTTCCCCGCCGGGACCAGGCCCCCGCCGGCCCAGGCGCTCGCGCAACGACAGTTCGAGGGAATTCATTTCCCCCTGGTCGTTTTCGTGGTCGTATCCCAGCAAGTGAAGCGCTCCATGAAGAATCAGCAACCGGATCTCTTCCTCCGTCGAGTGGCCTTCAGCTTCGGCGTTACGCTGCGCGGTCGCGACGGAGATCACGATGTCGCCCAGAAAGTTCCGGAACTCGTCCTTTCCGAGTTCTTCCGGGTCGCTTTCGCCCTCGCCTTCCCACGCGAACGACAGGACGTCGGTCGGCGCCGCGTTGCCGCGGTAGACCGAATTCATCTTGCTGATATCATCGTCACTCACAAAGCAAACATTAAAATCGCGCCGCCCCAATTTCAAGACTTCTTTGACCTGGCGCACATAGGCCCGCAAAGCTGCCTGATCCAAAGCAAATTGATCCTGGCGATTAATAATCACGTTAGAAGAGCCCCCTCTTCGGCTGATTCTCAAATTCCCGGCAGGCGGCTAAACCTTGCTCCGGCGCCATCAAGCCCGGCGCACGCCTTCCGCCGCCGCCCGCGCCTGGTCAAACTCCTCGTAGGCGCGAATAATGCGTTGCACAAGCTGGTGCCGGACCACGTCCTGCTCAGTGAAATAAACAAAGCTGATTCCGATCACCCTGCTGACCACGTCCACCGCTTCCATTAGGCCGGACCGCCGGCCTTCCGGCAGGTCCACCTGGGTGACGTCGCCGGTGACCACCGCCTTGGAGTTGAAACCCAGGCGCGTCAGGAACATCTTCATCTGCTCGCTGGTGGTGTTCTGGGCCTCATCCAGAATGACAAAAGCGTCATTCAGCGTCCGCCCGCGCATAAAGGCGATGGGTGCGATTTCGATGGTGCCCTTTTCGATCAGCCGCTCAGTCCGCTCCGGGTCCAGCACGTCGTAGAGAGCGTCATATAGCGGCCGCAAGTAAGGATCGACCTTTTCCTGCAACGTTCCGGGCAGGAATCCCAGCCGCTCGCCGGCCTCTACCGCCGGCCGCGCCAGGATAATGCGCGTCACTGTCCGCGACAGCAGTGCATCGACCCCCATGGCGACCGCCAGATAGGTTTTGCCCGTTCCCGAAGGCCCGATCCCGAACACCATGTCATGCCGCTTGATGGCATCCACGTAAAGCCGCTGGTTCAGGCTCTTGGGGGTAATCGTCTTTTTCCCCAAAGTCCTTGGACGCCCGGCCTCCGCCAGACCTTTCAAAGTCACCGTGGGGTCCTGGGCCAGGATCTTCAGAAAGGCCTGCAGTTCGGCGCCGCCAAAATGAACGCCGCTATCCACCAGCTCGACGTATTCCTCCACCAGCCGCTGCGCACGGGCCACGTTCAGGTCTCCGCCCTCGATTTCAAGCTGGTCGGCGCTTAAATGCGTCGAGACCTGGAGGCATTTTTCGAGTTGCTTCAGGTTGGCGTCATAGGCGCCGAAAAGCTCCTCGATACCCCGTTCGATTTTTACACTTGCCTTCATACAAAGAGTACGAAACCCTTTTACACCTCCGGACTAAATTAGGGTGCGGGAAAACCCGGCATTTGGGTCGGAAAGTATCACGTTGGTAATACGAGGAAATCCTTCTCTTCCAGTCTTTTACATTACCAGAAAGACACCCCCAAGTCAATCGCTCCAACCGGCGGCCGTAACGGCCGTCAAACGTATAATTTACCGCCCGAGCCTGCGTTTTTCATCTGAAAGCCCTCGCCGTTCTCAAATCTCAAATCTGCCATTCCAAATCCCAAGCCCGAGCCGTTCTCAAATTTCAAATCTGCGATTTCAAATGCCGCCCGCCACCGTCCTCTCTGTAGCGGCGGTGTCCTCACCGCCGGCCTTTTGTTTTTCGAAAGGCTTCAGCGAGGTTGCCCCTCCCTTACCAGGCCGGGTGAGGGCGCACTTCCCCCCCGCACCCCGCCGGGGTGCTAGGAAATAGCCGGTGGCATCGCCACCGGACCCGCGAATCGGGCCGCCCCCTTCATGACATCAGACAT
>JARRJI010000332.1:0-4363 GCA_037379595.1 Acidobacteriota bacterium | reverse complement strand
GTGGCTGATGGAGCGGATCTTCGATTCGATTGCTCTGGTGGTGCTGTTTTCGGTTGTGATGTACATGGCGCCAATGGAACTTAGCACGGCGGGAAAGCACGTGCTTACCGTCATGCACGAAGCCGGTGACGCCATGCTGGCCATCACGGTGGTTCTTGTGGCTGGCCTGGGAGTATACCGCCTGAAGACCGACCCGCTTACGAATTGGGTCATGCGGAAAATTCGGTTCCTTCCTCAATGGGTGAGCCGGCACGTTGAACATTTCCTTTACTCCTTCGCCGAAGGCCTTCGGGTCGTTCAGAGCATGCGAGATTTTCTGGGCAGTGTGGTGCTGACGGCTGCTCTCTGGTTCCTGAATGCAACCATATTCTGGCTGACCTTGATAAGCCTGCGAGGAACACTGGGCCACTTTGCATGGCTGGCGGCAGCGCTGGTAATGTTCTGCGCCGCGCTGGGGCTGGTGGTCCAATTCCCCGGAATCGGCGGTGGATATCAGGTGGGAATTGTACTGGCTCTCACCGAGATTTTCAGAGTTGGGGCGGACGTTTCCACTGGAGCTGCCATTCTGCTCTGGCTTATGATGTCGTTTCCTGTTATGTTCCTGAGCCTGGGCTTACTTGTCCATGAGGGGCTGAGCATCCGCCGGCTGGAAGCCCTCACCGAAGAAGAGAAAGAGATGGAGCGCGAGGCCACGCTGGAGAAGGCCGAGTAACGGGAACAATCGAACACGTGTTGTGGGTCGGCAAACCCGGCCCGGTTCTCTGTTAAAGAAATTCTCTAACGGTATCCGACAACTATGCGATGTCCTTTCTGTGGTTATGTCGAAGATAAGGTTGTTGATTCCCGCGCCGGAAAGAACGGCGACACCATCCGCCGCCGTCGCGAGTGCATGAAGTGCGGCCGCCGGTTCACCACCTATGAGCGGATTGACGAAATTCCTTACATGGTGGTGAAGAAGGATGGCAGCCGGGAAAAGTTCGACCGCCAGAAAATTCTGGCCGGGCTGCTCAAAGCGTGCGAGAAGCGGCCCGTTCCCATGAGCAAGCTGGAGGAGATCGTCGATGAGGCGGAAGCCCACGTTGCTGAATCGCCGGACCGTGAGCGGCCGAGCTCCGAACTTGGCGCTCTGGTTATGGACCGGCTGCGAAAACTCGACAAGGTGGCTTACGTTCGCTTCGCTTCCGTCTACCTGGACTTCAAGGATGTCCGGGAATTCATGGATGAACTCAAAGATCTTCTGAAGGCCAAGACGACATAGTTGCGGCGCTCTTCTCAGGGCCGGTTCCAGACGAAGGCCCCAAACTCCCGAAAGGTGCGGAAACCCAGGCGCTCGTAAAGCCTGACGGCCCCGCTGTTGAGGGTTGTCACCGTCAGCGACACCTCAGAAAATCCCTCCCGAGCCAGCTTATCGAAGGCAGACCGGAGCATGGCGCTGCCGAGACCAAGTCCCTGGTAGCTGGTGGCAATGGCAATTTGAGGAACATGTGCGGTTCCGGGCCGCACCGCGGTCAGGCCCAGAATCCCGGCCAACTTTCGGGTCGATCGATGGATGGCGGCGATCGAGGCTCGCTGCAGATAGTCGCCGCATCCCCGGTGGCGGACAATGCTTTCGACCAGGCGCGTGGTGCCGGCTACCGTGCAATACTGGTCGTTGATGGCGGCGTCGATGTGGTTTAGATAGACGTGATGAAGGAGTTGCGCCGCCTCGCGGTCATGCTTGCGTTCCCAGGGCTCGAATGAAAAATCGCCCGCAGGGACTGACCTTTGCCCGGCGGACTCACGTCGGGAAGCGGCCGGCGGGTGATTTCCAGGTCTTACGCCTAAACGGATGGTCATAAACTGGCGGAGATAAACCTGGAATGTGCGCGAGTGAAAGTAGGGACCGATCTGATCCATGCTGAAATGGGGAAGCTGGGCTTCAATGCGGACTACGCCAGGCATGCCGACCAGGGAATCAATGGCTTTGCTCAAAAGAGCCACGGCTTGTTCCGTACTCGAATGAGTGGGCTCGATGAAGAGGCTGCCGATCAGGCCTTTCGATCCTTCACGGAAATAGAGGCAATAGCCCGTCGCATAGCCTTCTTCGACCAGGGCGAACCCGGACAACCGCTTATCCTCAAGGTAAGCGGAGATCATCTCTGCTGAGGCCGCGTAATTCCAGTGGAGATCTTCCAGCCAGGCCCGCGACTCGGCCTGCAAAAGAGGCTGGAACTGTTGTGCGCGCAACCGGCGGATTTCAACAATCCTGGACGCCAAGATTCTGCCGTTCCTTTCGTCAATTGTTGCCAAAGTCAATCCAGTATAGCCCAGATTGCGATGGATGCCGGAGACAAGGTGGAAACTCGCCTGACCCCGGCGCCCACAATCCGCACTTGTGCTCAGAGATTGACGGGATGCGGGGATGCCGTCCTCCATTCCCGTTTGCCTTTTCCTGAGAAGCAAGGCTTAGATGCGAAAGTTCTTGGAAACCTGGAAAGCGACTATGCTACGATTCGCTTTCTTGATTGCGGGTCGGCCAAGCACTTCTTTCGACAGCTCAGCGATTTCGAAATCGAGCCGGAACGAAGAGGGCGGGTCCTCCTGAAAGTACGATCTGGGTATCGCTGGAGTGTTATGTTGTATCGTGTGAGGCGCGGAATTCAGCGCCTGTGGAAAGACTCGGGTCTCGGGAAGACTTTTGAAGCAAAACCATTTATCGCAGAAGCCGATACTTCGCCATCGCGTTGAGTTTTTTGCTGCCCGGAGTGTCCTGGAATTTCTGGGCTGGTTGCCGCACCAGCTGGCGCGAGGCGTGTGCGCGTTCCTGGCCGTGCTGTCCTACGCCTTCTGGCCGCGCCTTCGACGTGTGGGCCTGTTCAATCTCGGAATCGCATTTCCTGACTGGTCAGATGATCGGCGCCGGAAGGTGCTTTTTGGCGAGTTCCAGAACCTGGGGCGAATGCTTGCTGACTTCGCGCATTTCCCGCAATTGAATCGGGAGAACATCGAACAGCTTATCATCTACGACGGCTTTGAGAACTACGATGAGGCCCGAAAGAAAGGCCGAGGCATCATCTTCCTCACCGCGCACTTTGGGAATTGGGAGCTTGGCTCGTTCGCGCATGGGGTTTATGGTTATCCCTGCAATTTTGTCGTCCGGGAAATGGACAACCCCCTGATCGACGCACTCATCAACCGGTATCGCTGCGCGAGCGGAGGCCGGGCAATCGAGAAAAGAGAATTCGCACGACAGGTCCTGCGCGCTTTCGAGAGGAATGAAGCAGTTGGCATTCTGATGGACCAGAATATGCTGGCCGGCGAAGGAACCTTCGTGGACTTTTTCGGCCTACCGGCTTCCACCACAACTGGCCCCGCCCGCGTGGCGCGAAGGACCGGGGCGGCTGTGATTCTGGGCCTCGTCATCTGGGATTCAAAACTGAAGAAATACCGGCTGCGCTTTGATCGGGTTGACTGGACCAAGTGCGAAGATGCTGAGGAAGAAATTGCAGTAAATACGGCGAACTTCACGCGGCGCATTGAAGAATATATCCGACGTTATCCGGACCAGTGGCTCTGGGTTCACCGGCGCTGGAAAACGCGCCCGCCGGGTGAGCCTCCGCTCTATCCTTTCTGATGTTTTGCAGAGCCAGGGCCTGGCAACTCCTGTGCCGCAGCGTGAATAGAATTGAGGGCTGCATGAAAGTTACGGAAATCGCGTATCTGGTTGGTGGCCAAACCGACGGGGACGGCGAGCGGGAAATTCTCGGCATCGCCGCTCTCGAAACGGCAACGGAACAAGATTTGTCTTTTGCAGATAGCGAGCTTGCGCTCAAGCGTGCGGCGGACTCACGTGCCGGTTGCGTCCTGGTGCAGCAAGGAGTGACGGTTGCCGGCCGCACGACCGTGGCCGTGCAAAATCCCCGGCTGGCCCTGATTCGAGTTGCCGATGTGCTGCATCCACCGCGAGTTGCGCCCCCGGGGATTCATCCGACTGCCGTGATTGCCCCGGACGCCCGGCTGGGTCCCGATGTCAGTGTGGGTCCTTATGTCGTGATCGAACCGGGGGTCAGCGTGGGAGCGGAAACCCGCTTAGGCGCCGGGGTTTTTCTGGGCGAGGGCGCATCGCTTGGTTCGCACTGCGTGCTTCATTCTCGGGTCAGCATTTATCCCGGCGTGGAGGTTGGCGATCGCGTGATTCTTCATGCCGGCGTCGTGCTGGGGTCGGACGGTTTTGGCTATCTGTTCGCTGAAGGTCGCCACCACAAGTTTCCGCAACTGGGCGGACTTATCATTGAGGACGATGTTGAGATCGGCGCCAACAGCACGGTGGATCGCGGTTCACTGGGAACCACGCGCATCGGCGAGGGGACCAAGATCGACAACC
>JARRJI010000331.1:0-4365 GCA_037379595.1 Acidobacteriota bacterium | reverse complement strand
CCAAAGTCTATGACGCAATCATTGTGGGTTCGGGAGCGGGCGGTGGCATGGCCGCTTATGTTCTGACCAAAGCGGGGGCCAAGTGTCTGATCCTGGAGGCTGGCGGCTGGTATGACACCGCAAAGGAATCCAAGATGTTCGAATGGGATTACCAGGCGCCGCATCGTGGCGCAGTGAAGCCAAACACGACATTTGGCTACTTCGACGCCGCCGTGGGCGGGTGGCAGATACCAGGCGAACCCTATATCAACGCTCCCGGAACGGACTGGACATGGTTCCGTTCGCGGATGCTCGGAGGGCGCACCAATCACTGGGGGCGAATCTCTCTGCGTTTCGGCCCCTACGACTTCAAGCCTTACTCGCGCGACGGCAAAGGTTTCGACTGGCCGATCAGCTACGATGACCTGGCGCCCTATTATGACAAGACGGAAGAGCTGATCGGGGTCTTCGGCGCGAACAACCACATTGAAAACGCGCCGGACGGCAAATTCCTGCCGCCGCCCAAACCTCGATGCTATGAGCTGCTGATCCAGAAAGCCTGCGGGAAGCTCCATATTCCCTGCATCCCATCGCGGTTATCGATCCTCACGCAGCCACATCACGGCCGGCCGGCCTGCCACTACTGCTCCCAGTGCGGACGATCCTGCGCAACTTCCTCGAACTTCTCCTCGCCGACGGTCCTGATCCCTCCGGCGATGGAAACGGGGAATCTGGACGTCATCTGCAACGCCATGGTGCGGGAGGTTCTGACGGGACCCGACGGGCTGGCGACCGGCGTTTCCTACATCGACAAGAAGACGCGCAAGGAAGTGCAGGCGCGCGGGAAAATTGTGGTGCTGGCCGCCAGCAATTGCGAGACCTCGCGGCTGCTGCTGAATTCCCGCAGCACGCAGCACCCCGACGGGCTGGCGAACTCCAGCGGAGTTGTGGGCCGCTACCTGATGGACACCGTGGGCGCGGATGGCACGGTGGGATTCTTCCCCGTGCTGATGGACCTTCCGCCGCATAACGGCGACGGGGTCGGCGGAATGCAACTTTACATGCCCTGGTGGAATTACGACAGACAGTTCAAGAACCAGCTTCCCTTCGCCCGCGGATATCACATTGAATTCGGCGGCGGCCGCGGCATGCCCGGAGCGGGAATTTTCGGCAATTCGCAGCGCTACCTGGGAGGAGGCTACGGTTTGGAGCTGAAGCGAGGATGCCGGAAATTGTACGGCGCGTTCGTGGGCTTTTCCAGCCGCGGCGAAATGATTCCCAACAACGAAAGCTATTGCGAGATTGATAAGAACGTTCTCGATGAATGGGGAATCCCGGTGCTGAAATTCCACTTCAAATGGACCGAGGACGAAATCCTCCAGGCCCGGCACGCGCGCGAAACCTTCCGCGAAATCATCGAAACCGCCGGCGGAGAAGTGGTGCGAACTTATGGCGCCGAGGAGAACTGGGGGATCTCGCGCGGCGGAGAAATCATTCACGAAGTCGGAACAGCCCGGATGGGATCCAATCGCAGCACCTCCGCGTTGAATCCCTATTGCCAGGCGTGGGACTGCAAGAACCTGTTTATCACTGACGCGGCGCCTTTCGTCAGCAATGCCGACAAGAACCCGACGCTGACCATTATGGCTCTGGCCTGGCGAACTTCAGAGCATATTGTGGACGAGGTGAGGAAGCGCAATATCTAACAGCAAAGATTCAGGCTTTAACAGGGGGCGATAACCATCATGTCTGAAAACGAAAAAGCCAAACGCGAAGGCGCCATCAAACGGCGCGACATGCTGAAGGCATTTTCCGTTGTGCCGGCGGCGTTGATCCCCTTGGGAACCGCCCTGGCTGCGGAGCAGAAAACTTCGGGAAGCGCTGCGGCGGCGAAGGCAGCCTCTGCGTATCAGCGCAAGGTCTTTAACGACCACGAATGGGAAACCATCAAAGTCTTGAGCGATCTCATCATTCCCGCCGACGAGCGCAGCAGCAGCGCCAGCCAGGCCGGGGTTCCGGCGTTTATCGACGACTGGCTCGACTTCAAGGGCGGAAAACTCAAGGCGGAAATACTCGGCGGACTGACCTGGCTTGACCTGGAATGCAATCGGGAGTTCGGCCATGACTTCATCAGCTCCACGTCAGCCCAGCAAAAGAAGATGCTGGACCGCATCGCATATCCGGACAAGGCCGTGCCGGAGGATTCAAACTACGTGGTGTTTTTCAACCATCTGCGCGGTCTGGTGGTCGGCGGATTTTTCTCAAGCGAGGAAGGCGTGAAGGACCTGCCTTACCTGGGCAACAAAGTCGTCCCCGTGTGGAAAGGCTGCCCGCCCAACGTTCTGGCGCAAATCGAGGACAACCTCAAGGCAAAACACGTGAGACTGAGTTTAGCCGGCGACGAGGAATCCACTTAGAGCTGACTCGAATTAATCTGGGGTTTACGGCTGAGAACCGGGCAAGCGGGTCACTCGGCTTTTTCGCACAGGATCACACGGTCTTCGTTGTCGACTTCGCGGAGGTGAACCTCGATCACCTCGTCCTCGGAAGTCTGAAGAGTGCGGCCGACGTAGTTGGCCAGGATGGGCAATTCGCGATGCCCACGGTCAAGGAGCACGCAAAGCTCCACGCGCCGCGGGCGTCCATACTCCAGCAAAGCCTCCATTGCCGCGCGCGTGGTGCGCCCCGTGAAAAGGACGTCATCCACCAGGATGACTTTCTTGCCGTCCACTGAAAATTTCGGAGGAGCAGATTCCGCAGCGGGACGCTGGCTGGCTTCTGATAAATCGTCGCGATAGGAAGTGATGTCGAGCGTCTCCACCTGGGGCTCAGCACCTTCGATCCCGGCCATCGTCTGGGCGAGGCGCCGGGCCAGAGGCAAGCCTCTTCGCTCAATCCCCAACAGCACCAGATCTCCAACGCCGTTATTCCGTTCGAGGATTTCATGAGCCAGACGCAAAATCGTGCGGTCAATTTCCGAGGCCGACATCAGTTGGGCCTTCTCCCGAATTGACGGTTGACCCGCGCGGGATGAAACAGCAGTTCGGTTCGCCATAATCGCTCCTTATCTCGCATTATAACGCACGACGGCCGCGACAAAAGATCGGCAGCGAAGCGCTAACGCTTGAGCCGTTTTTCCTGGTAGGTTCGCCGAAGCTCGCGCACATAACGGTCGGCTTCGCGTGTCGGCTTGGGAATCCGGTAGCCATCAAGGCATTGGCGCACCAGCTTCACAGCGGTCGCCAGCGAAACCCGGTGCCCTTGCGTCACAAAGATGGGCCGGGTGTTGTCGCGAGTTCGCAACACGGTTCCCACGCGCTTCCCACGGAACTCAAGCGGCACGCTTGATCCCGCTTTTGCAGCGGGCTCGCCGGCCTTCCCGACCAGAAGGGACTTCCCGCAGCCGACGGCCGGCTTGTCGAACAGCACGCCGACATGGCAGGCAATGCCAAACAATCGCGGGTGCGCGAGGCCGTGGCCGTCGATCAGGAGAAGATCAGGCTCTGTTTTAAGGCGGGCAAAAGCCGCTATCAGAATCGGGCTCTCGCGAAACGAGAGCAGGCCGGGCACGTACGGGAATCGTAGTTTGCGACGGGCCATTCGCCGTTCAACTTCTTCGAGTTCCGGAAATCGGTACACGATAACCCCGGCAAAAGCCATGTCGGTTTCCGGATCGAAAGCGATGTCGGCGCCCGCCACGTAACGGATGTGGTCAAATCGGTCTTCGAGCACCACACGTTCGCGCAGGCGTTCCTGGAGCCGCATCGCTTCGCGGGGAGTAAGGTTCCATCGGGTTCGAATGACTGGATTCATGGCTGACAAGTCCTGATGATACTCCATGCTGGAGATCCTTTGAATTCATTGTGCGTGCTGGGCCGGTTGGCAACCACCGGGAATCGCGGTAGACTCTGGAATTCCAAGCCCGCGCAAAAAAGGGAGTTGGACTGTAAACCTTTCTGTGCAGGTTGCCATCAGCACACCGCACGAACAGCCTGAGGCTTTAATGAATAACAACTTGTTTCCTGACACTGGCCTATTTCGAACCCTCGAAGAGATTACACGCCATCCTGCCGTAAAGCCGCAGGAACTCGCCGACAAACTTGCTCTGAATCTCTCCACCGTCAAGAATCACGTGCGGAAACTTCGCCTGGCGCGTCTGGTAATCTCCGCGGATAGAGGCCGGCAAGTCAAGCTCAACGCGGATTACGGCTACATGGTCGGAATCGACATGGGGGCCAGCCATCTTCACTATGCCCTGGCCGATTTTTGCGGGCAGCTCATCAGCGACAGTGTCGAAAAGGTTCAGCCGGAAAGTGGTCCCAGAAAAACTATCGCCCAGATCAAGAAGGGCATTCGCCGGATGGTTCCGTCAGGAAAACGAGGCAA
>JARRJI010000330.1:0-5147 GCA_037379595.1 Acidobacteriota bacterium | reverse complement strand
GAAAGTGGCAGCCCCCCGCTGCCGCACGAGGCTTTCAGACCCACTTGCAGGTCATGGTGGTCGTTGGTTGGAACGGACAGAATAAGGCTCCAGGCGCTGGTTATCCGGGCGAAGATGCGGGAGATGGCCTGCGGAATCTCTGCGCTTGAGCGGCAAATCACAGCCTCTCCACCCATATTTCTTGCCAAGGAATCCAGTCCGTTCTGGTACGCAACATCGAGTTTGTTCTGCCGGTAATGGAGGTGGACAACGAAAAACGGCGCTTCCAGCGATCGAATGTGCCTCTCCAGCTTGGATATCTTCTCATTAATCAGCACGTCTCGGAAGCGCCGACTAAGGTCGTGCTTGTCACTGGGATTAATGACGGGATCGGTGTAATCTTCCCGGTAGTCATAGATGCTTCCGTCAGTGATGTAGAGCACCGCGACACGGACCGGGGACTTGCGAATCATTGCATCCCCCAGCGAAAGAGCCGGACGAACCGTTTCCAGCAGTCCCGGTGTTCCGCTGCTGGTGAGGGATTGAATGACATCCGTGACCTTCTGGCGGTCTGAGGTGGGGTCGGCTAGGACATGCAACCCGTCCTGCGCCCGCAATACGCCAATCCACGTGTTGCGGGGCAGATGGGAGATATTCGTTATCACGGCCCGCTCGGCGTCATCAATGCGTGAAAGATCGCCGGTGAGATCAAACACGACCAGGATAACTTGATCGCTGTTCGGGGCCAGCTTCCTGTCGACCTTTGCCGGCTTACCATTGAGCGTTGGGTCGAACGTGGGAGACTTTGTACATTTTCCATGATCGATCCAGGCGGGGATGGAGAAGGTGCGGGTCATCTGCGCCCGGGCGACAGCGGCCCCGAGAGCGGCAAAGAGAACAACGGCCATGGCGGAGACAAGGGTTCGCATCAGAAGGTCAAAATCAGTCCAAGTTGGATGACTCGCCCGCCGTAGGAACCGATGATCTTGCCGGCATTGATATTGGGCGCCGACACCGGTCCGATGGTGGTATCAGGGTAATTCCAGTTGGCATGGTTGATAAAATTAAACGCCGTAAGGTTGAAATCAAGCGAGGTATCGCCGACGGGCGTGCGTTTGTCCAGGCTGAGATCCATCGAATTGTAACCCGGGCCTAAGAGATTCGACATTGTCCGCGGAGCGTTTCCCAGCGTGAAATCCGGCGGCTGAGCAAAAGCGGCAGGATTGAACCATCCGGACGGCCCTGGGTTTGACACGTGCGGGTCCACACCGGGGACGGTGTTGACGTAGAGCGTGGAGAGCACGTTCCCGGTGTTGTTGAATTCGGGTTGAAGCGCCAGCGGCCTGCCGCCATTCCAGTAGGCCATGCCGCTGACGGACCAGCCGCTGACCAGCGGCCGGCCCCACCCGGAGATGTCCAGCAGCGGCTTGCCGGGCCCAAAAGGAAGATCGTACATGTAGCTGAACTGGAGGAACTGGGGTGGTCTCCAGGAAGCGGGCGCCCAGTCATTGCTCAGGTTAACCAGATCTTGATTCCCGTACGGGCCTGAGTAATTGTCATACTGCCTGGTGAACCGGTAAGTGGCAGCGAACGAAAGTCCGTAGGACTCACGTTTCTCCACCTGAACGTACCCGGAGTTCCGGTGATAGCGCCCGGCGGGATAAAGACGATAGAGGTCGAAGCTTGTGAATTGTGGAAACGGCTGCAGCGAGAGCCGGAAGGCCTGATTATAAAGTGCGTCGGCATACTTCAAGTAGCTGGGGTTGACGGCATCGGGATTGGTGGCCCCGTTGCCCACCAGGATATTTTTGCCGGCACTGAAGTTCGTGCCCACAGTAACCACTATTGAGAACGGCACCTGGCGCTGCACCGAGAGTGAAGCCGAGTTGTAAACGGGCACGAGGCTGGACATATTCAGGAAGTCGGCAACCGTGTTATCAGCCGCCGAAGGGCTGATGTCGGGCAGAGGAGTGCCGAGCGGCGGGATGCCGTCAACCAGGTCGAGCGCAGGCGTGAGCTGAGTATTTGCCGACGTAAAAGTTTGACTGGCGTTAAATCCCTGAGTGCCAAACTGGCCGTTGTAGATCGGCACATGACCATACCAGTGGTCGTACGAAGCGCGAACTCCGGTTTTGGTGCCGCCGCCGGGGTTCCATGCGAGCCCCATGCTCCAGTCGAGGTCGACATTGGAGGGGCGCAGGCCTCGCGAGATTCCGTCGCGGCTGGCAAACACAAGCGCGCCCAGCCGACGGGACGCGGGGTCATAGACGGCGGGGTCAATCGTGCTCTGGCGATTGTACTTTTCCACTCGCGGCGTGTGGCGTTTGAGATTGAGGCTGACGCTGACCTTCACGTTCTTTGAAAACTGGTACCTGTCACCGCCGGAAAGGGATTGGTAAGAGTCCCGGAAATAGGAGGGCTCGGTGACGATTGAGCGCTCCGCGTATTGTGACAGCCCGAGAAGAAAGCTCGCAAACGGATCGCCCGTATCCGTGATGCCCGGCAGGCTGGTCAGGCCCGAGCCGAATTCAAAGTAACCGCTGGGGTACTGGGGAGTGAAGGAGTTCACCTGGTACTGATCGGCCCGGAAGGTCAGCCGAAGAGAGTGCCGGCCCTGCTGCGTGGAGATCGAATCTCTGAATTCAATCGTGTTCCGGGCATTGTGGGATTCAGGAAAGTCGGTGCCCATTGAGAGATAATCGCCGTCAATCTGATAGACCGGGAAGGGAGTTGTCGCGCCGGTTCCTGCCTTGACGACGTTGGAGATCACCTCCAGGTGGGCAGAGTTCACAGTTTTTGAAGTAGCCGTGAAAACGTCGCTTATTTCGGCTTGCCAGCGGGAATAATGCTGGGCTGGAGCCGTCGGGCTCGCGATGTTCGGAAAGTACTTCGGAACACTCAGGAAGCCGTTGGAAATGGCCGTGTGGAAGGAGAGGCGCTGCCGGCTGCCCAGGGACTGATCCACGCGGGCGATAATTCCGTCTGCTGTGTCATTCTGCGGCGCGTTGACGAAGTAATTGTTTTGAAAGAAGGGGCCAACGTGCGCGTTGGGCAAGGGATAAAGCGAAAGAGCCTGCTGGACATTTGGGGCCAGACGGTCGACCGGAATGATGTTCCCGGGAAAGGGAGCGCGCTGGTACTGAAGATTACTTGTGGAAACAGGCAGCGACGGATTGTACGCGGGATTGGGAGTCGTGGCAGCCGGATCGTAAATGATCAGCGGATTGCCGGCCTGGTCCACCGTTTTTGAGAAGTTGCCATTGCGCTGGGCAATTGTGGGGACGGTGAGCAGTGAAGCGCGCGAGATGGTTTCACGGACACCCTCGTAGGAAAGCATGAAGAACGTGCTATCCGGATTCGTGATCACGTGCGGGATGATCACAGGCCCGGAGACGTTGAAGCCGAACTGATTGCGGCGCAGCGGGGACTTGGTACCGCCATTTTGATTGACTTCGTGGGGAATGGCATCGAGCGCGTCGTTACGAAAGTACTCGTAAACGCGTCCATGCCAGTGCAACTTTCGACCATAATGCAGCCGCGCTGATGCAGGGCTGTTCGGGCGCATGCCCCATTTGGCGGTGAGGACCTTGAACTCCTCAGTCGCACGCGAAAGTGGAGCGGCCCCACTGGAGACCATCAACTTTTTATTCTTTTTCAGAGCGGGACCTGAGGCAAACGCAGCAAGCGCAGACACGCCTATCAGGAGCCCCAGGAGAGCGCAGACTGACATCTTCATTTCGGGCTCTCACAAACAGGAAATTATATACCGTGGCCCGCAGCAGTCGCAACCTACACGCACGCCGGCATGAGCAATGTAGCAGTCGGGCGGGAAAGAAATTCTAATGAGGGATAAGCGGATGGCCAGAGGTATGAAGTTGGCTTGCCCCGGCCTTTGGAGACTCGCATTACGTTTGGCCGAGACCCGGCAATCGAACTGCCGGCGCACGGTTGAAGCGCCGGTGATCCCACACTGGCACCAGAAACAAAGGGCATCTGCTGAATCAGCCGTCCTATTGTTGAGAGGCAATCCTAGAAATTGAAGCTCATGAACAGATTGATTGTGCGATTGGCCGACTGGTTACGCCGTGGTGATGATGATGTCCACCGAAGCCGCCGCCGCCCGATGTCTCTTTCCCAAAGCCGAACGTCTTGGAGACGCGAAGATTCATCGAGAATTGGCTGGGCCCGGTGAGGTAGTTGACAGGGACAAGAGTTTCGCCGGACGTGGGAGCGATGTTGAAGGTTCCCAATGAGGTCACGACACAAGTGGTGCACGACGCCGTGCCGAAGGAGGGACGGTCGTTGAAGATCGAGTCCCCGTTCAAATCCTCTCCGATGGTGACGTCGTAAGGGTGACCGGAGGTCACCACCAGGAAGGGGCTGAGGCTGATCCCGTAGGGAGCACTGAATGAGCCGCCCACAAAGAAGCGGTTCCTGATTGCCCACGCGGCCGGTCCGTAACTCTGGGCAAGATTGTATTGGTTCATGGGAAAGCTGGCGCCGTTCCTGCCACCACCCGCATTCCCATTGGCGTAGCTAAGCGTGTAAAAGCCAAAGAGCGAGAGGGTGGGACCCAGGTTGACGTTGAAGTTCGCAATCAACTGGTTTTCGTTGTAGAGGCCGGCATTCTCATATTGATAAATGTTGCCGACGTCGCCGAAGGGCCGCACGCCGCTCGATGGATCAGCCGGGTCGTAAGTGCTCGGAAGGGGCGCGTTGATATTGCGGGTGAGAAGCTGGTGGACCCCGTGCGTGTTGATATAGGTGACGGACCCTCTGATATTCTTGGTAATTTGCCGCTCAAGGCCAACCGCTGCCTCAATAACATACGGAGACTTATAGGTTGGGCTGATCTGATAGACGGTTGGGAAGGTGGCTGAACCTGTCAGCGTGCTGGTGGACGGAACATACGGCGGAAAGAAATCGGGCGAATTGACAAAGAATTGCTGCTGGTTGAAGCCATTCAACTGTTCCGCCTGGAGAATATTGCCGACGTCAAGGCGGTCATAGAAAATGCCCGCCCCGGCTCTTAAGACGGTCCTGGGACCTTTTGCTCCGCCGCCAATTCCCCAGGCGAAGCCCATGCGCGGGGCCACGTCAAAATGGTCCTGAATGTCGTTTTGGCCCTCCAGACGCAGACCCATCGTCAGGGAAATATTCGGGCGCAT
>JARRJI010000329.1:0-6789 GCA_037379595.1 Acidobacteriota bacterium | reverse complement strand
ACAAAGGTGGACGAAGGACGATAGTTGACGGACATGTAACGGTAGCCCGCCAAGAGTGTCCATTTCCTGGCTACCCGCATGCCAATCAGGCCGACGACTTCGTAGTCGGAGTTCGCCTGGCCACCCCCCGCGTCACCGATAACGGTAATCGACAGTTTTGGAGTGAGCGCCGCTTCAATCCGGCCTCCTCCGAGAACATCCACCCAGTTGACCGTGCTCGAAAAACTACCGAACTCCGAAGGCTGGAGATTGAGCGAACTGCTGAGGTGCCAGTAGCGGATTCCGACAAGGCCATCCGCCTTTAATTTCTCGCCATCAATGAGTCTGTATCCGACGCTCGGGGTCAGGATCGTCTGCTTGAATTCTGCTTTTGCTGATGTTGGGCCCAGTTCCTCTGGAAGCGCCTTATCGTCCTTGAGCTTGATCCACATGAAATCGACAGGGACAACAATGCGGTTGTAGTGCACTTCGGTGGTCCCCATGAAACCGAGGTTGAGGTAGGAGAGAACATCGCCGAAGCTGGCGTGAATGCTCGCCTCACGTCCCTGAACGCCTGTTGTTCCGTGGATGCCGGACAACCAGAGATACGGGCTGAAGTTCACATGCCACCCGTCACTGGAAGGCGCCGGACTTCCCGGATTGTTGTTCGGATTCGCGCCAGCTTGCGGGGCCCATCCGGCGCCGCCGAAACTGCGCAACGGTTGGGTTGGCCCCTGCAGACCGTCCTGCCTTGTATTCGTGTCCCCATAGAATTTGAGGTAGTTCCTGTACGCGTAGTCGAGCTGCGGCGTCTCCTCCGCCGGCGATATCTCCTCGTTTCCTTTCAACGGGCCGGCCAGGGTCGCTTCATTGGCTTCCGCCGGTTCCGCAGCTTTCAGAGGCTGCATCTCGTTCCTGAGCCTTCAAAGGAGGTCCCCCAATGCCAGCGTTCAGCCCGTATTGCCCGGGAATCCACTGCCCCTTCTGTTGTGCCAGCGAAGGAGTTGCGCCATTCCAGAAGAGAACGCAGAGGGCAACAAGGATTCCGGCTCTACGTGTGCTCCATAATCCCCCGATTTTCGTGAGCAGCGATTTCTGTGCAGAAGCGGTCTCCATTTTCCTCTCTCCTTTCATTGCAACCTTGGAAAGCCGTTGCAAAACATGAACCGATGTCGCGATAGCATTTCATAGAGCAAGGAACGCTCAGAACAGTCCCGATTTGACTGCCGGACTCGTGCGATTGGCCCTTCCCGAATGGCTTTAAAATCCTGTTTGTAGACTAATTTCATTGGGGTCCCCCGCCAACTGTCAGTTTTGACAGGTGCGCAGATGCTTCACAGGCCGTAGGATGGGCAAGTAGAGAAGGATTCTGTGAGCGCTGTCAGCGGCGGACCTGTTTCAATCGGGCTCTGACGGTAGCTTCAGAGCGATCCGCATGTTCCACTAGCTGCGCTGTGTTGCGTTCGAGTTCCAAGGCCGCCGTCACGTTTCTTGAAAGTTCTGAGCCGGCAGCTGCAGCGCCGCCGGGGGAAAAGGCCTGTTGTCAGAGGCTATTCCTACGCCGTTTGCGTGTTACGCATACGGCTAATGGGGCGGTTTAGAAAGTCCAATCTGCCTGCAGGCAAGCAGGACGAAGACGGATAAAAGGGGGACAACAGGCCACATTTTTAACGCGGCATGCGAAGAATCGGAGGATTACGATGCGTAACAGTTTACGAAACACGGCAGGTGTCCTCGGGTTGGGATTGGTGCTGGCTTTGCTTGTTGTGGTGGATGCCATGGCGCAGACCGTTAGAACCAACTACATGCCCGGCACCGATTTTTCAAAGTACAAGACCTACAAGTGGGTGGAGATCAAGGGCGCTTCTTACCCGGATCAGATTATGGACCAGGAGATCAAACAGGCCGTTGATTCGCAGCTCTCGATGAAAGGTTTGACCAAGACGGACAGTGATCAGGCAAACCTCTACGTCGGCTACCAGATCTCCGTCGATAAGGAAAAGGAGTGGAACGCCTATGGCATGGGCGGTGCGTGGCGCCTTGGTGGCGGCATGGCTGAGGCCACAAGCTCGACCATCAACATCGGAACCCTCGTCCTGGATCTGTACGACGTCGCTGAGAAAAAACTGGTCTGGACGGGAAGAGCAACGAAGACCATCGACCCCAGCAAGAACCAGGAGAAAAATCAGCAGAGGCTGAACAAGGCGATTACGAAACTGCTGAAGTCTTATCCACCAAAATAGGAACTGTGCGTAATCGTTAATGCCACTCAACTGGCTAACCCTGGTTGCTTAGCAGTTTGTTGAAAAACTCGTGCTGCATGTCATTCCGAGGAGCCGAAGGGAGACGAGGAATCTCATAAATCCCCTGATTCCAAAGCGAGATTCCTCNNGCTTAGCAGTTTGTTGAAAAACTCGTGCTGCATGTCATTCCGAGGAGCCGAAGGGCGACGAGGAATCTCATAAATCCCCTGATTCCAAAGCGAGATTCCTCGCTGCTGCTCGGAATGACACAATCCCGAAACGTTTTTCAAGAACCCGTTAGCGCATCGACGCGGCCAGCGCCATGTGGATGGCATAAATGGTCTGCGACCGCAGCTTGACCCATGCTATGCTTGCGCCCGTCAGAGAGGACGCGGCTGGCGCGAGGAGAGTACTGTCAGGAATCCTCCAACTAAGGGGGAGTCTGCCACACGACAGGGGCGGGGAGCGTGATCGCCGTTGGCCCTCGACGCAAAACCAAGCCGTTCCCGCGGCCTCCTGGGACCCGAAACGGGTACGCGGATGGCGCCCGTCTTCCCAGTCCAATTCTTCCATACAAGCCCGAAGGCCTGATTACGCCAGCTATTGGGTCGTGTTCTGCAGGAAGTTGAATCCCTCAATGTTCGGAGGATGCCTCTCTGAAAGGCCGCAAGACGCGATTGGACTGCGATACCGCAATCATCTAGACTTTTGTTCCCCTGGAATAGGAGAAGGTTGTAATCTCAAGCTAACTCATTCAGATTGCGCAGCATCGAAGGATTATGAGCAAAGGCCAATACCGTGCTCGAATACCTCAGGTGGCTTTACTGCTTGAGACTTCCACGGAATACGGGCGCGGGCTATTGCGCGGAATTCTTCGTTACTCACGCCTTCACGGGCCATGGTCGCTCCACGTAGCGCCCGGGCACTTTGAACAAGTCCTTCCCAAGGTGGAGTCATGGCGTGGAAACGGCATCATCGCTCGCATTCAATCGCCGGAAATGGAACGGCTTGTCCGTTCCATGCATCTGCCTTTTGTGGCTTCCAGCCTGAGCGAATCCGGTCGTCCCGCAGCGCGGGACAAATTAGGAGAAATTCGCACTGACTCTGCGGCAATAGCAAAATTGGCCGTATCGTACTTCATTGAAACAGGATTCCGCCATCTTGCCTTCTGCGGATTCCCTAATTGCCATTGGTCCACTGTTCGCGAAAAGGTTTTTGTCGGTTTGGGCCGCGATTCCGGCCGCGACTGCTCCGTGCACTATTTGACCTTGGACAACTGGATGCAGCGCCCGGATTGGATCAGGAGTTGGCAGCGTGAGCAGCCCATGCTGGTCAAATGGCTTGAAACTCTTCCGAAACCGGTCGGTTTAATGGCGTGCAACGATGCCTGCGGACGGGAAGTCCTCCAGGCGTGCAGAACGGCGGGGCTAAGGGTTCCTGATGATGTGGCCGTGCTGGGTGTTGATAACGATGAGATGATGTGCGAGCTTTCCTCTCCACCGCTTTCGAGCGTGGCCCTTGATCTGGAAAGGGCGGGTTATGAGGCGGCTCGCCTGCTCGAAGGTTTAATGAACAGACAACCGCCTCCGCGACGGGTTGTGTGGGTAGAGCCCACCCACGTCATGACCCGTCTGTCGAGCGACGTGATCGCACAGAAAGACAAGTTGGTGGCAGAAGCACTCCGTTTTATTCGTGATCACGCGAGGGAGCCCATCAGCGTCAGTGACATCACAAATGAAATCAGCGTTTCCCGACGCACCCTGGAACGGCGATTCCTGCGTGCCATGGGCCGGCCTGTCCTTTCTGAAATTATGCGGTGCCACCTGCAACGCGCCAAACAACTGCTCGTCGAGTCGGACCTTCAGTGTTGCGAGATCGCTGTTGAAGCTGGGTTCGGTAGCCTGAAGACCTTTAATCGTACCTTCAGTCGCAGGGAAGGGATGACTCCCCAGGCATTCCGGCGGCACTTCCAAAGATCCGATATTCGTCCAAGCCGGAAATCGCTACCCCTCCTGAATGGTTCAGATGCAGGCGTGCGCAGCAATGCGAGTCTGTAAGGTTGGGGTGACTCTCAACAGCTTCGGCGTCAGTGAGTTCTTTACTTCACGTTTGCCGTGCGGTCACCCTCGTAGTGCATGATGTGGTAATAGGCTTCCCATCCGTTCCAGAGAATCGGTGGGGGAAGATGAGTGAGTGGATCGGTTAGAAACTTCGAAAAGACTATCAAGATCTGGTGCGTCCGGTATACGCCGGTCAGCCAGTCGCCTCGATACCAGTTTTTCCACTTACCGTATTCAGCAGTCTCTTCGGCTTTTTGAATCGAATTGAGTGCCAGCAGGGCCGTTTGCAGTGACTGCCGCGCCTCGCTGGTCGGGCCGTTCTGGGCCTCCTCGATCGCCTTGGAAACCTGAAACAACATCCGGTTGCTTTCCCGGTTGATGGCAATCATGGCCAGCACGCTCGCGCGATAGAAAGGTCGGCGATCGGGCGGGACAAGCTGTTCGGCCTGGATTGCATCTTTCCATACGGCGTCCCAACGTGGCTGCGCGCTTCCACACTGTTTGATTTCTCTTTTTGTGGCCTCATTGAGCCACGCTTTTGAGGTTCTCGGGCCGTAACGAAACCGAAAGAACGGATTAAAGATATGAGGCTCCCTCCATTTTGGTGTCTGGCTTGGAATTGCGTAGAGCGGTGAGTCGATCATGTAGGTGAGCATCATAAGACGGGCCTCGCTATGGTAAAGCTGGTCGCCGTACTCACGCTCAGGCTGGCCAAAATGGGCGGGTGCGTTGAAATATTCCTCATAGACCTTTGCGATCTGCGAAGCGGCTTTGGCTCCGAATTCCCTGGATGACCATGTCTTGTAGTAGTCTTCGCTGGCATTGGCTCCCCCCGCGGGAAGTCCACTCCATGCCAAATCCATAACCGCCTTGGTGGTCATCAGTACGGGGCGAATATCACTGGTATTCAGGAGCAGATAGTTTGTAGCTCCGGCCTTGATGTACCGGCCGAGCTCGGAATCAATGCGTTCAACCGGAACCATCTCCGTCAGCTGATTGGCACGCCCGTTCATCATGGCCACGTGATAGTAAGCGCCCTCGCCGGCGGTCACTTCACCTCCGTCCTGAAGGTAGCCGTAGCCGCGGTCTGCCCATACCTTACCGACCTCGGAAGGAATTTTCAGATCGCCTTGCCGCATGAGCCTTGCTCCCTCTGCCCACAGGCTGGTGATGAATTGGGCATCGGGATGCACCGCGCGCACGATCTGAATCTGGTTGGCGATCGCTTTGCTGATCAGCTGCCCAAGAGCTTTGTTGTTGCCTCGGACGCTCGGATCCATTGAGGCATAGCTGGTGTCAGACAATCCCCGCAAACCGACGGTCCAGAGCACCTGCACACCAGGCGGATACTCCCGGACGGAGTCCTTCCAGGCTCGCTCAAGAATCTCGGGATGCGTGGTGTAGTTGTAAGGCACGTCCTTTGGCCAGCGCGCCACGTTCAGTCCCAGGGGGATGGCATGGTGTTGCGTGATGATCAGTCCGCGCTCGCCAGCCAGCTTGATCTGAGGATCGTCCGGGAAAATCCACGTTCCGGGACATACTATGTTGCCTTTGAGTCGAAGGATGGTTTCATAGATCTTGTTCCACACCTTGAGCGAGATTCCGGTCTTCTTGCCCGGCACCCAGCCCGTCAGCAGGTCTTCGTCGTTGATGAAAAAGCCCCTGTAATGGAATTTCGGCCCCTGGGTTTCAGACAGATTATCTGGGACTTCAATCTCGGAGCGTCGTTGCGGCTGGAGTCCTGTCCACCAGTAAAGCGGATCGACTCCCAGAAGCTGTTGGGAAAACTGATAGATGGCATAAATCGTACCCCGCATGCCCGAACCGGTCAACACGACCGCATGTACGGCTGGTGAGCCAGGACGCGGATGGTTCACGGCTTGAATGTGCAAACGTTCCCATCCGGAGGGCCTGGCAACGCCTTCAGGCAGATCGAACTGGTCGGAAATCCAGAGCGTTGTGGCATGAGCTTTGCTCGGGTCATGAACAATCCGGACCGGGCTGCCGAACACCTTTTGCAGATCACTGGACAGGTCCCGGGCGGCTTTCTGAACAGGTCCCGGCTCACGGGAGTCAATGAACACCGTGGTCTGAGGGGTTACGGCGATCTGGCTGAAGGCCGGGACGGCGAAGAGTCCGAGAGCCAGGGTGCAGGTGATGAGATGGCGAATCAAGGTTCCTCCTCTGTTCGACCGGACCATTGCGGGCGGGCGCGAAAGGGCAGGTTGAAATTTTTACCCACTGTTCGGAAAGGAAACATTTTCCTTGCAGAGGTACAAATTCCGGCGCGATTGTTTTCGATAAATGCCATTACATGTGTAAGTTACAAAACTTCTAAAATCTTGTTCTGAAAATCCCATGCGTCCCATTTGAGAGCTTTTCGTGCGGTACATAGCCTACTTACATAGGCTTATCTGGCCGCCCGCCTGCCTGCGCATCCGGCCCGCCTGCTCCTGATTTTACTCCTTCTCTTCAGAAGGACAACTTCAAAGCAAGTTGGATAACCC
>JARRJI010000328.1:0-4430 GCA_037379595.1 Acidobacteriota bacterium | reverse complement strand
GTAGCGGCGCTGTCCTCAGCGCCGAAAATGCGCCGGTGGGGACACCGGCGCTACAGCACCCGGCGTCACTTTGATTTGTGTTCCTCATTAAGAACCTCTCGCTTCGCGAAACCGCAGACACTGGGAGGCAAGCTTCTGCACCAGCCGCGGCGCGCGAAAAAGAATCTTTTCCGGCGATGACGGTTTTGGCAGAGATTTTACGCCTAACAAAATAAAGGGCAATCAATCTCTGGCGGGCCGGCGTGGCTCAGACCCGGCGGACCGTTCCATGCGTGCGTAGCCACCGAAGAGGGGCAAGGCCGGAAGGAAGAAAGCCGATAGTCGGGGCAAGACGTCAGGCGGAAGTATCTTCATAAGTATTTTTCGTAAGGGATAATGAGTCCGGGGCACCGTTCGGGGAGGAGTTCCAAAACAAGTTCGCTAGCCGACAAAGCATGGGGCATGGGGCTTTGTTTCAGACAGGGGGCGGACCACTCTCAAACAGTTCACGCCAGGCCACCTGAGAAATCATCAAGGGGAGGGGCAAAATGATCGTCGAAACTCTTTCGATTTTTTTCCTGCTCAGTCTGGGGGGAGCCTACGTTCTCTTCAAGCTCCTCAAGTCATCAGCGGTCATCAAGACCCATAAATACAGAGCCGGAGGAGCCGTGGCCGGATTTCTGATTATTTACGGCATGCTCTTCGGCTCGTATTACAAGATCGCAAGGCAGGGTCCGACCATCAGCGGCACCGTCGGCCCGGGACTGCATGACGTCAAGGTGGTTCTGGCGGTGGCCGAGGAGCAACCCGACAGCGACGGGCACTTCAAGCTGGCCACACCCTTCAATCTGAATCTCAAGAAAAGCAACGCACGCTTGTACCTGCTGACGCCGCCGGGCAAGATCTTTACGGATACCGGGAATTCAGTCTTCCTGTACAGCCTCCCGGACAACACCGCTGAGATGAAGAATATTGACTTCCCGTCGCGATTGAAGGAATCGGATGGTCAGTGACGGAACTTTTTGAAAAGGGGTGGTGACGATGGCCAGAAAAGCATGGATCATACCATTCATTGTGCTGCTGCTGGCGCCGGTGTTCCAGTCACAGGCACGGCAGACACAGCAAAGTGCCAGTGTACAAGGTGTCGTCATGCTGGGAGCGAAGACCCCGGCGATGGGGTACGTCGTCCAGATCGGCGACAACTGGAGTTATACCGACATCAAGGGCCACTACCGGATCGACAAAGTGCCTTTCGGCAAACATATGCTGCAGGTCAAGAAAAGAGGGAAAGTCGTCAAGCAGGAGCAGATCGACGTCAATGCACCTGTGGACACCTGCAACGTAACTCTTTAGCAGGTAGCAGCCTTTTTGCAGGCTGGACGAAACCACGGCATCGAAGGCATGCCGTGGCCAACTGAAGATCGCGCGAGTCAAAAAGATTCGCGATGCGATGCGCCACGGATGGCGAAGGCACGGCCCACCCTGCCGTGGATGCCGGTTTGTAGCGTCGTGATCCAGGCGACGGATGCCGCTTACCTCATTTCATCCAGGCCGCGACGGAGGCATCCTCCTCCGGTGAATTCAGAGCCACCGCCGAGGCAGAAGATGCCCCACAACGCCGGGGCGGGCGAGGGGCCATTCCCACCGTGGCCGTAAAGTTCTCTTGTCTTTCCACCCCGCAAGTGATATATAGGCGGAGAAATCTGCAAGCCCGGCAAGAAGAATGGAAGTTTCTGTAGCGCAAGCCTTCACGGCCTGTGGCTCTTGCCTTTGTAGCGCCGGGATTATCGCGGCATAGTTTGCTTTGGCAGGGCAGGGCGGCCTGCGGTTTCTTGCTCCTGCAACGGCTGTGCCCCCACCGCCGGCTTGGGTGCTGTGGGGCAAGGGAAACCCCGGTAAGCCTTCGACGCTGCGATCCGCAGGTCGCGGCCCGCACAGCACCACGGCACAAGACCGGTGCTGTGGCTACTATCTCGTGATGATCAGTAACCGCACACATTGCAGATGCGGGAATGTGCGCGCCACCCGCCGTCTGCGCCAGCCGGCCTTTGCAACTCTCTTCCAAAGGAGAACATCTTGAATTTTGCTCGGCGATTCGTTTTCCTCGCACTGGTTTGCACCCTTTCCATTCCCTTGCTGGCCCAGACAGCTACTGCTCCGGGCAATCAGACCCCTTCCCGCAACTCCGAAGGACAGCCTAAAAGGCAATACAGCGTGAATGTGGCCCGATTTACAACCATGGGCGAAAAAGTTCGAGGGCCGGTGACAATCGTGCTCAAAAACGTCAACGTCGTTCGTTACAACGTTCAGGTCGGCCAAACGGTCACATACTCCGCCGGACCGGACTTGTCGAAACTTGGGTTCATTCCGCCTGTCGCCGCGGCTCCCACTCCCTTAGTTAAGGCGACAATCTCAAGAGAACTTTTTAGGCCGCCGGACTGGAATCAGGAGATCGAGGTTGTTTTCTCGACCCTGACCACCGACAGCAATCTTCTCCAGGACAATTTGCGCGATTTGACTTCGGAGGTGGGCGAGGCAGTCAATAAGACAAACGACGCCACCACCGCGCTAAATACGCTTGTCCGCGGGTCTGACGCCCTGTTGCAGACTCAAGGCGGAGTCGGTCAGATCATCACAGAAATCGGAACGGTAAAGGGAACGATCGAGGGGGCTCAAGCAAAGCCATGGCCGGTTGAAGACATCATGCAACTCAAGAACAACATCGAGAAACTCGAGGATTGGATAAACCGGCTCCCCCAGGAAAAACCGAGCGAGTGGACGGATTGGTACAAAGACAAGAGGAGAGACTATGACGGGCTCAAAACCTCGGTTGCTGATCTCGCTTCGAAGGTCGCGGAAATTGACAGCGGCAGCCAGAAGGCGCAGGCCTACAAGGCCGCCATCGCTTCCCTTGCAAGCTGGCAGTCGATATTGAGTGCCATTCAAAAAGGCGGGGAGAATTCGTTCACCTGGAGTGTTCCCGAGGGATGCGGGTTTGCTTTTTCAGGCAACAAGCAGACGAGAGTGTTTTTGAGCAAGGTCGACCGGCTCGCATCCAAGCCGGCTTCTCCCGCCACCCAGGAAATTGTCACCGTGGTCTGTTCTTCTCCATTGACCTTCAGCGCCGGATTCGGCTTCGCCAGGCTCACGGAGAGCAATTATGCGTTTGTGCAGTCCGCGGGTACCGATGCTAACGGGAACCCTGCCGTGGTCTCAAAGTTCGGCCTGACCAGCCAGTCCAGCTTCCGAACCGTTCCCGTTGTCCTGGTCAATACCAGGCTTAAGGAGTGGAACGAGAAGTGGGCCTTCCATTTCAGCACTGGTGCTGCAGTCAACCTCAGCTCCGGCGCTGTGGGCAATAACGTGGAGTATGTCGTGGGCGGCAGCCTCTCCTTCCGACGTGCGGCCATGGTCACTGTTGGAGTCGAAGTGGGCCGCGAATCCAGCCTCGCCGGTGGGTTTAAAGTGGGTGACGTCGTTCCCCCCAATCTCAGCGAGCCGCCCATTCAACAGAAATGGGCCGTGGGTCCGGCATTTATGTTCACGTACATCTTCCGGTGAGCGGGTAGAGCGTCTATAACGTCGCCGGCGTGGTCAAGAGTCACTTCCAGTTCTGGGAGCCGGGGGCGGGTCGAGGGCGGTCTGACGGTTCAGGTCGGGCCGTTCATCGCGGGCGGCGCATCTATGAAAGGGGCGGCCCAGCACGTTCCGCAGCCAAAGCCCACTGGCATTACCCGTGCCTTTCGCCCGCCGGGGCGGGGCCGCTCGCACGAGTCCGGACGTCGCGTTTCCAGTCTTCCAGCGCGGGGCCTGCGATGTGCTCAGCGCGCTTCCGCAGAGCCTGCATCTCATCGGGCGACATCGGTTTGAACTGCTGGGCGATGCGGACGTCGTCTTCCAGTTGGCCTATGGTGGTGCAGCCGATCGCCGTGCAACTGACCGGCAGGCTCAGCACGTATTGCAGGCAATCCCCGGCGCTGAACCGCTGCAACAGCTTGGCATTGGCAAAGTTTTTCATTCCCTGGATTCCCATGCCGCGCTCCGCCGCCACCGGCAGAGTCAGCTTCTGGAAACTCAGGTAGTCGGCATCCGCAATGTTGAGCGGCATCAGGATGGAATCAAACTTGTCATAGGCGTCGAGCATGGCCAGGTGGACGCGCGGATCGCGATGGCCCGTGAAGCCGATAAAGCGGCACTTCCCGGCTTTCCTGGCGGCTTCGAAAGCTTCGATGGCGCCGCCGGGGCCAAAGATCTCTTCCACCTCCTGCCTCTCGCCCACAGCATGGATTTGCCACAGGTCCACGTAATCCGTGCGCAGGCGCTTCAGGGAAGTGTGCAACTCCGCCTCGGCGCCCGCGCGGGTCCGCTGGTTGGCTTTCGTGGTCAGGAAGATGTGCTTTCGGAAAGGGGGAAGCACGGCTCCGTAAACTTCCTCCGAGCGGCCGTTCCAG
>JARRJI010000327.1:0-4473 GCA_037379595.1 Acidobacteriota bacterium | reverse complement strand
ACCATCCAGCGCCGCACACAACAGCGCCGAAACCAGCGTCTTGCCAACCCCCGTGTCCGTTCCAGTTACAAAGAGGTCCGTACGCATAATGTTTGCCTAATATAGCGCGAACACGCCAACATGGCACTCAATGTTGTATTGGTAAACCCGGCGCACGTTGCCCTTCTACTTAGTTGCTGCCGCGGGCGCGGGGAGGAAATGGTCCAGGACAGCGCGGGCCAGCCGGGCCAGCACCAGCAGGGCGGCATTGTCGGCGGTCCATTGCTGGTCGGGAGAATCGTAAGCAAAGCCGGCCAGCACGATCGGCCCGGCGGGCGTTTGTGCGATGCCGACGTCGTTTCGGACGGCGTTGAGGGCGCCGGTCTTGTGGTCCCAAGTGACGCCGGGAATGTTGCTGGTGTAGCGGGGAAAGGCGTCGACGGCCCTTTGCTTGCTGAGAATCTTCAGCATCTGGTCGCAGGCGGCGGGAGTGATAATGTCGCGCTCCTCGATCATCGTGAGCAGGCTGACCATATCGCCGGCTGTGGTCATGCCCAGGCCGAATTTTTTCGCTTCCGCGGTCTCGGGGTGCCTGGCGTGGAAAACGTAGCCGAACAACTTGGTATGCGTCAGCCCCAGCTTCAGCATGCGCGCGTTCACCGGGGTGATGCCGGTCTGGTGAATGACGATATTGGCGGCGGTGTTGTCGCTCAGGTCGATCATCAGCGTAATCGCGTCGCCCAGCGTCAGATTGATATGCGGGTTCAGGTCCTGAAGAATTCCGGAGCCGGGGACGCGGTCAAAGGCCGTTTCTTTCACCGGCTGCGACCAGCTCAACTTGCCTTCCTGCATCAGATAAAAAGCCTCCACCATCACCGGCAGCTTGATCACCGAGGCGGTGGGGACAGGACGGTCCGGGTGGATGCCGAAGCGCTCTCCGGTTTTCAAATCCACGCCGGCCAGCGTGACCTTGCCGCCGAAACTGGAAGCGATGGATTCCAGTTGGCGCTGGAACGCGGCGTGATCCTGGCGCGCCTGAGGATTGGCGCCGGCACCGAGCACGGCCGCGCAGGAAAACAGAATGACGATCGAAAGTGTTACAACGCGGGAACGGCAGGAAGAAATCAAACGCATGGGAAGCTACCCTCCTGGGGATCAAACGGTATGAGTGCTACTTCATGGAGCAACACAATTCGCGTCCTCCACAAAGCAGGGTAGCACAGAGGCGGCAGGTACACCGGGCGGGGAATCTTGCAGTCTGATCCACGATACGTCGAGCTAATCGCAAGTAGGTGTTGCACACTGATCCTTGCGAAAGTCGTCAAGATAGATCGTCATCGGTTGCTTCATCAGATCCCGATACAGACCCATCTTGAAGTAGAAGAATCCGTGCGCCGGATAACCCCGTGCGGCGCGATAGGCCGTGACACCGCGGTACCAAACGATCTGCCGCCCGTTCATCCATCCTCTGATAAAGCCGTCGTCCCCCTGTGAAAATCGAGTCACAAAGCGAAAGTCCAGCCACCGTCCGCGCATCTCGCCCTGCGATCTATAAATCGTCGCTTGCCCGGCGTCATTCTTGCGGGTTACGAACAGGACGCCACCAACGTACCTGATCGCAAGAACCGGGTTATCCGGACGGCAGCTCAACCACTCGCAAAGCTGTTTCCACTGTGCAATGACAAGGCGGTCTTCGACGATCGGAAAGTCTCTTGGAAGGTAAAGGCTGAACCCGTAATCATAGGTCCTTCCCGACTGGGACCAGAACTGCGGAGCTTCCATCAGTTCATCGCGCTCATTTGCCGCCCCCTCGTCGCTTGCAGGCTCAAAACGGTCTCCGGCCCGGAGCGTAATTTTCGCCGCGCCATGGCCGCCGTGCACGATCTCACTCTGAATCGAGAAAGCCCGCGGAACCATTCTCCACGAAATCCAGATCGAGCTTAGCTTTGCTTCTTCAAAACCGTCCCGCGTATGGACGGGAGTGTGCAGCAGCCAGGTCAAGCGGATGATCACGGCTGCAAAAAGAAGCAGGGCCAAAACCGCAAGGAATAAAAATACTCGCAGGTACGATATTCTCCGCAAAGCCGTCACTTCATCACCTTGTCCGCGGCTGGCGCTCCCGATCCGTTCAGGCGCCGAACTGCCGCAAATGATGGTCCAGGTGGCGATAGCCGAGGCGCAGCCATTCCGCGTCCGTCATGCGGCCAAAGTAGGGATGGGGCGCCCGCTCGAAATCCTTCGGCTGCCGCGTCACGCGGTCGAGCAGCCTTCGAAGTTCTCCGAGGTCGTCTTCAAATTTCCCGGGCGGAGTACCGCCGATCGCCTGGTCCCACTCGCGCGGCGCCCGGACGCCGTGCGGCCAGGGCAGCGGAAACCACAGTGCGATCCATCGGAAAAGCGGACGCGGAATCCGGGAGCGTGCGGGGGCCACGGCCTTCTCGCCCATGCCTGACCGGAAGGCGTCGCTCAGGTGGCAGATCATCTGGTGGGCCGACATTTTGCCCCACCGCCGCCGGCTCGCAGGGCTGATTGCCCGCAATCGCCGCAGGATTTCGTCCTTGTCTTTCGGATTGGCCAATGTCTTCATCGTCGCTGCGAATCATTCTAACCCGCTGGGCGGGAGGACGGCGGCGCGAACCGCACACCGCGCGGCCGCAAAATCCCAGAACCGCGTGTCGCCGCCCCTCTGCGGCAATGATTCGGCAATTTCATCAACGCCTAAGAACCGGTAGCGTCCCATCGGTCTTGGCGGTAAACTCTGAGGCCGATAATGACGCGCTGAAAGGAGATCACCACGATGTTCTTCCTTGAGCCCTACCCGACCTGCAAGATCCCGAATCGCGTCCTGCGCTTTGGCGCGATCCTGATACTCACCGCCCTTCTATTTTTGATCCCGTGCGCCGTAGCCCGTGCGCAGGCGTCTGCGCCGGAGGCCCAAGCCTCAGAGGCGCAAGCGAAGAAGACCGGCATCGACAAGATTGACCATGTCGTCTGGATCATTCAGGAGAACCGCAGCTTCGACAACTATTTCGGCACCTATCCGGGCGCGGATGGGTTTTATCCGGGGATATGCTCGCCGGTGCTTCCCGGTTCCACTCGCTGCATCAAACCTTTCCACATCCGAATACCAATGCCCGCCTGCGACCTCAGCCACAGCTGGAGCGCGGCTCATGCCGCTTACGATCACGGAACGATGGACGGTTTTGTGTGGGCGGAAGGAAGTCCCTTCACAATGGGCTACCTCGATCAGCGTGACATTCCAAACTACTGGGCCTACGCGCGGCATTACACGCTGGCGGACCGCTTTTTCTCGTCGCTCAACGGCCCCAGCATGCCCAACCATGTTTACACCGTCGCCGCCACTTCCGGCGGGCTCATTGACAACGTCTGCTCCCAAAATCATGAGCTGGAAAGATTGAAAGAGGTGATGGACGATCCCGACGGCTTCAGCTTTGCCGCCATCATCAATCGGCTGGCCGCGCAGGGCGTTTCATGGAAGTATTACGTGGAGACGCCAAAGCAGCGGCCACAAGCGGCTGATCCCTGCCATGTGAGGGACGCCCAGCCCCACCAACTTGGCCTGTGGAATCCTCTGCCGGGATTCAAAAGCATTCGGGACAACCCTCACATGATGTCGCGCCTGGTGAACCAGACCCAGTACTTTAAGGATCTCAAGGACGGCACGCTGCCGCAAATCAGCTGGCTGATTCCCGACTTCCAGGACAGCGAGCATCCGCCGGAGCCGGTCCCGCAGGGCATGTGGTACGTCACCCGCCTGATCAACGCGCTCATGCAAAGCCGCTACTGGCCCAACACCGTGATCTTCCTCACCTGGGACGACTACGGAGGTTTCTACGATCACGTTCCTCCGCCCCATGTGGACGCTTTCGGTTACGGGCCGCGCGTACCGCTGCTGATCATCTCGCCTTACGCCAAGCCCGGATACGTCACCAGCCAGAGCGGCGACTTCACGTCCATCCTGAAGTTCATGGAGAAGCGCTTCAACCTGAAGCACCTGACCAGGCGCGACGACCGGGCAACGGATATGTCAGACGCGTTCGATTTCAACCAGAAGCCCAACCCGCCGTTCATCATTCCGGTGCCAGCCGGCCTGACCTCGCACTATCGAAAGTACAACTGCACTTATCAGCCCAGCGTTCCCATCGCCCCGCATTCCATCCGGCTTTCCCCCGCCGCTCCGGGCAGGACCGGCCGCGCAGCCAGAAGGAAATAAGTATGCAATGGCGCATGCCCCGGTGAATCGGGGTGTGCAATCAGAATTCGTAGCGCAGAGTCTCGCATCTCAGAGACTCTGCGTCTTTTCGTTTGTCCCCAAACCAGGAACCGCAGAGCCTGAAAGGCACAGACTCTGCGCTGCACCTCCCATGGTCGCGCTGCCGCTTCGGCAGGTACTTGACACAAGCAACTACATAGTAGATAAAGACAACTATTGGAATAAAGGCAAGCCAAAACAACACAAGTCGCGAAGGAGAT
>JARRJI010000326.1:0-4488 GCA_037379595.1 Acidobacteriota bacterium | reverse complement strand
CGTCACTCGCCTCGACGAGTCCAACAAGGCCCCTCGTCTCGATAAGGCCGATTGCTTCGTTCACTAGTCCTCCTTTGCCGCCTTTGACGCGCCGGCGGTCTTCTTTCCTGCCTGCTTACTGCCGGTACCCTTGGGGCCCTGCACGAATGAAGGGAGCTCCTCATGTGGCCGCGAAATGACTTGTACACTGACCACCTCACCCACCTGGGAAGCTGCCGCCGCCCCTGAATCCGTGGCCGCCTTGACAGCAGCCACATCGCCTTCTACGAACCCCGTGACCAATCCGGCCCCCACGGGTTGCCATCCGAGGAAGGTCACATTTGCTGATTTCAGCATTGCGTCCGTCGCTTCAAACAGCGCGACCAAACCTTTGGTTTCAATCATCCCGAGCGCTCGCTTCATTGAGTTTCTCCTACTTAAAAAGTTCGACTTCTTTGGTCAAGTGCAGACCACACGCATTGGCTTCGTCCGTGTCCATGTGCACATTGAGCCTGGAAGTCGGATCAATGCGAACGTGCACATTATTGAATGTCACGCCGGCCGGACCCCCGACGCGCAGCTTCATCATGCCGCCCTTCTTCACCCCGAAGTATTTGGCGTCTTCAGGATTCATATGAACGTGGATTGCGGCCCGGATAACGCCCTTCTTCAGCTCGACCACGCCCTTGGGACCCATGATGACTGCTCCGGGCGTACCCTCGATGTTGCCGGAAAGGCGAAGCGGGATGTTGTCAAACCCCAGGCTGACCGCATCCGAAAAGGCCAGTTCGACCTGAGATTCTTTCCGCAACGGACCGAGGATCCGCAGGTTGGAAATCACGCGGCCCCGCGGGCCGATGAGAGTCACGAGTTCGTTGGAAGCAAAGTTCCCCGGCTGAAACAGCGGACGGTATTCAGTTAGTTCGTAGCCGGGCCCGAACAAAGTATCGAGATCTTCACGACTGACGTGCATGTGACGCGCTGAAGCATGGACCGTCAGGGTAGGTGCTGCCTGTTCCGGGCGGTATCCCAGATGCTCCAGAACCACCTGCCGGACGATTGCCTCGACCGCTGTTCGACTGATCTGTTCGTACCCTGTCGCTGACACCCGTCCTTCTCCGTTCATTAAATCGTTAAGACTGCCTTAGGTGGTGCTGGCAGCTTCTGTTTTTTTCCGCGATTCCGCTTGCTGGACAGCCTCAGTCGCAGCACGGGCCACGACGATTTCTTCATTCGTCGGGACCACCAGAACCCGACAAGATGATTGCGACGTGGAGATCGTCGCTCCACGCTGGGCCGCCTGGTTCCTCGCTTCGTCGAGTTCAATGCCGAAGGCGCCCAAACCCCTGCAGACTGCCTTTCGGACTTCGACGCTGTTTTCTCCAATGCCGCCGGAGAACGTCAAAACGTCCAGCCCGCCAAGCTCCACCAGAAAGGCACCTATGTAATGGCGAATCGAACGCACAAAGACCTCAAGGGCCAGCCGAGCCCGTTCATTCCCGCTTTCTGATTCGTTCGCCAGGTCACGTACATCACCACTTGTGCCGCTGGCGCCCGCAAGTCCTGACTGGCCGGCCAGAAGGGAAGCCATCTCATCGACGCCAATCCCGAGTCTCTTCATCATGAACAAAACGGCAAAAGCGTCGATATCGCCCACCCGACGCCCTTGGGGCAGACCTGATTGCGGCGACATTCCAAAACTCGTATCGATAGCCACACCGGATCGGATCGCCGCGACACTCGAGCTTCCTCCAAGATGGCAGGAGATGTGCCGGAGATCTTTACGCCCAAGTTTCTCCTGTAACCACTCACTCGCAAAGCGGTGGCTGGCTCCATGAAAGCCGTAGCGCCTGACGCCGCACCGCTCACACCATTCATACGGAACTGCGTATGTGGTGGTGGCTTTGTCAAGGGCTTCGTAAAATGCCGTTTCAAAAAGCGCAACCATCCGGACCTGTGGAAGCTCAGCCCGGAAACTGCGCATCGCAGCGATATAGGGAGGGTTGTGTGCGGGCGCAAGGAAAGAGAATTCTTCCATGGCCGCCAGAACCTGATCGTTGACGATCTGCGCCCCGGTCAGCGGGCCGGCATGGACGGCTTTGAATCCGACCGCGCTCAATTCCGACAGGCTGGCGAGAGGCCGCCCCTCTCCACAGATTTTCTCCAGACAACCGGCGATGGCCGATCCATAGTCGGAGAACTCGCTCCCGGGCTGCCCAATGCGCTCTACTGCTCCTTGCGCCAGAACGGTCTCATCCGGCATTCTGAAGAGCCGGTACTTAAAACTTGTACTTCCGATATTTGCGACTAGAACATTCATTGTGATTGACTCTGACGTAAATTGGAATATATACTGCAATTTCGTTCAGAGTCAATCAAAATCTTTCACTAGGAAATCGAAGGTCCCAAAATGGATGGCAGCATAGACGGGAAACAGTTGGAAACAGCGGGGCGGCAATCTCCCGACCGGATCGAAGAGTTGGGGATTGTGGGAGCTGGCGGCGCTGGGTTCCCCACCGCGGTGAAACTGAAAACGACGGTGCCCTGCGTCATCGTCAACGGGGCCGAATGCGAGCCGCTGCTGCACAAGGATAAGGAACTGCTCCTGCATCACGCAGATGAGATGTTTCGCGGACTTCGCATTGCTATGGACCGGGTGAATGCGTCGGAGGGTGTCATCGGCATCAAGGGCAAGTATGCCGACATCATTGAGAGCATAAAAAACCAGACCCCAAAGAATGTTCGTGTAATGCCGCTGACCGACACCTATCCGGCAGGGGACGAATTTATTTTGGTCTACGACGTTGTCGGCCGCGTGATTCCGCCTGGAGGGCTGCCCAAAGACGTAGGCGCAGTCGTCCTGAATGTCGAAACCCTGGTTAACATAGGTATGGACCGCCCGGTTACACACAAGTATTTGACGGTGGCCGGCGCTGTCAACACGCCGGTGACAGTCCGCGTGCCGGTCGGCATGTCCATCGGAGACGTCATCACCGCCGTCGGCGGGACCAACGTCAGCGATTTCAAAGTCCTGCTGGGTGGCGTAATGATGGCGAAACCAGCGGGATCGCTGGACGAACCGGTCACAAAGACCACCGGGGGCATCGTTGTTCTTCCGTCGACTCACCGGCTGTTTGAACGGCACGTTGCAAAGTGGACCCAGATTGCGCGCATCGGACGGTCAGCATGCGATCAGTGCAGCCTCTGTACCGAACTGTGTCCTCGTTACCTGATCGGTCATCCCATTCAACCCCATCGCGCGATGCAGTCCCTCGGCTTCAGCGTCGGAGCAAAAGAAATGATCGCCGGGACGCTCTATTGTTGCGAGTGCAACCTCTGCAGCCTCTATTCGTGCCCGGAAGACCTTGATCCGAAGAATGTGTGTGTACAGTCCAAACCGGTAGCTCGGGAAAAAGGCTTAACATTCAAAGGCAATCCCGAGGACGTCCAGCCCCATCCTCTGTTCGCTTCACGGCGCGTGCCGATTCGCCGGCTCATGGCCCGGCTTGGATTAACGGAGTTCAACAATGTCGGCCCATTGACCGACGTCTCCTTCGCACCCGCTCGAGTCACGATTCCGCTTCAGCAGCACGCCGGCCGACCGGCCATACCACTTGTCAAGCCGGGTGAAACGGTGCGAGCGGGCAACCTTATCGCGGCTCCTGCTGAGGGAGCGCTCGGGGCCAGAATCCACGCCAGTATTGACGGGGTTGTTCGCGAGGTCGGCGAAGCGGTGGTTATCGAAGCATAGAATATGTTTGGCTCTGTAATCAGAAAGGAGCGAAATTGGCCGAAATCAACTCCATAGGGCTCATTGAAGTTTCAAGCGTCGCAACCGGGTATTTGGCACAGGACGCAATGCTTAAGGCGGCGACGGTGCAGATCCTTCTGGCGCGCAGCATCTGCTCCGGCAAATACCTTGTGGCGATTGCGGGCGATGTCGCATCCGTCGGAGCGGCTGTGGAAGCCGGTGCAGCAGTCTGCGGCCCGTCCCTGATTGAAAAGCGGCACATTGCCCATGTACACCCTTCGGTCTTCCCAGCCATTTCCATGGCCGTGAGCATTGATCCAGAAAATCTGCAGTCGATTGGTGTTGTGGAGACGTTCTCTGCCGCCAGCATCATCGAGGTTGCCGATAGCGCCGCGAAGTCGGCCAACGTAACCTTACTCCGACTGCACCTGGCCATGGCTTTGGGAGGCAAGGGGTTTCTCCTGCTGACCGGTGATGTGTCCAGCGTGGAAGCCGCCGTAGCAGTGGGCTCGAAAGTGGCTGCAGAAGACGGCATGTTGGTCGGCCGTGCAGTTATCGCTGCTCCAGATAGGGAACTGTTTCGCGACTACATCTGAGGTCTTGTAAGCCGGCATCTCAATGGGGAACGCAGCAGGAGCGCGCCTGTAATGGCCTTGGCGCTGTCAAGTGGATTCCGGCGACACTTCTGGCCCCTGCGCCTGACCTGCCCGAGTTTTTGTACCAACCGGGGCGAGAGAGTTTACATCCCAAGCTGAGCG
>JARRJI010000325.1:0-4491 GCA_037379595.1 Acidobacteriota bacterium | reverse complement strand
CCGGATCCTTTCAGATGCTGAAAGGCGATGAACCCATAGACTTTCATTCAGACATCACGCTGGCACATCCTCACACCTACCTATAGGACATGCTATAAAGAAGTTAGGAAGGGCAGGAGGATACGCTGCTCACTGGGTGATGGAACCCTTAGTTCTGTTTATCCCCTGCCTCCCCTAGCCCTGATCAGTTGATTGGGCCTCAGAGCCCTGGTAACCCGGGTGTATTGGCTGGGAGGCACATCCTTCCCTTCAAAATCTGTCATGAGGAGGTAATCCAAATGAAGCAGGTTTTCGTTGGGATTGATGTAGCAAAGGACTCGTCTAACGGGCATGCTGTGGATGCAACGGGAGCGTGTCTTTTTTCGCTGTCGTTCCCCATGAATAGCGATGGGTTTTTCCAGTTGTTCAGTGAGATCGAAAAGGCGAGTAGTGACCTATCCGAGGTGCTTGTGGCCATGGAATCTACGGCCTGCTATCATATCAACCTGTTCTCGTTTCTCTCGGCAAAAGGTATAAGCGCTGTTGTAGTGAACCCTCTCCTCATAGCAAATTTTGCTCGACTTTCCCTTCGGAAAACCAAGACAGACAGAAAGGACGCCGGAACCATCGCTCAGTTCGCTATGATCCACAAGGACTCCATTTCACAGCTTTCCGTTGGCCAGGATCTGCAGGATCTCCGAGATCTCGCTAGAGAGAGTGAAGCGCTCTGTCAGCAGATATCCATACACAAGACCGAGATAAAGAGGCTACTGCAAACTCTCTTCCCTGAGTTGGAGACCATTTGTGACGTATCAACGAAGGTGATGCTGGATTTCCTGCAACAGTTCCCGTCTGCTCGCATGGTGGCGGATGCCAGGCCCAAAGCTATCGCAAAAGCACTGACCAGAAAGGGAGTAGACGCTCGCCTGTCCTATACGGCAGCCGATCTCATCCAAGCTGCTAAGCACTCTGTTGCGACCGCAAGTCTGGCAAAGGAGCTTATTCTCAGAGGTAAGATTGCAATCCTCAAACATCTTTACGAACAGCGCCATGAGCTAACCAAGGCCCTTGCCGAGTACTGCAAAGCTGCAATGATCGAGGACTTGGATATCCTCACTTCGATCAATGGGATAGCCGCCATCACGGCCACGGCATTTCTAGCCGAGATCGGCACGATAAACAATTTCCCCTCTGTCAAGAATCTCGTAGCCTTCGCCGGGATAGATCCGTCCGTGTATCAGTCAGGGAAATATGAGGGGTCCAGTCGAATTTCAAAGAGAGGCAACCGTCATCTCCGACGAGTTATTTGGCTGATGACTATCTGCGTCATACAGCATAACCCCACATTCAGGGATTATTTCATGAGACGAAGAGATGCCGGCCAGCCATTCAAGAAAGCTGTGCTTGCAACATCTCATAAGCTCATCCGTGTCATCTTTGCGATGTTGTCTCAGAGAACTCATTTCAGGGAGGTCTGTGTATAGTTGACAGGACTCCTCACCATCGATGCGCTTAACAATTCCGAGAGTTACAACTGGAAATCAGAGGCGATGAACAACGTCGAAAAAGTAGCCTGGCCCTTTTTTTCGTTTCCAAGTCCAGATTATCATCTCTTTCTGTAATTTTGGGCGTTGTGAACAGAGGAATTGATTTTTTGCAAATATAAACTGCAAAATATCTTTAAGGGGGAATAAGAGGTCTCGTGGGGCGCTTTCCTGCCAAAATAACGCGTCCGACCTTGAAAGAGGTGCTGGAGAGGGTACGGCTCTTCAAGTTGCTGGACAGCGGGCGTAGACATGCGGTCGTCTGGGTATCGGGGCCTCCGGGTTCCGGCAAGACCACCCTGGTGAGCAGCTACGTGGAATCTCTAAAATTGCCCTGTCTCTGGTATCAAATGGATGGTGGCGATTCTGACCTTGCAACTTTCTTCTATTACATGGGCCTTGCAGGAAAGAAGGCCGCTCCCCGAAAGAAAAGGGCTTTACCGCTTCTAACCCCCGAGTATCATGTACCTACCTTTACCAGACGCTTCTTCGAAGACCTCACAGGGAGGCTGCACGCTCCCTCAGTCATAGTTCTCGACAACTACCAGGAAGTCTCCGCCGTTTCTGCGCTCCACGAGGCTCTTTCCCATGGCTTCTCGTCAATTCCTGAGGGAATCTCGGTAATAGTACTGAGCCGTTTGTTCCCGCCGAAGGAGTTCGCCCGTCTGTGCGCTAGCGAGACGATTTTCTTTGTGGAGTGGGAAGATTTGCGGCTCAGGGAAAATGAATCAAAAGAACTGGCGAAGCTTCATGCCGGGAAGAGCCTTTCTGTCAAAGCATTTCAGGACGTCCATGAGCGAACTGCCGGGTGGGCGGCTGGTGTTGTGCTGCTCACGCAAAGAGGGACCGGTATTATGGATGAACAAAGGTCTGCCACGTTCGAAGAGGTTTTCGACTATTTCGCGGGGGAGATCCTGGACAGAACCGATACCAAAACACAGGTGTTTCTCCTTAAGACGGCATTGCTGCCCTCCATGACGCCGCGATCTGCCGAGGCGATGAGCGGTCTTAAAGAAGCGAACCGTATCTTGAATGCCTTCTACCGTCCTAATTACTTTACTGACAAGCGGCCCAGACTGAGGTATCAATATCATCCGTTGTTTAGGGAGTTCCTCCTTGCCAAAGCCGCAGAGAGGTTTAGCAGAAAAGAGTTGGCCGGGCTCCAAAGAAAGGCGGCAAAGGTTCTGGAGGAGGAGGGTCATCTCGAAAACGCAGCGGAACTTCTCATTGAGGCGGCTGACTGGCAATCTCTTGTCCGATTGATCCTGAGTCAGGCACCGTCACTTGCCGGACAAGGACGGTTCCGTCTATTAGAAGGCTGGTTGAAAAGCCTGTCGGCGAATCTCGTCGGAAATAAGCCCTGGCTTCTTTACTGGCGGGCCGTATGCCGCCTGCCTTTTGATCAGGAAGGAAGCCGGAAGAATTTCGAACAGGCTTTCAACAAATTTCTTGTTTCAGGGGACCCGGCAGGCGCTTTTCTTTCGTGGTCAGGAATAGTGGATTCCATCGTTTACGGATTCGAAGATTTCAAGCGCCTTGACCCTTGGATATCCAGGTTCAGTACTGTCATGGAAAAGTTCGAGGCTTTCCCCTCGAAAACCATCGAAGCCCGTGTGGCCTCGAGCATGTTCATGGCTCTGGTACACAGAAAGCCGGAATATCCGGAATTTGATGAGTGGGCTGAGCGCGCGCTCGCGCAAAAGGGAGCGGACGGAGCCACCAGGACACAAGCTCTCTTGTCTTTCTTGTTTAATCGGGTGACGGCCGGAGATGTCGCGGGCACTCAACGGGCCCTTAATTCTATAGATGAGCTTATGAAGTCTTCCGACTTGCCGCCCCTGGCGCAGTTAAATGCCGGATTAGCACGTGTCTTATATTGTAACCTTGTTGCCAGGTACGAGGAATGCCTTGAAACAGTCAAAAAAAGTATTGAGCTTGCACGGAATACCGGTGTTCATGTCATGGACTTCATGATTCTCGGAAACGGAATACTCAGCGCGCTTGGGGAGGGAGATGAAGCGGAGGCGGAAAGGCTGCTTGAAGAGATAAGGACCCCAATTGGCGGTGTGCGGCCATGGGACCTGTCGTTTCATTATTTTCTTACGGCTTGGCTGGCCTTCCTGCAGGGCAGGTTGAACGAAGCCGGCCGATATGTTGATTCTGCAATGGAAATGGTAAAAGAGATTGGAGATCTTTTCGGCGTCGCACTCAGCTCTCTTCTTAAGGCCCATATACTCCATGCCCTGGGAGAGGATCAAAGAGCCGTTGCCTGTGTCGCGAAATCCCGCAGCATAGGACACCGCAGAAAAAGTTCTATGTTCGAATTCATGTGCCTTCTGGCCCGTGCTCATTTCGCCCTGAACCGGGACCGTGACACCGCCATTAGATATCTCCGAGCAGCGATGGCTGTCGGCAGGAAGGAAGGTTACGTAAATACGTGGATTCTCTGGAACAAGCAGACGATGTCGGATCTCTGCGCGGTTGCTCTTGAGGAAGGCGTCGAGGTAGATTATGTCCGCGACCTCATTCGAAGACGAGACTTGACGCCAGAGGCGCTCCCGCTTCATATCGAGAACTGGCCCTGGAAGCTGAAGGTCTATACGCTGGGTCGTTTTTCTGCTGTCTGTGACGAAAAGCCTTTGGCGTATACGAGCGGGAAGGGGGGAAGGCCGCTTGAGATGCTGAAGCTGCTTGTCGCCCTTGGGGGAAGGGATGTGAGCGAAGGACGTGTGGCCGACACCCTCTGGCCGGACGCCGAAGGGGATGCTGCCCGAAGGGCCTTTACGACCACGCTGTATCGGCTGCGCCGGATCGTGGGGGAAGATGCCGTCATTCTGAAGGACGGACGGCTGACACTGAGTCCCCGGCACTGCTGGGCGGATTCCTGGGCCTTTGAGAGGCTGGTATCGGAGACTGAATCTTTGGGGAGGGAGACGACGGAAGGGAGTCTTGGAAAAACGGAGACGGC
>JARRJI010000324.1:0-11497 GCA_037379595.1 Acidobacteriota bacterium | reverse complement strand
GTCAACTTTTGTCTTACCTCGTAGTGAGGGGCGTGAGAATTTCAAAGGAAAAAGTTCTGTCGAAGCTCGCCTCTCATAATTTCGGTGCGAATTCATGAAGCCTGAAGGCAAGTACATCACCAGAAAAATTATCAGCCCAAATGGTTAGGAAATTCCGGATCTGATGAACAAATCAAGGGATCAAGAGTCCAAAAGGTCTTTTTTTGACCCGGCGGCATGGCGCTATTTTATCGAATTCTACCGGGGGCAGCATAAACGCCTCGCGTTAAGCGCCATTATATCTGCTGCACAGTCGCTTGTCATAGTGCCGACGCTGCTTCTCGTCCGTTACGTATTTGACGTGGCTATTCCTCAAGAAAACATCCGCCTCATAGTGCTTATCGGTATCGGCATTTTTTTGTTTCGTCTCATGAATTCAGCTGTTTCCCTCTGGGTAAAATCTGTAAACATTTCCATCATTAAGTCCTCAATCTTTGATCTGCGGGAAGATCTCCTAAACAGAATATACAGCTTCTCGCGAACCGCTCATACGCGGCTTGATCAGAAGACGACTCATGCACGGATTGTGCAGGATACGGAAAGGCTGAGCAACATGAGCAATGCTCTTATCTCGCGCCTCATTCCCGCTCTTTTTACCAGTCTGGCGCTTTGCGTCGTTCTCCTTTTTCTTAACTGGTTTCTTTTTCTCATCATGATTTCACTCTTTCCCCTGCTTTTTCTGGCAAACCGTCATACAGGGAAGCTGGTCAAAGAGAGAGTGTTCAGATTTCAGCGAACCTTCGAAGGATTCAGCAAGGGCATGCTGTTTGTCCTGAGACACATGGATTTAACGCGGGTTCAGACAGCAGAGGAGCAGGAAATCAGCCGGCAAACCGGTACACTTGCGGATTTGAGAACGAGATCAGGGAAGATGGATTTTATATACGCGGTCCACGGGAACGTGCAATCAATTCTGACCGGCCTTTCAGGAATTATAATTCTTGTAGTTGGCGGGATAACAGTAGCAAACAAGTCCATCACGCTCGGAGAGTTCATATCTTTTTATGTAGCTGCAGGGTATCTGAACGGTTATGTGAAAACAATTACCACTTCGATCGCCGATGTGATAGCCGGGAATGAATCGATAGTTACGCTGCACCAGTTGGCGGCAACGGATAATGTTCAGCCCTATGAGGGGAAAAAACGCTTTCCGTTTAAGGGCTTTCTATCTCTGGCATCTGTCTCTTTCAGGTATGAAAATCAGGCGGTCCTGGAGAATGTAAGTCTAAGTCTGCATCCGCACTCAAGGGTGGCCATAATCGGGGCGAATGGCGCCGGGAAGAGCACTATGACGCATCTTATTATGGGGTTTTATGCGCCTTTAGCGGGCCGTCTTTATGCCGATGAAGTCCCTTACGAGGAGGTGGATATTTCGCATCTCAGAAAGCAGATCGGTGTTGTCATGCAGGACCCCGCTCTTTTTTCCGGAACGATCCTCGAAAATATCAGTTATGGCATGCAGGAGGCTGACAGACAAAAGATAACGAGAGCAGCCACACTCGCCATGGCGGATGATTTTATCCGAAAGCTGCCGGACGGATACGATACGCACGTCGGAGAAGACGGAGTATTGCTTTCAGGAGGTGAAAGACAGCGCCTGTCACTCGCCCGCGCCCTTCTCCGCTGTCCCAAATTGCTGATACTGGACGAGCCGACAAATCATCTCGACAGGGCCGCAGTTGGACAACTGATGGAGAACCTCGATGACCTTGATGACCGTCCGGCGATTTTGATGATCAGCCATGATATGAACGTTGTAAGTCATGCTGATGAAGTCTATCGACTTGAAAGGGGCATGCTGAAGCCCTATTTTTCTGCACCGGTGGTGTCATAACGACCCGGGATCTCTCGCCGGCCGGGACGGCGCGCCGAAGAAGTCATAATATTTTCTCCTCGTAGGGGTACCAACAGAGAAAGGGATATTCGTCAAATGGACAAACCGCAAAAAACAGAAGCAGAACAGATTGATTTTTTTAACATCTGCCATGAAAGGTTTGAAAAAGCAAAGGATTCTGCCGGAGAATCCTCGCATTTTTACCGGATAGGCGGTACGACCGTTCGTCTCCTGTTCGCCGGAGAGCGCATGGTCCCTTTTCTTACCCCTGCTCTGGAGCATCTCAGCATACCTGAAACTGACGCCACGGACGTTACCCTCTGTATTTGGGACAGCGATTCCACAAATACGAAAATGGTCCCCCCTCCCGTTAAATGGGACTGCTTTACCGACAGAGGCGACATTTGGGGGTTTAACAGCAGACGCATCAAGACCGCATTTCACTGGATTGAGTGTTCTCTCAATCTGATGGATCTTGAAAGCCGCACGGGGATTTACTGGGTGGAGACAGCAGATACCTTGCCGTACTGGGTGCATGCGTCTCCCCTTCGTACTCTCTTCCATTGGTGGATGGAGAACAACGGATGCCAGTTGCTCCACGCGGCAGCGGTGGGAACGGAAAAGGGCGCCGTGCTAATTACAGGAAAGGGGGGGATTGGCAAATCGACAACCGCGCTGTCTTGCCTTCAGTCAGGCCTTTTTTACCTTGCGGACGATTATGTTGTCGCAAGCCTCGAACCCGAGTCGCTTGTCCATAGTTTATACAGCACCGCAAAATTGAATGCCGATCATGTTATGAACTTTCCCGGTCTAACGCGATTTGTAAAAAATCCCGATAAGCTCGATCAGGAAAAGGCGGTCATGTTTCTCTACCCTCATCTGAAAGAACAGATTGTGGCGGAGATGCCACTGAAGGCTATCCTGACGCCGCGTGTCATGAATGAAGAAGAAACTACTACAAGTCCCGTGTCGCGATGGACGATAGAGAGAGCGCTGTCATTCACAACGATGTCGCAGTTGCCCTGCGTGGGCCGCCATACTCACGAGTTTGTCAGTAGATTGTCGGCTGCCCTGCCGAGTTATGTGCTTGAGCTTGGAAGAGATTTGCAGAAGATTCCCGTTGCCATATCGGATTTCCTGACCGACATGCGCTTCCACCGGAGTTTTCGTGACTCAGCATCACTCGGCTCTGACATCTCGGGCGCCAGGCCATTGGTCAGCGTGATAATTCCGGTTTTTAATGGAGAAGACTTTATTGCCGATGCAGTTAATAACGTCCTGGCCCAGAAATATCCAGCACTCGAAATCATTGTAGTTGATGACGGATCTACAGACACCACCAGTGAGATCGTCGGCAAACTCCCCGTGGATATTCGTTATTTCAGACAGGAGAATGGAGGGCCGGCCTCCGCCCGGAACCGTGGCATCAGAGACGCTTCCGGAGAATTCATGGTCTTTCTGGACGTGGATGATCTGTGGCCGGAAAATAACTTGAATATACTGGTAGATAAAATGCTTCGGGAACCGTACCTGCAGGTCATAACGGGATATGCACAGATGATGCAAAAAAATGAAGTCGGCGAGTACGACCTTGCAGGAAGCCCGATGGAATCTTTTTCGTATTATATCGGGGCCGCGATATACCGAAAAACTGTTTTCAGTGAAGTTGGATTGTTTGATCCCTCCCTCAAGTTCGGTGAGGACACAGACTGGTATACACGTGCCGAAGAATTGAAAGTAAACATGAAGCGACTTGAAGAGATAACCCTGTTTGTCCGGAGGCACGGCAAAAACATGACACATGGCAAGAACCTCGTTGAACTGGGTGCAGTGAGGGTTCGCAAGAAATCCCTCGACCGTATGAGGGCACGGGCTCTCGAATTGCAAAATTCCGCGGTATTAACGGATCGGCAGGGTTGACTGAAGGATCTTATTCTATTGTTCTTCTCTGATCAATCATCGAAGACAATCTGTTTGATAAGGCCGGTACCTGTTCTGGAAACGATCCGCAGGTGGCGGGAAAGGAACTAATTGCGATGATGGAACAGGTCCCTCTTGTGAGCGCTATCATAGCCGCATATAACCGTGAGGCATATCTTTCCGATGCAATCGAGAGCATTATGAACCAGACTTACAGGAATCTTGAAATTATTAGTTGCACTGCGATTCGCCCCTCTTGTCCGGTACTACTATCAGCCTAACGGTGGCATTGCTGCAGCCTGGAACCGGGGAATCAAGCTGGCGTCGGGTGATTTCTTCGCCTTCCTGGATGCGGATGACCTCTGGACAGATAATAAAATAGAGCAGCAGATGAACGTCATCAGGGAGGACGCTAAACTCGATATCGCTTTCGGCCTTGTAAAGCAGTTTTACAGTCCTGAACTGAGTGAAGGGGAACGGCAGAAACTCAGGTGCCCTGACGATATGGTGCCCGGTGTCTCCGCCATTACAATGCTTATCAGGCGGGAATCTTTTTTCAAGGTCGGCTGGTTCGATACACAATGGCGCAAGGGGATATTCAGCGACTGGTATTTGCGCGCTCGCGAGTGCGGTCTTGTGTCCCACATGCTGCCCCGGCTGGTTGCTCAGCGACGCCTGCACCAGACGAACCACGGCATTGTAAACCGTGACAAATCCATCGATTATGTCCGCATGTTGAGGGCCTCGTTATACAGGAGACGCGGTCAAAACCCACATTAACCTGAATTCAAACAAATATCGCCCATGTCTCTAAAGGTCATCATCGTCGGGGCTGGAACAGCGGGGTGCGAACTGCATCTGAACGCCTGCAGGCAGATAGGCGACGTCGATGTAATAGCCTTGTGTGACTCTGATCTTGATAAGGCCGCAAGTATGGCCGAACAACAAAAGGTTCCCCGCTATTATTCTTCACTGAATGATGCGCTCGATGCCCATTCAACCGATATTGTCAGCATATGTACTCCCCCTTCAAGCCACTTCGAACTGTGCAAGCTAGCGCTGGAGCGTGGCTGCCATGTCTTGGTGGAGAAACCTATATTTCAGTCGCTCGAAGAGGCCCATGAGGTGCGGGAGATCATCGGCCGTACGGAATGCAAATTTTCTGCGGTTCATAGCCAAAAATATCTGCCCGGTATTCAGCAGGCGGTGAAACTTGTAAACGGTGCTTCCATAGGTGAAGTAATGCATGTCCACGCTGTCCGGATGATCAACGGTGATAAAGACCGGCTGGTCTGTCCCGATTGCTGGTGTAATGAACTTCCCGGGGGCCGTTGGGAGGAATTGATCCCCCATCTAATTTACAAGGCTTACCAGTTCATGGGGCCCTTGAAGTTCGTTCATCTGGAAATGAAGAAGGTGCATAACCACTGGCCCTGGCTGCCCGCCGATGAACTCGAGATTATCCTGGAAGGGGGATTAGGGTATGTCACCGTTTCACTGTCTTCAAATGCCGATAATTACAACCATATTCTTGTTTACGGGTCTAAACGGATACTATTCATTGACAATTATTCAGCGGCAGCTGTCGACTTGCTGTCCCGGATGCGGCTCCCGGATGCCGTGCCCCCCCTCCGCGGGCGGCTAAAGGGATGGCTGTTTGGCAGACAAACCCCGTCAGCAAAGCCATACCCTGTAAATCCACATTCAGAGCTTATCAAAGATTTTGTGTCCTATGTAAAGGGGACTCGCGATGCCCCTCCGGTAGACTGGCAGGAGGCATTCAATGTTCTTGAGGTAGGTCTTCGGGTAGGAGAGGAAATTGCTTCGCGAAAAGCGACGCACCAACTTTATTAATGAAGAGGAGAGTATTTCATGAGCTTCCCCCTTGTGAGCGTCATTATTCCCTCTTATAACAGCGGACGGTATCTCAGTGATGCACTGAGGAGCGTCTTTGAGCAGGATTATCAGCCCATAGAGGTAATCGTTGTAAACGATGGCTCAACCGACGAGACAGCATCTGTTGTCCGATCGTTTAATAAGAATATTATTTACACATTTCAGTCAAATCAAGGTCCGGCCTCAGCCCGTAATGCCGGCTTACGCATGTCGCATGGTGATTTTATCGCTTTTCTGGACGCCGACGATTACTGGCCTGAAAATAAGCTGCGGGCCCAGATGTCACACTTTATGGAAAATCCTAAAACGGAGATAGTGCTTGGCCGTACGCGCTGCATAGGTTTATACACTGATGCTGAACGGAGTATCCGTTTCGAAAGGTTTGATAATACCATGATAAATGTTTGTCTGGGCAGCGGCGTTTTTAAAAAATCCGTGTTTGATAAGGTCGGATTTTTTGATGAATCGCTTCGCTATTACGAAGACCATGACTGGTTTTTGCGGGCCAGGGAACAGCGAACCACGATGGTCATTCTTAAACGGGTTACGCTGCTCAACAGGAGGCACCAACATAGCTTAAGCCACAAAAGGAAAAAGACAGATCCCAACATGCTTCAGATACTTCAAAGATCGTTAGAGCGCCGGCGTCGTGATAACGGTGGTAATGCGCCGATAATGAGAAATTTCTTTGATCATGACGAAGATAAAAAGTGCCCTTAATAATGATAAATCAAGCACTGCGTCCTATGGGACGGGGTTGCGTAGCGGACACAGAAGACTATGTGCGGGGCCTGCTGCGTTCATTCTGCCTCAAGAGGCAGGGCATTGATCAGGCATCCTTATGAAGACTTGTGGATAGTGTAAGAATATTATACTGGACGCCTTTTTTCCTTCCCGATGTGGGAGGGATCGAAACGCTTGTTGCAAAGATACTTCCCATGCTCAGGCAGCGGGACTATGAGGTCATTGTTGTTACCTCTCACGGCAAATATGATGTCCCCGACGAAACGAATTATTGCGGCATACCCGTTTATCGATTCCATACCCGAAGCGCACTGGGGAAAGGCAACCTGCCGGAAATCTTGAAAATCAAGCAAAGGGTCGCTCGATTGAAGCAGTCGTTCAGGCCCCATCTCACGCATATACACATCAGTGATCCCAGCGCCTTTTTCCACGTGAATACGCAATCCGCGTATCCGACGCCGACACTAGCCACCTTTCATTCACTCCTCTCATTTCAGAGCGCTGCAAACGGTTCAGACAGTTTGCTGGCAAAGATAATCAATACGGCTGATTTCGTCTCAACCGTGTCACGCTATGTACTGACTGAAATCTGTAAAGCCAGCCCCGCAGTAAAGGGGCGTTCAACTGTTATTTACAATGGTATCGACCTCTTGGATAAAACCCCCGAACCGCTCGCGTTTGATCCTCCGCGTATAGTATGCATAGGGCGTCTCATTAGAAAGAAAGGGTTTGACCTGGCAATCGCGGCTTTTCATTCCGTCGTCGCTCGTTTTCCTCAGGCCCGGTTGACCATTATAGGAGACGGGCCTCTCCGCGCCGAGTTAACACAGCAGGCTGCTGCACTGGGATTGTCCGACGCTGTGGAATTTACGGGTGCGGTAAAACCGGAAGAAGTGTATTCAATATTAAACAGGTCGACTGTCGCTGTTCTGGCCTCCCGGCGTGTACAGGAAAATGGCTCTGATGGCTTTATGTATTCCGAGGGATTTCCCATGGTGGCCCTCGAAGCGGCGTTGATGGGACGTCCAACCATAGCAACATCGGTTGCAGGACTGCCGGAGGCCGTTTTGCACAATCAAACAGGCCTGATCGTGGAAGAGGGAAACAGGCAGGCCCTTGCTGACGCGATAGTATATCTCTTAACCAACCGGGATGTCGCCTTCAGCTTGGGGCGGTCCGGCCGACTGCGAGTCATAGATACCTTTGATTTAGAGAAATGCGTTGACTCTTATGACAACCTCTATCGGAGACTTGTCAGTAGGACGTCGCGTGATCCAGCTTCACAAGATGATAAGTCCTGAACAGTTGGAGCGAATCAGAGAATACGAGCTTATTTCCGTTTTGCCCTACTTTCCCAAAGGATGCAGCGTACTGGAAATCGGCGCCGGCACCGGCTTGCTGTCCCAATTATTATCCCGAAAGGGATATTCTGTGCAAGCCATCGACATTAAGACAAGTCAACATTGCAAACACCGGGTATGGCCGGTGACGATCTATGACGGCAGGGTCATACCTTTTAAAAACAACAGTTTTGATATAGTGTTCAGCTCGAACGTCTTAGAACATATTTCCCATAGGTATGAGTTCCAGAGCGAAATCAAGAGGGTCCTGAAATCCGGAGGAACGGCGATTCATTTTTTGCCGAGCGGAAGCTGGAGATTCTGGACCATCGTGACGCACTATCTGTATGTTTCAAAATTATTATTGCACATAATTGAGCTTAAGCTTCTTCACAAAGAACAGCGCATAAGGATGTTGGCCCTAAAAATGAAATTCAAACAAAGTTTGTTACCGTCTCCTCATGGCACAAAAAGGAATGCTATCAGCGAGATATTTTACTTCAGCAGATACTACTGGAATAATTTCTTTGCCAAAACGGGTTGGACCATAACAAACCACGCTTTCAATATTCGCGGGAACGATGAAGACTCATCATCCTATGAAAGAAAGAAAGAAAATTGTCCTAATCGGAGGTTTGGGAACCATCGGGCGAATTCTCGAAAAAGGTCTTGAAGATACCTATGAAGTGCTCGTTCTGGACATAGCTGAACCTGTCGGGATTCCTGAGGCCAATTATACGAAAGCCGACGTTACTCAGCTGGATCAGCTTCTGAAAGTAATCCCGGACGACGCACATGCCCTGATCAATTTATCGGGGTTGCCTAAAATCCCCTCCCTTGCAGATCCTGAAGCTGCCCGCCACAGCATTGATGTATACGTTGTCGGCTCTTATAATGTCCTCCTGGCGGCGACGATAAAAGGGATAGGCAAGGTCATATTCGCGAGCTCTAATCATGTTACCGGCGCTTACGAGATCCGCGGCTTATCGCTGCTTGGGCGTAAAATAAGAACCGACGACTATCCCTTGCCTGACAGCGCATACGGTGCGATGAAATTGTGCGGCGAGCTGTTCGGTTACTCCTTTTGGAAAGAAAAGAATATCTCGGTCATTTGTCTGCGAATTGGAACGGTTGTAAGGGATGAACTGTCACAACTTCGGTCGGACGAAAGATCTCACCGTACTATATTGAGCAAGAGGGACACAGTCAATATATTCAAAAGTGCAATAGAAACGGAAATTAAATACGGGGTATATTACGCCGTGTCCGATAATCCCGATAATCCATGGGACATAACGGACACCATGGACAAACTTGGGTTTCACCCCGAGCAGAACTCCGTTGCCCTGCAAAAAGGGAGAAACCGGCTAAAGGTCTTTCAAAAGTTTCCCTTTTTGGGAAGGAAGAAGCCAATAGGAAGAGAAACACAATGAATGTGATCGTTAACTTTACGCCTACGGGTATGATTCCGACGAAAGAAATGACGCCTCATGTCCCCGTAAGTATCAATGAAATTGTCGAAGATGTGCATGAAGCATCAGAAATCGGCATATCTATGGTGCATCTCCATGCGCGGGATGAAATCACCGGCGAACCGACGTGCAGGGCTGAAATTTACGGAAAAATCATCGAGAAGATACGCCTTTTTTCAAAGGAACTTGTAATTTGTGTTTCACTCAGCGGGCGCAACTTTCGTGAATTCGTACATAGATCTGAACCGCTGCAGCTCGAAGGGGAATCCAAACCGGACATGGGTAGCTTGACTTTGAGCTCATTGAATTTTAATCGCGTAGAGAGTATCAATTCTCCGGAGATGATACAGGCGCTTGCCGGGGAGATGAAGCGAAGGGGAGTTTTGCCGGAACTGGAGGCCTTTGATGCCGGTATGATCAACTATGCCAAATATCTCGAGAAAAAAGGACTGATAGATCCGCCGCACTATTTTAACCTGATATTCGGGAATATCGCATGCGCGCAGGCCGACATGCTTCATGCAGGCCTCATGGTGAAGGATTTGCCGGCTAATTCATACTGGAGTTTTGGAGGGGTGGGGGATGCCCAGTTACCTATGAATTCTCTCTCTCTTACACAGGGCTGGGGAGTGAGGGTCGGGCTGGAAGACAACATCTGGTTTGACAGAGACAGGACTAAACTTGCCCGCAATGTGGATCTGCTTCTGAGGGTTCATGCGATTGCCGTATCTCAGGACAGAACGATCATGCAGCCACGAGAGCTACGGAAATTGCTGAACCTTCATGCGGGCAATGGTTGTTATGGCAGAGATTATCTAAATACCTGCTGCCCTGCTGAACTGTAAAACAATTGCAGCCGTGGAAAGAAGATAAAATGCTAGGCTCCGGTATTTCAAGGGAAGGTTCAACATATCGCGCACCTGCGGCATTGAGACAATACTGCAGCAACGAACTTCTTCTGATTAGGCGCAGCGTTCAGGGGCAACGCATGATGGATGATGTCAAGAGGATTATCAAAACCGACCGCTTTAACTCCTTCGATAAATTTCATGAAACGACAAAACAACTTGTCGATCGTTACGCAGAAGGCGGTGCAATAACGGAGGTGTTTGAAGTTCCCACGAGAGCGGCAGACGGGAAAGGTCGCTGGGTTATTCATGAAGCGGCGGACGTGCTGAGGGCGACGGTCGACATCCTTTCACCGGTCAGGCGTCGCCTGATTGATTATCAGCAGAATCCCTGGCATGTGGCACAGTGGTCAGGAGCTACCCCTCCGGGGGGTCTGACATCAGATGTCGTTATCGTCGATCTGCCGGAACACCTTGACAGGCTCCCGTCAGGAGGGTTGTCGGAGAAAATTGTTCTGACACGCCAACCCCTGCATTTGCTATGGGTGAAAGCTGCCAAAAAGGGAGCCGCGGGGATTATCAGCGACCATCCGGTACACGGGCGTCCCGATGCGGTTTGGTGGCAGAAGCTCGGCTGGGGTGGAATTCCTTTCGGCACCGGCGCAGACCCGATAGTGGGGCTGGTACTTTCCGAAAGTCAGGGAAGAGAGCTCCGAAAGCTCCATAGGCAGAAAGGCTCTCTCAGCTTATACCTTAAGGTTGATATTTCCCGCTACGCAGGTACCCACGACGTGGTGAGCGGCATTATTCCGGGCAGAGACGATCCGCAGGACGAAGTCTGGTGTTTGGCCCATAGCGCAGAGCCGGGGGTGGCAGATAATGCCTCCGGTGTCGCTGCATGCCTCGAGGCTGCGAGGGTTCTCGAGGAACTGTTCACCTCGGGAAGACTTCCCCGGCCGCGCCGGACCATCCGCTTTCTCAATGCCTACGAATGTTATGGATTTTTTTATTATCTTGAACATACGGAGCGGCTGAAACTTCCGCTCGCCGGCATAAATCTCGATATCATCGGATTAAAACCGGACCTCTGCAACGGTAATCTGTACTGGCACGAATCCATACCGATGTCAGCCCAGTTCGTCAATGACGTAGGACAAGCGATAATCGGATCTCTTTTGACGGAAAAAGAATCCCTCTACCGGTTAAAGCGGGCGCCATTTCGTTCAACTGCCGACACACTCGTCGGAGATCCGAAATACGGATTTCCCTGTCCCTGGCTGACCAACTGCTGGCGGACAGACGACCGCATATACAGTGATAACAATGATATGATGTACGATGACTATCATACGTCTAATGACACGGTAAATATTCTGAGTATCGAAGGTTTGGAGGCATCAGCTG
>JARRJI010000323.1:0-4496 GCA_037379595.1 Acidobacteriota bacterium | reverse complement strand
GACAAACCGACCACCGACCTTGACGACGTTGCCACGGCGACGAATTACGTCAACCTGGCGCTTGAAGAGGCGATGGCAGGCGAGCAGGTCAAAACGGCCGTTACGCGTCCTTACGGATGTTCAGTGAAGTACGCGCACTGAATTGCGGTCCCGGACGGCAGAGCTTTTCTCAAGCTGGCAAGCGCAACGCATTGGCAGCGGCTTGCGTGTTAAGATACCGCATTGCGCTGCGAACGCGGCTCAGAAGACTTTCCGCACCACAGCCCCAAAGGCAACAAGCCTTGCTATTTTTGCGGACGGTCTGGAAACGTGCTGTCCTTGTGAACACTGGCGGGCAGGGAATGCCTGTTGTTCCTGGCTGCTGAGACCGTGCAGGCTCAACAGGGAACCTGATTGCTTGGGGCGCCAAATTCAACTTCAACTTCGAGGCTTTCAACATGCACTTGATCTGGCTTCTGATTATTGGACTTCTGGCTGGGTGGATGGCGAGCCATGTCATGCGAGGAAAGGGCTTTGGGCTGTTTGGTGACCTGGTTGTCGGCGTCGTCGGAGCCTGGCTTGGCACCGCCGTGCTGCGCGTGTTTGGCCTCTATTCGGTGGGGTTTATTGGCTCCCTTGTGACGGCGCTGATTGGAGCCATCATTCTTCTTGCCTTGATCCGTGTCATCAAGAATGCCTGACACTTTCTGCAGCGGCGCTCAGTGAGGGCTGGCTCTTTATTTAAGAATCCGGCCATCGCAGACACCGCTGCAGTTTCGGCTGTCACATTCCCGATTAATCTGAAGAAGCCAACGATGCGGTCTTCGCGGACTGCGCAATCACCCTGCCGTGCGCCACGGCAATGGCGGCCATATTCACGATTTCATCGACAGTCGCACCGCGCTGCAGCACATGGACAGGCTTCGACATTCCCACCAGGATGGGTCCCAGGGCTTCGGCGCCTCCGATCCGCAGCATCAGCTTGTAGGCGATGTTGGCGGAGCCGAGGTCGGGGAAAACAAGAACGTTTGCGCCGCCTTTCAGGGTCGAGAAGGGATAATCTTCCTCAAGAATTTCCGGAACCACTGCTGTGTCCGCCATCATTTCGCCGTCAACCATCATATCGGGATGGGCCCGTTTCAACATCTCGGCGGCCCTGCGCATTTTTTCCGACAGCGGATGACGAGTGCTGCCGAAGTTTGAAAACGAAAGCATCGCCACGCGCGGTTCGAAATTGAAGTCGCGCGCCACTTCGGCGGCCAGCAATGCGATCTCGGCCAGGTCCTCGGCCGTGGGCTCGATGTTCACCGTGGTATCGGAAAAGAAATAGACCTCCTGCTTGGTGACGATCACGTAGACGCCGGAGACGCGACGGACGTCCGGCCGGAGCCTGATGATCTGAAGCGCCGGGCGGACCGTCTCCGGGTAGTGCTGGGCCACGCCGGCGAGAAATCCCTCCGCGTCATCCATGTGGACCATCATCGCCCCGTAGAAGTTCGGATTGAGCATCTGGTCCCGCGCCTCGCTCAGCGTCACGCCATGGCGCTGCCGAAGCCGGAAAAACTCTTCGACGTAGGAGTCGAGACGGTCCGACTGTTCCGGTTCGATGATTTGCGGCTCAAAATGCTGGATTCCGAGGTCCGCAAGCCGGTTCCGGATCACGTTGCGGCGGCCGAGCAGGATCGGCTGGCCGATCTTCTCCTCATTGATCTGATATGCGGCGCGAATGATCTTCGCGCGTTCGCCTTCTGAGAAGACAATACGTTTGGGCGCCGCTTTAGCCCGTTGCCGGACGGTTTGCATCACCTCGTAGGTGCGCCCCAGCCGCCGCGAGAGTGCGTCCCTGTATTCTTCGAGGTCGACTTGAACTCGCGCGACACCGGTCTTCATGGCGGCTTCAGCTACGGCGGCTGACTCCCAGATCAGCACACGCGGGTCAAAGGGTTTGGGGATGATGTAATCCCGTCCAAAGCCCAGCCGGCGCAGGCCGTAGGCTCGCAGCACGGCGTCCGGCACGTCCTCGCGGGCAAGGGCGGCCAAGGAGCGTGTGGCGGCAATCTCCATTTCCTGGTTGATGGTTCGAGCGCGAACGTCCAATGCTCCGCGAAAGATAAAGGGAAATCCTAGAACATTGTTCACCTGGTTCGGATAGTCGGAGCGGCCGGTGGCCAGGATGACGTCCGGGCGCGCCGCCATCGCGTCCTCATAGCTGATTTCCGGAACGGGGTTGGCCAGGGCAAAGATAATGGGCTGGTCGGCCATGGAGCGGACCATATCCTGCGTGAGGCAACCGGGAACGGAAAGCCCGGCAAAAACGTCGGCGCCTTTCAGGGCATCCGCGAGTGTTCGAGCGCTTGTCGTCGAGGCCAGGCGCGCCTTGTAAGAGTTCATGCCTTCAGGACGGCCTTCGTACACCACGCCTTTGGAATCGCAGAGAATCACGTTCTCCCGCTTCACACCCAATCGAATGTAGTGCTCCGCACAGGCGATTCCCGACGCGCCCGCTCCATTGAAAACCACGCGGACCTTGCTGATTTCCTTGCCGGCAACTTCCAGGGCGTTGAGCAGTGCGGCGCCGGAGATGATCGCCGTGCCGTGCTGGTCGTCGTGCATCACGGGGATCGACATGGTCCGGCGGAGGGTTTCCTCAATCACGAAACATTCCGGCGCCTTGATGTCTTCGAGATTGATGCCGCCAAAGGTCGGCTCGATAAGCTGGCAGAACTTGATGATTTCTTCCGGGTCCTTGGAGTTCACCTCCAGGTCGAAGACGTCGATGTCGGCAAAGCGCTTGAAGAGCACGCCCTTGCCCTCCATCACGGGCTTCCCGGCCGCCGGCCCGATGTTGCCCAGCCCCAGCACTGCCGTGCCGTTCGAGACCACGGCCACCAGGTTTCCGCGCGCCGTGTATTCGAAACTGAGATCCTCAGATTTTGCAATCTCCAGGCACGGTACGGCCACGCCAGGCGTGTACGCCAGGCTCAGATCCCACTGCGTGCGGCAGGGCTTAGTCGCAACAACTTCAATCTTGCCTTTGCGTCCTTTGCGGTGATAATCGAGTGCGTCTTGCTCATGAATTTCCATCAGAAACCTCCCAACACAAAATCGGCAGAGCGTCCAGCAGATTGAGGAGCGCGAAGCGCAGGGTCAGCAGGACGGCGGCTCTCCAATAATGAGAACAACGGTTAAACAAAAAGCCTGTGCCTGCTGCTATTCCGGGTCTGTGCCGGGTATCACGGCGCTCAGTGACCGCCGACACTCCAAGTATAACTCTGTCTTTGCGCTGATGTTCACGCAAGGTTTTCTGAAGGCCTGCGTGCGGCAGATCGCGTTTGCGGCAGCGTGCCGTCAGGGGCGAGTGAGCCGCACGATTTCGGAACCAGGACAATCGTCCCGCAACTGTGCGGTCACCATTGGCCGAAGCGGAAGACGAGACCTGCGGAGATCCGCGTATCATTTTGGCCGTTATTTGTGAATTGCGCGCGGAGGTAGTCCACCTGAATCAGGCGCAGCCAGACGTGCCGGGTGGCCTTGACATTTAAACCGCCTCCGAGGGCCATGCCAAAGGCATTTTCTGTGATCGTGATGGGGTTCGGGGTAGCCTCCGGGATTGACACAGGGAAGGTTTCCGCGCGGCCATGAACGGTTCCAAAAAGCGCGTGGACGAAGGGGTGAATTCTGGGCAAAGCAAGCGTAAAGCGAGGACCATAAAGCTGCGTGAGCCCGGGGACGTAGTACGCGTTCCCGCCCTCGGTGAATGAGGGTGCAGGGGAAACGCCGTAGTGGTTGCTGTAATCCGCCTCGAAGCCCAATCCGCCCAGCAGATGGAGATAGACTCCGCCATTCCATCCGTTCGAGCTTGATCCGATGCCCGACGGAGTGTTACTCAGCCGCAGGTGAGAATATCCGCCGTAAAACTCGATCTGGCCGTAAGCTTTGGGCACAGAGATAACGGTCAGGAAAAGAAGAAACGAGAAGAGGGTAAGCAGTTTTCGCATAAGGGATTTTTCTCCTTCAAGATTCAACTTTGCAACTTCCACAGAGACAGCGCCAGCAATAGAATCCCCCATGGCACCTTTCAACATTCGATGTTGGAGGAGGGCCTTCGGTTGCCGAAATACTTTGAGAAAATCAGTGGGCATTTCCTGAAGGTGCGATGACAGACGGAAACCGACCTGACACGCAAATCTCCCTGGGCGCGAACGCGCAGGTTGCCCCCCTCCTCACAAACCGCATGTTCACAGGGTGTTGACCGAGCCGCAATCAGAGCTTCGCTGGCGGAGGGCTAAACCGCAACCCTCCGCTTTTTCGTCCCGCGAAGCGTTCATATCCTGCTGAATAAGCCGGCATTTATCCTGGTGGAAACCCAGCAATTGCTACGCCTGGGTTTTCTTGAAAACCTCACTAGCCTCCGCATCGTCCAGGACCGGGCTTACGGTGAAATCCAGCAAATCGGCCCACTGCCCTGTCCACTCGTAAATAGCCTTCGCATCGTTCGTCTCCGCGACAACAAATCC
>JARRJI010000322.1:0-7494 GCA_037379595.1 Acidobacteriota bacterium | reverse complement strand
ATCGAGGAAGGTGACGTCGTCAAGCGAACCAAGCGTATTATGTCGGTTCCGGTGGGCGAGGCGCTGATCGGCCGTGTTGTTGACTCGCTGGGCCGGCCTACCGACGGCAAGGGACCCATCGCCAGCAAGGAATTCAACCCTCTCGAGAGACTGGCTCCCGGCGTGGTGGACCGCCAGCCTGTCCGCGAGCCGCTGCAAACGGGCTTGAAGGGCATTGACACCATGATCCCCATCGGACGCGGCCAGCGCGAGCTGATTATTGGCGACCGGCAGACCGGGAAGACGGCGATTGGGATTGATACAATTCTCAACCAGCGCGGTGGAGACGTCATCTGCATTTACATTGCGGTTGGCCAGAAGCGCTCGACGATCGCCCAGGTCGTCAAGACTCTTGAGGAGTACGATGCGATGGAATACTCGATCGTCGTCGAAGCGAGTTCCACCGACCCCGCTCCCATGCAGTATCTGGCGCCCTACGCGGGCTGCGCCATCGGCGAGTATTTCCGCGACAAGGGCGGGCACGCGTTGGTGATTTACGACGACCTTTCCAAGCACGCCGTCGCTTATCGTGAGATCTCCTTGCTGCTGCGCCGGCCGCCGGGGCGCGAAGCGTATCCTGGTGATGTCTTCTACCTGCATTCGCGGCTTCTGGAGCGAGCGGCAAAGCTGAACAATAAGATGGGCGGCGGGTCGCTGACTGCGCTGCCGATCATCGAAACACAAGCGGGCGACATTTCCGCGTATATTCCAACGAACGTTATTTCCATCACCGATGGCCAGATCTATCTTGAAACGGACCTGTTCAACAGCGGTATTCGTCCCGCCATCAACGTAGGCTTGTCGGTTTCGCGTGTCGGCGGCAACGCCCAGATTAAGGCCATGAAACAAGTCGCCGGGACGTTGCGATTGGACCTTGCACAATACCGCGAACTGGCAGCCTTCGAACAATTCGGCAGTGACCTGGACAAAGCGACACAGGCGCAGCTCAGGCGAGGACGCAGGCTGACTGAAATCCTCAAGCAGGATCAGTATTCTCCCTTGCCCGTCGAGAAGCAGATCGTTGCCGTCCTTGCCGGCACCCAGGGTTTCCTTGACGATCTGGAAGTGGACGACTGCCGGAAATTCGAAATGGGACTCTATGAGTTCCTGGACTCTTCCTACCCGGCGCTTGGAAGGAAGATCGTCGAAAAGAAGCAGCTTGATGACTCGCTGCGCGCAGAAATTAACAAGATGCTTGAGAATTACAAGAAGAAATTCAAGGCAGAGCGCGAAGCCGCGAAAGTGTGAGGCGAGAGGGAATTGGCAACCTTACGGGATATCCGGCACCGGATCGGGTCGGTCAGAAACACAAAGCAGATTACTCGTGCCATGAAGATGGTGGCTGCATCGAAACTGCGGCGTTCCCAGGAACGGATCTATAGCGCACGCCCTTACGCCAACGAGATGATGGACTTGCTTGAAAGCCTGGCCGGCCGCCTTGAACAGGAGGAACACCCGCTGCTGGCACGTCGTCCGGAGAAGAAGATTCTGCTGGTGGTTGTCACGGCGGACCGTGGACTGTGCGGGGCTTTTAACGCCAACCTGCTTCGCACTGCAGAGAGTTATATCCGGGAGCGCGGCCCGGACAAGGTGTCGCTGGTCGCCGTCGGGCGCAAAGGTCGCGACTTCTTTCGCAGGCGCTCGGTCAAGATTACGGCGGAGTACGTCAACATTTTCAGGCAACTGGCGTTTTCACACGCGAAAGACCTGGCCGATAAAATCATCGAGCTCTACACCAAGGAATCGGTTGACGCGGTCGATTTCGTTTATAACGAGTTCAAGTCGATGATGACCCAGAATGTGAAAGTAGAGCGATACCTTCCCGTTGAACCGATCGTGCCTCCTCCAGGCGAGTTTCTGGTCGATTACATCTATGAGCAGTTGCCTGCCGAAATCCTCAAAGTCCTTTTGCCGCGCTATGTCGAAGTGCAGGTGTTCCGGGCCCTGCTGGAGTCGCAGGCTGCCGAGTACGCGGCACGAATGACGGCGATGGATTCGGCGACCAACAACGCCGACGAGCTGATTGAAACGCTCAGGCTGAAATTGAACCGTTTGCGCCAGGCTGGAATTACCAAGGAGATCATTGAAGTTGTGAGCGGGGCGCAGGCGCTGGAGTATTGATGCGGAGAAGTGTTTTAACTCCAGGCGGCATTTGTTGAGGAACTATAGAGCAACAAAGGGAGAATCATGACGGAAGAGAAGATCGGGAAAGTCGTGGAAGTGATCGGCCCTGTTGTCGTGGTGGCGTTCGAAGAGGGCGAACTTCCTCCTATTTACAATGCCCTTCGGGTCTTATCGGACGGGTTTGATGTTCCGGAGCCGATCAACGTGGTTGTCGAGGTCGAACAGCATCTCGGCGAGGGCCGCGTCAAGTGCGTCGCCATGTCCCCGACGGACGGCATGGTGCGCGGGATGAAAGTCGTCGACTCCGGCCAGCCGATCACAACGCCTGTAGGCAAAGCCACGCTGGGCCGCGTGATGAACGTCATCGGCGAGCCCGTGGATAACCTGGGGCCGATCAAGGCGGAGACCAGCTTCCCGATCCATCGCCACGCCCCGTCGCTTGAAGACCAGAACACCGAATTCGAAATGTTTGAAACGGGCCTGAAAGTGGTGGATCTGATCGAACCCTACTTGAAAGGCGGCAAGACCGGACTGTTTGGCGGCGCCGGCGTGGGTAAGACCGTTATCATCATGGAGTTGATCAACAACGTTGCCTTGAAGCACGGTGGGGTTTCGGTTTTTTCCGGCGTTGGCGAGCGCACCCGCGAAGGCAATGACCTCTGGCTGGAGATGACGGAAGCGGGGGTCATCTACCCTGGAGACACCGAAAAATCGAAGGCCGCGCTGATTTACGGCCAGATGACCGAACCTCCCGGCGCCCGTCTTCGGGTGGGGCTGACGGGGCTGACGGTGGCCGAATATTTCCGGGACGTTGCCGGCCAGGACGTGCTGCTCTTTATCGACAACATTTTTCGCTTCACGCAGGCGGGGTCTGAAGTTTCTGCTTTGCTGGGCCGCATGCCGTCTGCCGTCGGCTATCAGCCGAACCTTTCCACGGAAATGGGCGAACTCCAGGAACGCATCACTTCGACCAAGAAAGGCTCCATCACTTCTGTGCAGGCCATCTACGTTCCCGCGGATGACCTGACAGACCCGGCGCCTGCTACGGCCTTTTCTCATTTGGACGCTACGACGGTCCTTTCCCGGCAACTGGTTGAAATCGGCATCTATCCAGCCGTGGATCCTCTGGAATCCACCTCTCGGATCCTCGACCCGCGCGTCCTGGGGCAGGAGCATTACAACGTGGCCCGTTCCGTGAAAGCGATTCTGCAAAAGTACAAGGACCTCCAGGACATCATTGCCATCCTGGGCATGGACGAACTTTCGGAAGAGGACAAGCTGACTGTTGCCCGCGCCCGCAAGATCCAGCGCTTCCTGTCGCAGCCTTTCTTTGTGGCGACGCAATTCACCGGCCTGGAAGGCAGATACGTCAAGCTGGAGGACACGATTCGCGGGTTTAAGGAAATCGTTGAGGGTAAGCACGACGATATCCCCGAGCAGGCCTTCTACATGGTGGGCACCATCGAAGAGGCGCTTGAGAAGGCGGAGAAGCTCAAAGCGGAGTAGAAAACAGATAGGCCCTTGAGGTTCAGGGTTCCCCAGGAATTGACTTTATGGTTGACATGTTTCCTGCTTACATCCAATTGCAGATTGTTACTCCGGAGCGCGAGGTTGCCGAAGAGGAAGTTGATGAGGTGTCGATTCCCGGGAAAGAGGGATACCTGGGAGTCCTTCCCGGTCACGCGCCGCTCATCACAGAACTTCAGTCCGGAACGCTTACCTACCGCCAGAACACCAGTGAGCACTACGTGGCGATTCATTGGGGGTTCGCGGAAGTTCTTTCCGATCGCGTGATCGTTTTGGCGGAATCGGCTGAGCGCGCCGAAGAGATCGACATCGAGCAGGCTGAACGTGACCGTGACGAAGCCGAGCAATACTTGAAGACCAATCCCGAGTCTGAGACTGATATTCAGAAAGCGCGTAAAGAACTGGTCAGAGCCGTATGCCGGCTGGAGACCGCGCAGCACATGCGATCCTGAGCTTCAACGCTCCCCATGCGCGTCCGCGTCCGTGCCCGGCTGCCTTTGGACACAGTTGATCGATCGCGCTCTAATCCCCAAGCCAGAGAATCCGCCTGCCCCATGCCCAACCTGGTTTGTAGCGACCCAAGGAATCGTGGATCACAACGTCATACGAATCTATACCACGCCGTGGTGTCCTGACTGCTGGCGGGCCAAGCAGTTCCTGAACCGGCATGGACTTCAGTTCGAAGAGATCAATATCGAGGAAATTCCCGGGGCTGCCGAGTTTGTCGAGAAGGCCAACGAGGGAAAGAGGCGGGTGCCTACCTTTGAAATGGAAGGGCGCGTTTTCCACTGCTCGCCCTATGATCCCGTCCGGCTGAAGAGCGAATTGTCCCGTCCGGCTGAAGAGCGAATTCGGAATTACGTAAGACGATGTCGCAGGCAAGTCACGCCTGCACCGGAACGCATTCAAAAAAGCTGCTGAAAGTTCAGGTCGGTTGCGGAAAGAGTTCCTGAGGCCCTTTAGGGGATCCTCAAGAACCTGTCCTGCCAGAGTTACGATACTTCGCCTTGCCGTGAAGGTTTGAACCTGTTATCTTGGGGGTGTAGTGGATACTGTGCACTTAATGGATGTTGCTCTCGATCGAACGGCGCCAACTGTCAGTGACGAAGCCGCGTTGGTGACGGAACTGAAAGCGGGCTCCGAGGAGGCGTTTGCCTACCTCCTGGCCATATATCAGAACCCGCTGTTTAACCTGATTTCCCACATGGTCACTGATCAGGCGGAAGCTTCGGATGTTCTTCAAAACGTTCTTCTCAAGATTCTCCGGGGCATTCGCCAGTTTAACGAGAGAAGCAGCCTTAAAACCTGGATCTATCGTATTGCCGTCCATGAGGCATCCAACCATCGCAGGAGTTGGCGACGGCGCCTTTTCCATGAACCTTTTTCGATGGACGACGAGGCTTTGCAGGTCACCGCGCAAACCGCGATGTACAAGAACAATGGAGAGACCCCGTACAGCGTGTACGAACAGGCAGAGTGCCAGGCCCAGGTCAAACGCGCGGTGGTTCTGAGAGAAATGGAAGGATTTAGTTACGAAGAAATCGCCGAGGTTCTTGGAATTGCGGAGGGGACGGTCAAATCACGTTTGCGACGTGGGCGGGAATCGCTGAAGCGCAAACTTACCGCCCGATTGAGCAGGTCGTTATGATCTTTGAATCGTGCTCTGAAATTCGCAGCTATTTCTCGGACTATATTGATGGAGCGTGTTCGGCGGAAACCCGCCAGTCGATTCGTTACCATCTGTCCCATTGTGTTCCGTGTACGGCAGAGCTTGAACGGTACCAGGAGCTCCAGGCCGGGTTGCACGGGCTGGCACGCAAGCAGGTATCGCCGGAGCTGGCACTGCGGTTGCGCGTGGAGGTGTCGCAGGAGTTGCACCGGAGAGTTTTTCAGCGCTTTATGGTTCGCCTGGAGAACGTCTTTCGGCCCGTCTTGTTTCCTTCCCTCGGGGGAGTTCTGGTCGCCTTGATTTGCATTGGCCTGATGCTGGGAGCGGGCACGCCTCGGGTGAGCAACATCCCCGACGTCCCTCTGAATCTGGTTACGCCGCCACGCATCCAGGTGCTCGCGCCGATGAATTTCGATACTGGAAACCAGCCTCTCGTACTGGTCACCTACGTCAACGCGCAGGGCCGGGTCACCTCGTATAAGATTATTTCCGGGCAGCGCTCGCCTGTGCTGATGCAGCGGCTTGACCGCATGATGTACTACAGCCAGTTCCAACCCGCAATGTCCTTTGGCCAGCCGACGAGCGGACGGCTGGTCCTTTCTTTTCGACGAATCACGGTCCGAGGTTAGCCGGCTTGTTTCCCACACTTACGAATACTCCTTATGGCGTGCTTCCAATCTCACGCGCAAAGGGTCCGGGCAGCACGATCGAACGGGCCTGCCGCATCAGCGGCATCCTCCTTCTTGCTTTGGCGTTGGCGCCGCTCTCTTCCTGGGCGCAGCAGGGCAAGGTTGAAGTCCAGTCCAACGAACAGCTCTTTTGCGTGCTGGCAGCCCTCAATGACGCCGGCTACGACACCGGGACGGCAATTGACACGGGCAGCAAGGCGCGAGAAGCTATTCGGGCGGACCTCGTCGGCAAAAAGATTCCGGTCCTTCCCGAGATTGAGAAGTTTTACCAGGCGCACAAGATTGCCGGCCGTCCCGGGCTCAACTTGGGGCAGTTCGTCTCCCTGGCCTTGCTCCTGGGGCCGCCCCCTGACTTCAAATTTACAGTTGCCCCGACCGATCTTCCGCCGGACGCCAGGAACGTTGCCGGGCTGGTTCCGCTGCTCAGGACCTTTTACAAGCAGGCGGACCTTGCCGACATCTGGGCCCGCGCCCAGGTCGATTCCCAGACCGAGGCGGAACGCTACAGTCCTCGGGTGCGCAGGGCCATCGAGCTGACCGACGGTTATCTTCGTTTTCCCGCCGGAGCTTATCTGGGCCGGACCTACTCCATCTACCTTGACCTTCTCGGCGCTCCGAACCAGGTGCAAGGGCGCATCTACGGATCGCATTATTACCTGGTCATCACGCCTTCGAAAAAGCTCAGGATTAACGACATCCGCTACTACTACCTTCACTTTCTGCTGGACCCGCTGGCGGTCAAGTATGCCCCGGAAATCCACCACGCGATCGCGCTGGAAGCTCTGGCGAGGAAAGCTCCGGCGCTGCGGAACGACTTCAAGAGCGACTTCACCCTGCTGGTGACCGAGTGCCTGATCCGGGCGATTGAAATCCGGATGGATAAAGTGTCGGCCGCGCAGGCAAAGAAACAAGTGGACCAGCTAACCGCTTCGGGGTTCATCCTGGTCCCTTACTTTTACAACTCCCTGCTGCAGTATGAGAAGCAGGAAGGGTCGATGTCCGTGTTTTACCAGCAGATGATCGAGGGCATCAAGCCGTCCAAGGAAATGGCGGATCTGTCCAAGGTCCACTTCAGCAAGCCGGCGCCCGAGGCTGCTCCCGCGCCCGAGCTCTCGGAGATGGAACAGTTGCTCGACCAGGGCGACAACGACATTTATTCCGGGAAGTACCTGGAGGCCAATGCGGTCTTCCAACGGGTGCTCCAGAAGAATCCCCACAGCGAGCGCGCCCTGTTTGGCATGGCTGTGGCCGCCAGCAATTCCCGCAAGCCGGACATCGCGCGGAAGTATTTTGAAGAGACTCTGAGCGTCGCGCGCGATCTCCGCATCGTAACCTGGTCTCACATCTACCTCGGCCGCCTCGACGACGTTGAGGGGGACCGCAAGAAAGCCCTCGCTCAGTACAAGGCAGCGTCCCTTACTGCTGGTGCCTATCCGGAGGCCGTGC
>JARRJI010000321.1:0-4572 GCA_037379595.1 Acidobacteriota bacterium | reverse complement strand
GGCAAGCGACTGGCGATTGTTGAGCCGGTGATCGCCCGCGAACTCGCGGCGCGCCAGGGGAAAGGTGGAGGGAAAAGCCTGGTTTTGGTGGACAAGCTGGGTGCTGCGGAAGGAGAGATGGTGGGCATTACGGAAGGTCGTGAGGCGACTAATCCTTATTGGCCGGCCCGCGTGCCCATCGACGCGTACTGTGCATTGGTGGTCAAATCCTATGACTTCCGACCGCCTTGCGACAGCTTCGCTGCGCACGGAGTGAAATCATGAAGAGTATCGACCTCACAGACCGGAAATTGCTTGCCGTACGTGACGTGCAAAGCGCTCGGAGCGAAGGGGCCACGGAATTGCTTGTGGGAAGTGGCTGCGTAATCACGCCCTCGGCGCAAGATTTTATTGGCCAGCATGGGATCACGTTGCGGACCATCGAAGGCAAAAAGAAGGCCTGCCCTGCAGCCAAGGCTGCGAGTCCGGCTCAACGTTCAGCGGGTCGTGGGGCAGACACACCCGCGGCCAGACTTTTCAACTCTCCCGAAGCCCAGGCCATCAAAGAGGAAATCTGCTCGGTGGGCCGAAAACTCTGGGCCCGCATGTATGTGGACGGCAACGGTGGAAATATCTCCTGTCGAATTGGTCCGAACGAGGTGATCTGCACACCGACACTCATCAGCAAAGCCGACCTCAGGCCTGAGGACCTGTGTATGGTAGACTTGGAAGGGAATCAGATTGCCGGAGCTCATCCCAGCACCAGTGAAACCCCGCTGCACCTGGAGATATACAAAGCCGTGCCGGAGGCCAAGGCTGCTGTGCACTGCCATCCGCCACACGCAACTGCCTATGCGATTACCGGACAGACGCCTCCGAGTCGCCTAATCCCCGAATACGAGGTCTTCGTAGGGAAAGTGGCAGTTTCTCCTTACGAGACACCTGGTACACACGCCTTCGCGGAAACTGTGCTGCCGTTTGTGAAGGAACACAACACCGTGTTGCTGGCTAACCACGGGATCGTGGCCTGGGCTGACACCGTTACTCACGCCGAGTGGTGCGCGGAAGTGCTGGACACCTACTGCTGGACGCTGATGCTGGCCAGCCAGATCGGCGTGCCATTGTCATATATCCCCCCTGAGAAAGCGTCCGACCTTCTCGCCATCAAGAAGCGCCTTGGATTGCCCGATATCCGCTTCGAAAAGGGCCATCTGAAGGAGTGCCAGCTTTCCGATATGCCTGACGCCCCCGGGTCTATATCAGTTCCGGCGAACGCATGCGTTCTGGCTCAAAATCCGCCTTCGCAAGGCGACGTCGACGCATTGGTAAAGTCAGTGACGGAGGCGGTCATGGCAGTACTTAAAGAAGAGTAAGAACGTCGAATTGCGTCTATTATACTTCTGCCCGCCGGGTTATTCAGGTCAGGTCACGATTAGGAACACGCTGTGAAGGCTGCCGAGCGGCAACTCAGAATCCGTCTATTGATCGAGTCCAGAGATTTCCTGGAGCTGGGCCCACTTTGCCACGAGCTGAAAACGTCGCAATCCAGCCTTCGCCGGGACCTCGAAATCCTGGAACGGCAGGGAGTTCTCAGGCGAGTTTACGGCGGTGCTATTCCTTTGCGCGTGGCCAACGATTCCCGTTTCGATTACGAGCTCGAGAGCACGCGGCTGGCAGATGAAAAAACTCGTATTGGGAAGGTAGCTGCCGGCTTGATACAAGATCGTGAGACGGTCATCCTGGACGGTGGTTCCACAGTTGCGGCCGTAGCTCGCGAAATCGTGGGGCGGTCGCTGCATGTTGTAACAAATTCGTTGCCCATTGCGGATTTGCTGCAGGACGCGCGTAACATCGAACTGACCCTTACGGGGGGCTATCTTGATCCGCGGCGCCGGGTCATGCTTGGACCGTTATGTGAGCGGATGCTTGATGCGATCAGGGCCGACTTGCTTATTATGGGAATTGGAAGTGTTTCTGAGGCGGGCCTATGTAACAACAATACGTTACTGGTCGGTTCGGAACGCAAAATGATCGAAGTCTCGCGTAAAGTCGTCATCGTGGCCGACCACACAAAGTTCGGTCGAGAAGCAATGATACCTGTGGCCCCTCTTGATGCGGCTGACGTTCTGGTATCTGATCACGATCTGGCACCTGAACATCAAGCCATGCTTAGGGCGCACAATGTCGAGGTCCTCTTGGCCTAGCGCCTCGCAGGAGGCCCCCGGCTCTGGCGGGGTGGCAGTAGAAATTTGACATTTTCGGCAGTGCGCTTTATCCGGGCCATCGGGGGTGCAATGGATAAAGCAGCACCTCATGACGTGTGGGTTTTGGTTTTGAGCGGTTGCGACCATGCCCCCTTGAAGGGCCAGCGACCATGAAGCCTACGGCCCTGCTGGAGGATCATATCCGGAGGTCCCTTTATGAAACGATATGAAAACTTTATCAATGGAAAATTCTCAGCCTCGAGTTCGCAGGAACAAGTCAAAGTGACCAACCCTTCGACGGGCGAGCCCATCTGTACCGTGCCTGAAAGCAGTGACGCGGACACCGCCGAAGCGATTTCATCTGCCGAGTTTGCCCTGCATGATTGGTCAAGGCTGCCCGCCATCGAGCGGGCTAAGTTTCTGCGGCAGATTGCCGAGAAGATCCGGCAAAATGTCGAGCCGCTGGCCAGAACCATTACCGAAGAACAGGGCAAAATCTTAGCCCTGGCCCGCGTTGAGGTAGCCTTTACCGCCGATTACATCGATTACATGGCGGAATGGGCGCGCCGGATTGAGGGCGAGATCCTGGAGAGCGATCGCCCCGGAGAGACTATCTTCCTTTTTCGCCAGCCCATCGGCGTGGTCGGCGGCATCCTGCCCTGGAACTTCCCTTTCTTCCTGATTGCGCGCAAAGTGGCTCCCGCACTGGTCACTGGGAATACGATTGTGATCAAACCCAGCGAAGAAACGCCTCACAATGCCGTGAAGTTTTGCGAACTGCTTGCCCAAACCGGCTTGCCGCCGGGCGTCATCAACATGGTCCACGGTCGAGGCCCCACGGTCGGGAAGGCGCTTGCCTCGTCATCCCGGATCGGCATGATCAGCTTTACCGGCAGCGTCGAGACAGGGTCTGCCATCATGGCGGCGGCGGCGCCGAACATCACGAAGGTGAATCTTGAACTCGGCGGCAAGGCACCTGCCATCGTCATGTCGGATGCCGATCTGGATCTGGCGGTCAAAGCCATCAAAGCTTCGCGGGTCATTAATAGCGGCCAGGTCTGCAATTGCGCAGAACGCGTCTACGTCCAGCGCAAGGTGGCAGACCAGTTCGTCGATAAACTGTCGGGAGCCATGAAAGCCACTCGCTACGGAAATCCGCTGGCCGATGAGACGGTGGAATACTGACCGCTGATTAATGAGAAGTGATTTGCCACGGTGGACTCTCTGGTCCAGGGCGCTGTGAAAGCCGGGGCAACCGTAGTAACCGGAGGGAAACGCGCGACACTCGAAGGCGGCTACTTCTATGAGCCGACGGTCGTCGTCGGTTGCCGGCAAGATATGGACATTATCCGGCGCGAAGTCTTCGGGCCTGTGATGCCTGTCGTGACATTCGAAGACCTCGATGAAGCGATCTCTTATGCTAATGATACCGACTACGGCCTGACCTCTTCCATTTACACTCGCGATCTCAACGTAGCTTTAAGGGCCTGCCAGGAAATCCGCTTTGGCGAGACTTATATCAACCGGGAGAATTTTGAGGCCATGCAGGGATTCCACGCCGGGTGGCGGAAGAGCGGTATTGGCGGTGCCGACGGCAAGCACGGCCTTTATGAGTTTACGCAGACTCACGTGGTCTATATACAGCGACAAGCGTGATTTAAGATTGTCATGCTTGGAGGGAAGAATGGCACACCGAATTTTCCTCCACGTGCCAGTAGATCTGACGTGCTAACTGTGACGCCAAATCAGGGTAAGTTGCTAAGTCATTGAAAAAATGGCAGGCGTGGAGGGACTCGAACCCCCGACCCTCGGATTAGAAATCCGATGCTCTATCCGACTGAGCTACACGCCCGAACTGCTTATAACACATTACCATACGGCGAATGGCTGAAAATAGTCCAACTTGTTCGAAATGAAACCAAATGGGCCGGCGGCGAGCCCGAGGAGCCTTGGTTCCGTTTCTGATCAGACGTTTCGCGTGACACCCGGGAAACAATTGAATGGCTGTTGATCGATTTGCCAGTAGGGCATGTACTCGATGCCGGGATTATTTTTGACCGTGTAATGAAGCGGCCGGCCAGGGGTCGGGCTTAGAAGTCCGACGAGGCTTTCGGGACGATTCGCCTCCGCGCCGAGCAGCCTGATTTGCGAACTACCTACAGCAGCCAGCAGAATGGGCCCATACAGGATGGCAAAACGGTCATGCCCGGGGATTTGATCGACGCCGGTATACTTCTCCACACGCAGGTCGGCCGGCAGTTTGAAGGCAATCGTGTCGCCGCTGGACCAGGTCCGGTCAAGCGCAACATAACTGCCCGGGCGGCCTGTCGCGGCTTGCTTGCCGTTGACTTTCACCGCCATTTCGCGCGCCGCCCATGAGGGCACACGC
>JARRJI010000320.1:0-4576 GCA_037379595.1 Acidobacteriota bacterium | reverse complement strand
CTTTTATTTCAATCCGGTTTCCCCCGAAGAGGCGGCTGTCTATCTGCGAGCCCTTGAAATTGAGACGGAAAGCGTTCAACCCGGAAGTTAAGGTGATTGGCTAATGGCAATTCCCAAAGAAGTCCTCGATCAAATCGACCTTCTTATTTTTGATCTTGATGGCACGCTCGTGAACAGTGAGCTGGATCTGGCGAACAGCGTTAATGCCACGCTTCAAAAGATTGGCCGAATGCAACTCAGCGTTGAAGTAATTGCATCGTACGTCGGGCGTGGAGTTACGGTTCTCGTCACCCGTGCGCTCGGCGAAGGGGCGACCGAGGAGGAGGTGGGACGCGCGACGGAAATATTCCTGAAGCATTATCGCGAGCATATGCTGGATAACACCGCCCCCTATTCGGGAGTTCGAGAGGCACTCGCCGACCTCGGAAACCGCAAAATGGCGGTTCTGACCAACAAGCCGGTCAATTTCAGCCGCAGGATGCTCGCAGGGCTGGGGCTTTCGGAGTGCTTTCTGCAGATTTATGGCGGCGACAGCTTTGAGTACAAGAAGCCCGATCCCATCGGAATCAACCGGCTGATGGAGGAAACGCAGGTGCCGGCCACCAAAACACTCATGATCGGCGATTCCGTGTCGGACATTCTGGCGGGCCGCAACGCGGGTGTGTGGACGTGCGGAGTCAATTACGGCTTTGGAGCGCCGACCCTCGAAGAGGCGCCGCCAGATTTGAGGATCGATGATTTGCGGGAGTTGCCACACCTGCTCAATGGGAAGTCCTGACAAGAGAAGCATGAAATCAACCGGCAAGATATTACTCTGGTCCGTGACGGGGTTCGCCCTCGTAGCCTTGTGTTTTTGCCAGCCCAGCCGATTGGTTGCTTCTCCTGCCAGTCCGCTGGCGCAAAAACAGAATGAGCTCCTGAATGAGAAGTGGTCCCCCGAGCATCTTTACTCGATCCTGAGTTCGCCCAATCCCGAAGCCCGCGAAAACCTTTATCGTGCGGCCTTCGCGGCCGGCCCGGCCATTATTCCCAGGCTTGAAGCTGCATTGAAGGATGACCGCACCGCAACCTTCGCCGCGCAGACGTTGGCTTACATCGGCGGCGAGAAGGCTCTGGCCATCCTTTCGAAGCTCGTCAACGATCCGCGAAACCTCGACCTGCGGCGCTTCTATTACGGCGCGCTGGGAGGGTCGGATAATCCCAAAGATATCGAAATTCTCCTGAACAAAATCAGAACCTCAGACCGGGAGCCCGACCGTACGGTGACTCAAGAGGCGATTCTTGCCCTTTCCATCAGCTCTGACCCGAGCCTGGTTTCAAAGCTCGAACAAGCCGAAAAGGAAGTGAGCGATCCCGTCGTAAAGGATGACATCCAAACAGCGGCCACCGTCATCCAGCTTCGTGCCAAATATCTTGCATCGCCGGCAGGAGAAAATGCCGGAAACTTGGTAAATCAGGCGATTCGAACTTATTTCATGCCGGCGCTTGAGGCTGCGCCCGAGGGGAACGATGCCGGGCAGCCGGACATGCACGTGGAAATTCACGTCAGGCATCTGACCTAGTCGCCCGACAAGACGCGGGTCCTGGCGGCCGTTGATTTCGAAAATCCTCAGGCTGTTGCTTCGTATCAAATGGTCCTTGAGAAAAAGCAGTCAGGCTGGAAAGTCGCCAGCGTGTGGCTGGGTGCCGAGCACGAAAAACCACAGCCGTCGTCGCCGGCTGCGAAACCGCACTAGCCTTCCGGGAAGGTTTTCAGTGGCGCGAAAACGCCGGCAGTTGCCAGAACTTCCGCCATCCCTGATAATTCTTGTGCAATGAAACATTTAATCGTAGGAACCGCAGGTCACATTGACCACGGCAAGTCCGCGCTGGTGCAGGCGTTGACGGGAACCGATCCCGATCGCCTGGCGGAAGAGAAGAAGCGCGGGATTACCATTGACCTGGGATTCGCCCACCTCGATCTCGGCGACGACGTTCGTGTCGGTTTTGTCGATGTTCCGGGCCACGAGCACTTTGTGAAAAACATGCTGGCTGGGGTTGGAGGCATCGATCTGGTCCTGCTGGTCGTGGCCGCCGACGAATCCATCAAGCCTCAGACGCGAGAGCACTTTGACATTTGCCGCCTGCTCAACATCCGCAAAGGGATGGTGGTGATCACCAAGTGTGACCTGGTGGACCGAGACATTGTTGACCTGGTCAGGCTCGAAATTCAGGATCTGGTGAAGGATTCCTTTCTTGAAAGCGCTCCGGTTGTCGCCGCCAGCGCCAGAACAGGTGAGGGCCTGGACGACATCCGAAATGAGTTGCGGCGCCTTGCGGAAGGAGTTCCGCCCAAGCCTCTCGACCTGCCGTTTCGCTTGCCGATCGACCGTGCTTTCGTCATGAAAGGTTTCGGAACTGTGATCACTGGCACCCTCATCGCCGGAACGGTCCGGAAAGACGCCGAAGTGGAAATCTTCCCCGAAGGCCGCCGGGTGCGGGTACGGGGTATTCAGGTCCACAACGCGCCGGCAGAAAGCGCCGCCGCCGGCCAGCGGACCGCCCTGAACCTTGCCGGCATTGAGACCGGCGAAATCGCGCGGGGCATGGTTCTTGCCGCTCCAGGGCTGTTTAAAGCCACGTCGACCCTGGATTGTTCTCTGAGCCTGTTACCTTCCGCGCGGCCCCTGAAGAATCGCACCCGGGTCCATTTCCATTCCGGGACGGGCGAGATGGTGGCGGAAGTCGTGCTGCTCGGTTCGAAGGAGCTTGCTCCGGGCCAGCAGGGCTACGCGCAACTGCGGCTTGCTGATTCTGGCTTGGTCCTGCCCGGCGACCGGTTTATCATCCGCCAGTTTTCCCCCGTCACCACGATAGGCGGTGGTGTTGTGCTTGATAATCTGCCTCCGAAGCACCGGCTTTCAGATCCCGCTGTTCCCCAGATTCTTACCGCTCTGGAAAAAGGAAGCGAAGAAGAACGGCTGGAACTCTTGGTGCAACAGGCGGGCGAAGCTGCAGTGTCCCACCTGACCGCTCGGATGGGCAGCGCAGGGGACGAACTTGAACGCTTGGGCCGGTCGCTCCAGGCAAAGAAACGGCTGGTGATCCTGGGACAGCCCGCCAGTGTCTTTATCCATGCCGGACATTTCGCGTACCTGGCGGGCGAGGTGGTCAAACAGCTCGAAAGCTTTCACAGCAGCAATCCGCTGATGAGCGGGGTCGCCAAAGAAGACCTGCGCGGCCGAATTCGCGACCGCCAGAGGCAGCAGTCGTCGCCCGCGGTTTTCAATGCCTTGCTTCGCCAACTGGAGGCGGACGGCAAGATTGAGGTCAGGGATGAAACGGTTCGGAAAGCAGGTCGTGTGATAGAACTCAGTCCGGAAGAAACCGCAGCGCGCGAGGAGATTGTCCACGCCTTTGAATCCGCCGGGCTCGCGGTGCCGGCGGCAAGCGACGTCCTCGCGCATCTGAAAATCGACCGTGCCCGGGCCGCAAAGATCCTTCAAATGCTGCTGAAAGAAAAAGTCCTGGTGAAAGTGGCCGAGGATCTGATCTTTCACTCTGCCGCCTTGGCCGGACTCCGGGACCTGCTTGCACGCCAGAAAGCGAAGAATAATCGCATCAACGTCGGCGTCTTCAAAGAGCTCACCGGCCTCACCCGCAAGTACGCCATACCGCTCCTCGAGTATCTCGACCGCGAGCGCGTCACACGCCGCCAGGGCGACGAGCGAATCATTCTGTGAGCCCGGAGTGAAGGGACACGGATTTCTTAGGGGGGCGCGGCTTCAGCCGCGCCATTAGCCAGGCCAGGCGAAAAGGGCCTTCAGGCCCTGGAGCCGCGACTCTCATTTTTCAGGAATAGATTTCATAATTTCATAGACCAGCGGAATGGGCAGCCCCACAACGTTGAAGTAGCACCCTTCGATCCGGGTGACGAATCGCGAGGCGAGACCCTGGATGGCATAGCCTCCCGCCTTGTCAAAAGGCTCTCCGCTTGCCACGTACCAATCAATCTCTTCTTCGCTAAGGTTTCGAAAGGTCACCGCGGTTGTCTCATGCGTCCATGCCAGAACGCTTTCGGGAGCCCGGACGAGGCAGACTCCGGTGACCACGCGATGCGTGTGGCCCGAGAGCGTGTGGAGCATCCTCGACGCATCCGAAGCATCGACAGGTTTTTCCAGAATCTCGCCGTCGATCGCCACGACGGTATCCGCGCCCAGAACTATGCTGCCGGGCCCGGAAAGCGAGGCGATTTTCAGAGCTTTGTCGCGCGCCAGCCTGCGTGCATAATCTTCGGGCGATTCGCCAGGAAGCCGGTTCTCTTCAAGTTCACTGGGCTGGGCGTCGAATTCAAAGCCCGCATTCTCCAGCAGTTCGCGCCGCCGGGGAGAATTGGAAGCCAGAATCAGTCGAATCACGCGGATTATTATAGGGGCTGCCGCAAAAGGGCAGCAAGGTGTTTCACCTTGCGCTTGGCTGCTTGGCAGCGGGTCGTAGAGGTTCCCAGCGAAGAATATCGTGTGAGTCCACATAGCTGGGCTATGGCGCCTACGGAAGTGCGACGACTTGCGAGGTGGCCCAATTGTAACTCGGGCCC
>JARRJI010000319.1:0-7112 GCA_037379595.1 Acidobacteriota bacterium | reverse complement strand
ATGCTCCACGACGATTGGAACGACGCGCTGGTGATGGGGTGGGTTCCAGCCCAGTCCCTGAAGGAATGCCTCGATCAGAGTGAAAGCGTACTCAACTCCGCCATGGCGTCTTACGTTTTTGACCGCTATGCGCAGGTTCTCGCTTACGCGGGCGGTGAAAGTGCGTTCGTTGCCGGGGTTCGCCGGCACGCCGATGCGAACCGTCAGGCAGTGCGCCGTCAGTGGACGGGCAAGTGGTTCCGGCGCGCCTACCTGGGACCCACGCTCGGATGGCTGGGTGAAAAAGGACTGTGGGTTTCGCCGCAACCCTGGGCGATTATCGGCGGAGCCGCAGGCCAAGCCGAGACTCGGGAACTGGTTCAGGTGGTCGATGAAGAGCTTCGCCACCCATCGCCAATCGGCGCGCTCCAGATCAGCAAGAGTCCCGACATGATTTCACACGGCGTGTGGAAAATGAAACCGGGAACCCAGGTGGACGGAGGCGTGTGGCCCTCGCTGAATGCGACGCTCATTTGGGCGCTCGCCCTGGTGGACGGCGGGAAGGCCTGGGACGAATGGAAGAAGAACTCATTTGCCCGCCACGCCGAGGTGTATCCGGAGGTCTGGTATGGGACCTGGAGTGGTCCCGACGTGCTCAACTCTGTGAACAGCGAGCACCCGGGCGAGACGACTGGCGGAAGTCCGCTGGGATGGACCGACTTCCCCGTGTTCAATATGCACACGCACGCCTGTCCGCTCTTTGCGGCCAGCAAATTGCTTGGGCTGGAATTCACCGAAGCCGGGCTGACACTTGCACCCAAGCTGCCCCTCCGCTCTTACCGTTTCGATTCGCCTCTTCTCGGAGTCGCAAAATCCGGGCGCGGCTACGAAGGCTGGTACAACCCGTCGTCCCGGGACATGTGGACGATTCGCCTGAAGCTGCCGCCGGAAGAGGCAAAGCTATTCGCGAGAATAGAAATCAACGGATCTCGCAAGAGTGTCTCTCCGGCTCCGGATGGCGTGATTGAGATGAAGGGCGAGGGCGGGGAAGGAAGTCCTCTGCGATGGTCGGTTCGCCGCGGCTGATTCCGCCGGCGCGCGATGCAGCCGGACTTTCAGAGCCCGTCTGTGAACGGACCGCCTGTGCAGTGGAATGTCATAAGGGTTTTGCTTCTGGGCGCAAGCACGCGCCCAAAAGTCCTCTGTGAAAAGCGATCTTCGGCTGGTATTCTGGTGCGGCAAATCGTTGAACGTTGAGGAGGCGAATGTGCGGATCCTGCGACGTCATTCCGGCTTGGTGCTCATAATTTGTTCGTGTGCTGCGCTGATTGCCTTGTCATTTGCGGCATGCACAAAAAAGCAGGCTCCCGAGGAGGCTGCTCCGCTTCCGCTTGTCCACATGACCGCGGCCGAGGCCCATCAGAGAATGATGGACCTGCTTCACATCAAGTCTTTGCGGCCCGGAGCCAACCCGAACGATCCGAAATCGCCGAACTACGTCAACTATAACGAGGCCAAAGCCAATCCTTATCCCAATCTTCCCAATCCGCTGGTTTTGAACGACGGCCAGAAAGTAACCACGCCCGCCATGTGGTGGAACGAGCGCCGGGCGCAAATCGTCCAGGATTTCAGTGAAGACGTTTACGGCTTCGCTCCTAAGGACATCCCGTCCGTGAAATGGGAAGTGAAGGACGTGAAGAAAACTGAGGAGGGTGGCGTGCCGGTTGTCACCAAGCATCTTGTGGGCCACGTGGACAATTCCTCCTACCCGCTGGTCAACGTCAACATCCGGTTGACGCTCACCACTCCCGCCCAGGCAGTGGGGCCGGTTCCTGTAATTATCGAGTTCGGCCTTGACCCCGAAGTGATGCGCAAGATTCTTGCCATGCTGGCTAAGCGCGGCGTGAAGCTTCCACCGCCGCCAAAAGTCACGTGGTCCGAACAACTGCTGCACAAGGGTTGGGGTTATGCGGTCTACTATCCCACCGATGTTCAGGCTGACAACGGTGCAGGCTTGACCGAAGGCATCATCGGGCTCTGCAACAAGGGACAACCGCGCAAGCCGGACCAATGGGGAGCACTGAGGGCGTGGGCGTGGGGTGCAAGCCGCGTGCTGGACTATTTTGAGACCGACTCCGCGGTCAACGCCAAAGAGGTGGGCGTGATGGGCCACTCACGCTACGGCAAGGCCGCTCTGGTGGCGATGGCGTACGACCAGCGATTCGCCATCGGCTATATCAGTTCTTCCGGCAAAGGCGGCGCGGCGCTTTACCGGCGCAATTTCGGTGAGCGCAATGGGAACGTTGCCGGCGTCAGCGAATTCCACTGGATGGCCGGAAACTATCTAAAATATGCTGGCCCGCTGACCGCCAACGACCTGCCCGTGGATTCTCATGAGCTGGTTGCCCTGTGCGCACCCCGACCCGTCTTTATCGGTTGTGGCACGGTTAAGCACGGAGACGGCTGGGTGGACCCCCGGGGAATGTTCATGGCTGCGGTCGCTGCGGGGCCTGTCTATCGGCTGCTGGGCGAGAAAGGATTGGAAAGCAGCACGCGGAGACATCGGCTTCCGGCAGCAACACGACGGGCACACGCCAGCTCCCAACTGGCCCTATTTCATCAAATTTGCCAGCAGATTCTTCAAGTAGCTCTGGCTGGATACATCGAAAACGGCAGGTCTGGAAGCCCCGTCTGATTCCTTCCCGGACTTTCACATTTTCACGCTGGCTTCGGCGATCTGCCGCGGCACATCCGTCCCAGGAAAAGGGAAGTGGCGGGGCTTCAGATTTGCTTTCACCCCGCCGTATCTTCCCGGGCGTTTTATGCGTGGCAAGTCCCCAGCCGCAGCGAGAATTCGCTGCTCCAGAGCGGCGTTAGTGAACAATGATCGTGGGGTCCGCTGATCCCTCGCCCACAATCACCGAGTACTCATACGTTCCGGGCGGTCCTGTCGGCCTGCCAGACCTTGCATGGCTGTTGCTGAATACACGGTCTTTGAAGGGCTTGCGGGTCGATTGGGTGAACACCACGGTGAAGTCACAATTCGTCGTGCAGCTCCACTCTACCTGCTCCTGCGCTCCAACGCTTGCTGCGTCCGGCACGACTGTAGGCGGTTGGGTTGGGTCTGCGTTGGGTGTGATCTTGACCTCTACGGGTTGGGGCTGACTCCCCTGTGCTCTCACTCTTGCTGTAACTAAACCCACTACCACTGCGACAAACAGAACGACCACAACTGCACTGATCCTCTTCCACATTGTCATCAAATCCCCCTCCTTAGGCAATCTGGGAGCCTATCCCCGATGCAGAAGACGAGTATTCACGATTTTCTATTGGCGCCGCAGCAGCCCCAGCTTTCTCGTCTGCTTCGCGGCCCTCAGGATGAGAGGAAAAACAGAAATGACTCTGCATCGGTCAGACGTTCACCCCTCCGCTTACTTCGATCCTGCTCGCCTGTTCCGCGCTTTCGTCCGGTGAAATGCCCCGTTTCGAACTTTCTAAACGATCCCTTTCTCGTACTGATGCTTTTGATATTGCCCCTCTAATGGCGCGCTGTCAACCAGAAAAACAGCAGGGAAAAAGGCTCTCCGGCAGTCGGCACAGATGCCGATTGTTGAGCGTCCGCACTCCTGCAAAGTGAGAGGTTCTTGCTGCAATAAACGAGTCGATCGGAAAATCACAGACACCACAAGCCGGGATCTGCTCCAGCCCTGGTTTTTAGAACTGGCGGCAATCTTGTGAATTACACTCGTGCCTCACGGCTTTTCCCGAAAGGCTACAAAGCTGTGCGGCTCGATCCGCAGTTCGTAGCCATAGTTGCGAGGTACGTGGTTCCCGGAGGATCGCGGACGAAACATTGCTCCGGGCACCGGTATGGGATCGCCGCTCAGCGCCGTTCCGGTCATCACGTTTTGAATCTGGCTGAAGCTGCCGGTAATCCGTACTGTCGACGGATGATCGAGAAAAGACTCCACGACAAAGGTGCCGTTGTTGTATTCAAACAGGCTCACTTTTGCCGGGCCGTTCATCTTGACGGGCAATCCCACGTCGAAATATCTCCGGAGGGAGTTCAGCACGCTGGCCGGCAGGCGATAGAGGTCATTCATGTTCTCGGGCACGGTCCAGACGTAGAGCGTTCCTTTGCCGTAACGGTCCATCAGCAGCAGCGGTACGCCGTGGCCGTCGGCCAGGCCGCGCACAACCGCCCAATCCTCGTTGGTGTAGAAATGGACCTCCGGAAAAAGAATGGACCGCTGCGTGCCGCCGACTTCCGTACCGGCGCCTGCGCCAAAGCCCGCCACATAAGAGTTTGCCGCCAGCACGTTGCGAGTGACACGCATATCAGTGATCTGGTCCATGCCTTCGTTCTGGATGGCGCGCAGCAGGCCGGAAGTGATAATCACGTTGTCTCCGTCGCGCAGACGCTGTTCGATTTTCGTGACGATGTTGGGATCGTATTTGGCCGTCTCGGTCAGCAGCACGGTTTTCGCTTTCGGCCAGTCCGGATACATCTCCACTGGAATCCCGATCATGCCCACGACGTCGCGCAGAAAGTCCTCGCCGCTTGACTGGTAAGGCCGGTAGGAGTTTAGTCCGAGCGGCGTGCCCAGTTCGCCGGCCACCTTGTCCACCTGGCGCAGCGAATAAGCAGCCGCATCAGCCAGCAGTGGAATCTTCGCTCCCGAGCTGCCCGGCATGCCGCAGCACTTGAACATCATCCGGAAGTAATTGAACGACGTGGGCAGCATCTGCCACGGTCCGCGATCGCCCGCTTCCGCCGGACGCAGCAGGTCGGCATATTCAAACAGGTTGATCGCCGGCGCCTTGGCCAGGATGGTGTCCCACAATTGCTCGGCGTAACGGTCCAGGTAGTTCACTCCATAGGGATCCACCCAGCCACCGCCGTTGCGTCCAGGCGCCACGTTTTCGAAATAGCGGAAGATCTCGTAGCTTTCGTACTGCTGCAGTTGCTGGTCCGTCATCACGGGATCGCGCGTTTCGTCGCCGGTCCAGATCTCCGGGAAGATTTTCGATTCGCGATCCAGGTCGTAACCCAGGCCCTGAAACGAGGGATACCAGTTGGGATATTTGATGATGATGTGCACTTTGGGATTAGCGGCCAGCGCAGGCTTCAGAATCAGGTCGCGAGCCACCTCGTCCATCTGCTGCAGCCGGAACTGGTCCCAGGTGCGCTTGCCCTTGGCGGCAATGTCGGCGGCGCTCTTAGTGTTGGTGAAGAAAAAGTCGTCCAGAATGATTTCGTTGAAATGCCGCGCCGTCAGGGCGGACATGCGCGAGACCAGCGCGCGGTCTTTGGGATCGGCGTAATCGAGCGAACGGAACTGCCCTGAGCCGCCGGGCCCCGCCAGCGCAATGCCGCCGGCCACCTCCACTCCGTGCGACTGGAAGAAGTGCTTGACCTGGGAAACCGTGGCATCATCGGCGCTGACTCCGCTGCGATAAGTTTCAATAAAAACTTTGTCCACGTGCAACCGGTTGCTGATCGTCTTCCAGCTCGACTGCAGCCATGCCGGATTGTGCGCCATCCGCTCGACGATACTTACAGGAATGTAAACGGTTACCTTGAAATTCTTGTACGGCTGCGGCTCGGCTGCGGCCGAGCAAACGGCCATCAGCAGAATTGCCACACCGGAAAACCAGAGTCTGCGCATCATCGTCTTGTCCTTTCACTTGTTCCTTCAGACTTTCCCAGTCACTTCGACGACCGGCTGGAGCAGCCGAAAGAGGAGTTGAATCAGGTCGAACGTGGCCTTGCGCCGCAATCCAGGCGCAGGTCCAACCCATTCTGTTCACGCAAAGATGCGATGTCAAGCCGCTAATGGGGAAGGGACGATTGCCGTGGTTTGGAATCCTGGCATCTTCATAAAAACCTAACGCACCAGAGCCGCGGAGCGGCGAAAGACTTTAGCCTATGGAGCAAGCCAAGGGAGCCAAGGGCAAGAGTAGGAAAGAGCCCCGGCGGGGGCGGCAGACCTTAGCCCAGGGTCCTTGGGAAGGCAGACCCCAACAGCGGGCTACTTTCAGGCCATGCGGGTCCCTGGCTTTGGCAGTTGCTTCGAGGCGTCATCCAGAACTAGGACCCAATCGCCCGGTCCCGGCGGCGTAAACTCGCGGGGCCCGCGCGTGGCAAATGCGCCCGCCGCGCTCGCAGCGCCCGACCGCGGGTTGAACCACCACGCCCTGGCCTGGCTTCCGGATATTCCGGACATCTCTACGGTGACGGTACGGCTGGTCGGCATATAGGCAATAACGGTGCTGCCATCCGCCGTACAGGCCGCCGCAAGATAGTTGAGACCGTTAAACTCGCCCAGCCCCTTGGTTACAACCTCGTGCTTTTGGTCCGGAACCAGTTTATTCCATTTCCGGGAGCGGAACAGGTTTCCCCAGTGCATCATCCCCACAGAACCCGGAAGATCCATCGCCTGCTGCCAGGTCACCTTAACCGGAAAGAGGCCGGGGCCGTTGAAGTGCCAGATGGGATTGTTGCCAAAGACATGCCCGAAGCCGCCACAGAGAATTGTCCAATAGGCCTGACGCCGGATCTGCACTTCGGAGGCGTTATGCTCACCTTCATAGGACGATTCGATCAGGATAAAGGGCTCTGCAGGCTTTCGATCATAAGCCTGGTACAGGCGCGGATGAATCAGTCCATAGGTGTAGACCGTATTGAAAGTGAGCCATCCTCCTCTGCCATATTGGCTGAATGCAGAATTTTCCGGGGCGCAGTGCGCTGTAAACAGATGCTTGGGGTCGTGTTCTTTGATGCCGAGCGCAATCAGGTCAACGCGCTCCAGCGCGGATTCGGGATTGCGGTCGCCTCCCATCACCCAGATGATGTTGTCAAAGTCCTTGTAGCGCCGGCCAAGATACCTGCCGTACTCAAGGCACTTTCCCGGGCTCAGCGCCATCAGTTCCTCGATCCATCCCTCGTCGGTTCCCACATAGCCAAGGTAGATCGGGGCCAGAAGAACGTAGATGCCGTTCTTTGCGGCTTCCTGAAGGACCCAGTCGGCGTATGCGAAATAGCGCTCGTTGGGCGTGCTGAAATCGCCGGGAGTCGTAAACGGCGCGTCGCCTTCGGCATTCCGGGGAGGATTCTTGCAGAACTTATGCTC
>JARRJI010000318.1:0-11229 GCA_037379595.1 Acidobacteriota bacterium | reverse complement strand
CGCACCCAGCGAGATTCGGAAGACCGGCCTGGCGTACGCGTCATCGAGTGCGAGCAGGCGGCGGAAGTGCTTGAGTGCCTCGCCGGTCCGGCCTGTCTCAAGGTAGTGATTGCCGGCTCGCCATTCGAAGCGCGGCGCCATGGGACTCAGTTTCAATGCCCGCTGGACGGCCGCGTCAGAACAGGCTGTGTCGCTCAGCAGATCGCAAGCTTCAGCCAGGTCTGCCCAGTAACGGGCCCTTAACGGCTCCAGCTCCGTCGCTTTTCTGAGGGACTTCATGGCCTCCTGAAGGTTGGCATGGTCAAACGAGTAAGCATCGACCAGGCCCAACCGGTCATCGTAGGCGGCATTGCCGGGATCGAGCGCTATAGCCCGGCGGAGGTCTTCGGCGTTCGTCCGGTTGGCAAGCCTGGCTGCGATGGCAATCTGAGACACCTTCAAGGCAAGCACTGCGGCCGGGACTCCAACAGCCAGAATCAGCAGGATCTTGAGGCCTCGCGAGCGAAGCTGGAGATCCGCCTGCCCCTCTTGGAGCGTGGCGCGAAAACCACGCGCTATGGTTGATCCAGTTTTAGTGTTCTCTTTTGAGCCGGCAAGATTGTTGGAAGATGAGGAACAACCCGGCGTGAGTGCCGCCAGTCATTTTAAGCTCCTCTCTTGTCAGCTGATTGTGCCGGTTCGGTAACCTGGCGCTGCCTTGCCAGTCCCTTTCCGCGCGAGTCCTGGCTATAGTAGCGGCCGTAGTAGCGATAATACGACCCGTAGTAGCCATCGTGCCTGAGGTCAAGCTTGTTCAGCACGCAGCCGATGATTTTTGCCCTCGAGCCTTCCAGGATGCGATGGGTCCGGGCCAGGGCCGCCCTGCCGGTCACCTGGCTTTCGGTCACCAGAATGACGCCGTCCACGAAGGGAGAAAGAACCGTCGCGTCGGTGACCATCAGGACCGGGGGCGTATCCACCACCAGGTGATCGAAACGGCCGCGCAAGCTCGCCAGGAGTTCCTCCATGGCCCTTGAGGACAGCAAGTCCGCCGGGTTGGGAGGTTGCGGACCTGCAGAGAGAAACCAGAGGTTCGGCAAGTCGGGAAGCTGAAAGAGCGCCTCCTCCAGTTTGCCCGCTCCGGTCAGGACACTGCTGAGCCCTGCGTGGCCGGAAGCATCCATCGTCCGCTTAAGCCCCGGCTGCCGCATGTCGGCATCGATAAAGAGGACTTTCCTTCCGATCTGCGTGAGCCCTATCGCCAGGTTGAAGGCCGTCGAAGTCTTTCCTTCAGCCGGCTGGGTGCTGGTGACCAGCAAGGCCTGGGGCGGGCGCGGGGCCGATGAGAGCAGTACGGCCGTCCGCAAAGTATGGTAAGACTCCGCCAAAGCGGACGTCGGGTGTTTCAGCACCGCCCATTCCACCTTGCCGTCGGCGGCTCCGTCTCTTCGACGGCGAAACCACGGCTTCGACTGGTCCAGCGAACGGATTGAGGGGATCACTCCCAGCACCGGTTCCGCGATGCTCCGCTCAACATCCTCGGCGGTTTTGATGGAGGTGTCCATGACCTCGCGGACGAAAGCCAGTGCCGTCCCAAGAGCCAGCCCCACCACCAGGGCGATCGCCAGGTTCAATCGCTTCCTGGGACTCACGGGAACCGAAGGCGCAAGGGCACGGTCAACGATCTGAACATTGTTGGCTCTCAGGCCCGCTGAGACGCTGGCATCCTTCACCCGGGTCAGCAGGTTGTCGTAAAGCTGCTGATTGGTCTTGAACTCGTGCTGGAGAAGGTCGTACTGAATCATCAACTGGTTCAGATTTCCCGCTTTGACCTTCTCACGCTCCACTGACGCGGCCAGCAGTTTCACCCGTCCTAGCGAAGCCTGATAATTGTGCGCAATCCTTTCCACCGCCAGCTTCTGTTCCTGCTTGATCAAGGAACGAATTTCGTTGATCTGGTCGCGCAGGCGGACCACCTCAGGAAAATTCGGCCCATACTGCCCCAGGGCGTTCACATACGAGGTCTTCAAATCAGCGTACTTCTCTTCCATGTTTTCAAGCAGGCTGTCCTGCGACAACAAGCCGACTTTCCCGGGGTTGGCCTCCACCAGCTGGTAAAGGGCCTGCTTCTCGGCCAGATCGTTTTGAGCGACGGTCAGGTCCTGGCTCAGATCCGCCAGCCGCTGCTCTTGCATGTTCACCTTGCCGCCGATATTGACGATGGAATTCTGCCTTTCGTAGTCGACCAAAGCTCGCTGCGATTTCTTCACCTTCGCCTTCAGTTCGTCCAACTGGTCTTCCATCCAGCCGGAAGCCTGGCGCGTGGCATCGTACTTGGTCAAGAAGTTGTACTCCCTGTAGTTATGGACCAGCGTATTCGCCACCTTCTCGGCCAGCCTCGGATCGGTGCTTTCGAAACTGACCTTGATCATGCGGCTGCCGGTCACCAGTTCAACGTGCAAGGCTTTCCTGAACACCCCGATCAGCCGCGTTTGCCGCGCGCTCAACTTCTCAGCAGGCGCCGGCCGATGGAGGGAAGCCAGGGGATTAAAAGCGGGATCGCGGTCGAGTTTCAACTGCTGGATGGTTTGCCAGGCCAGGTTGTCACTGTTCAGGACGTCCACCTGCGTTTGCAGGAAGGCCGGGTCGGTCGGGACCGATTGATAGAGGTCGTTGACCGATTGCACCTGGGGCGTCTCTGAATTTACCTCCACCTCAGCCGTGGCCCGGAAAACGGGTTTCTTCTTGTAGGTATAGATGGCCACCAGCGTGATGACGACTAGTGCCACGGTGAGGATCGTCCAGCGCCGCTTGGAGATGATCTTCCAGTAGGCACGCAGGTAGGCATAGGAGTCCGGCTCTTCGCGCTGAAGGTCCAGGACCGTGTAGGTGCGCTGCTCCGCCCGCTCCGGAAGCGTTGGAGACAACGGCGGCCATTTCTCTTCTGACTTCATCTTCAACCTGATCCCTGAAAACTCCGCAGCGATTCTACGCCAGCGCGGCAGCTAGTAGCGGCCCCAGATCACCAAGCCTGTGGCAATCTGGACGGCAGCTTCCGCCCCCCGCCGCAGGGCCCGCTTTGAGGCGCTGTCGGGAATGAAAAGAATGTCGTTGGCCTCAAGGGCCGCGTCGGCAGCGTGGCCGGCCAGAACATTCTTGAGGTTGACGGGGATCTCTTCGCGGCCATCGGGAAACTGCTTTCCCCGGCGGATGATCATTGCCTTTTTTTGGAGCGCCGTCGGTTTCAGGCCTTCGCCCAGCGCCACGGCCTCTAGAACCGTCATCCTTTCACGTCCGCTGCTCATCGGGAAGCCGCCCGGACGCTTTACGGCACCCACCACGTAGATCACTCCGGCACGCTGCACGGTGACTTTGTCCCCGGGATAAATCGTCACGTTCAGGCTGGGGTCACCGGTCGCAAGCAGCTTCCGCAGGTCCACTTTGATCGTTCCCCCGGCGGGGGCTGCAGAGCCCGAACCCTTGTCCAGCCACGAAGCCCGCGCCGCAGCGTTGCCCCGCGTAATGATCGCGGTGCCGCCGGCATCAGGTGCAAGGCCGCCTGCCTGCGACAGCACGTCCAGCAGGGTGGTCGGTCCAAGGATCGGATAGATCTGCGGTGATTGGACAGCGCCCGAAATCGCCACCGCATGCGCCTGCGAGGACTTGACGGTGACAATCACGTGGGGGTGGCTCACCAGCCCCGCCGTGCGCAGCTTCGCCGAGATCACCGCTGAAAGCTGGTCCAGTGTCAGCCCTTCGGCGGTGAGGGGAGATGAAAGCAAGGGAATTACGATCGTGCCGTCCGGACTTACCCGGTAGTCACGGGTTAACTGCGGCACATCAACCACATACACATCCAGCACATCGTCCGCGTCAATAACATATTCCTCGCCGCCGCTTGCAGATCCCGATCCGACGGATTGACGAGAGTGCGCACGCGAGGCAGAGGGCTCTTTGGTTGCTGCAACCGGCGATTGGCCGGGCAGGAGTGCTGGGAACCCAAATAGGGCTAAGAACAAGACCAGGAGCGTGCCAATCGGCCGCAGCTTATTGCGTCGCAACGCGCTTAAGAAAGTCAATTTTGTCTTGTCCATGGTCCCGCATTTCGCCGGGCGGTTTCTGCCGGATGTAGCGTCACGGCTCATGGATTAACCTGCATGGGGACTCGCAACAAATCCCATTCCGCGTGCACCTGATGAGTAGGCACTGTCGAACGTATGAATTCTCTCGACGACGGAAGTGTCCACCTCAACCGCCGCAGATTTCCCTAACAGCTCCACGGTCAGGACAAGCCTTCTGAAGTTCTTCTTCCTGACCAGGATCCCTTCAATCCCTTCCAGCGGCCCGGTTTTAACCCTGATCCGGTCCCCGCACTTGATGAAAGGATGAGGTTCAATCTTGATGCTTCGCTCGACCACTCGTTGGATGCTCTCAATCTCCGACTGAGGAATGGGGGCAGGTGACCCCGCAAAAGAGACAAAGCCATGAATGCCCGCCGTGGTCAGAACGTCCAGTTGACGTTCCAAAGCGGCAGGAAAACGGCGAACCCCTTGATGGCCAGGGTTCTGGCTATCGCCTTTTCATGGTGGTGCCGGGTGTAGAGGGCATACCAGGCTGGGTCGAACTCTCTAGTTGTCGTTGCTGGATTGCGAACGTCTCTTAACGTATAGCTTCGCCCTGTAACTTACAGGGTCCCCTCCCCAATAAGTTCCTTTACCTCGACAGGAATTAAACCAAGGGAGAAAAGCGCTGCTTGCGGATTCTCAGTTGATCCACTTGTCGCTACCCTTGGTTCTAATCAGTTGTGAGCCCTCCCGGAAATCCGCGACTTTGCCTCGAATGAAATCTTCTCTCCCCGAAAATGCGAGAGCTAATTCGTAGGGCGGACCGTAGTAGACCCTTGTCACTACGGGCTTGAATCGAACCGTGGTGATCTTGCTGTCGGGATTGGATAAGTGGACATCCAAGGTGACCCTGGAATTAAGGGATAACGGCTCATCCAGAAGAATCCGAGCTCCGTTTTCACCAATTTCATAGAGCCAGCCTCGGGCAATCGTCCTCTTCTTTCCCCGTCCCGGCGTCAGTACAGTCACTGGACAGTCGATTTTGTACTTGAGCCGCATGCACCTTCCCGGGATTGTGTAAAGTCTATTGCTCCTTCAGCTACGTCCATATCTGGACAACGGCCATACCGTACTCGGCAATGCATTTCGATGCAATCCCCCGAAGGGTGAGAAACGTGCATTTTTTCGGGGGATTTTTGAGGGGGAACTAAAGTGCCGGAATGTGGCGTGGCAAAGATGCAGAAGCAAACCACGACGGTGGCGCAGGCCCGGCAACACGCACCGGCACTGGGTTCCGGCGCTCCGCAAGAATGGATAAGCTAAAAGTTTCGGATTTCCGTTCAGGACTTTCGCGCGCCGATCGGAGAAAGACGCCGAGCCGAGTGTTCGGCCTTGATGTCTTGTTCAGGCATTGAGCGATGAACCTGCTCAAAATAACGGAAGATGGCATTACGCCGGCCCTTGATGTTCAGCTTCTTATAGATCGACTGGGTGTGGGACTTGGTCGTCTCCTCACTGATCGAGAGGCGGCTTGAGATCTCCTTGTTGCGGAACCCGTTGGCGAGAAGGCTCAGGACCTCCCACTCCCTGGGTGTCAGTTCTTCAGTGGCTTTCTGCAACGGCCCTTCCTTCTCAAGAAAATCGTCAATAATCTGATCGGCGGCGCCGTGCGGCACCCAGCGCTCACCTCCCGCAACTGCTGTCAAAGCCTTCTGGAGAAGCGAGGGGCCCTGCTTCGTTGAGAGGCAACCCCGGGCGCCCAGCCGAAGTGCCCGGACACAGGCATCGCTCTCAAGGTCATCCATGAGGACCAGTACTCTGAGGCCAAGCCCCAACCTCTTCACTTCCGACAGCCCTTCGACATCCCAGGATCTACACACGTCAACAATCAGCGTATCCGCCCTGGACTGCTTAATCTCCTCAAGGCATTCAGATATGGTGTTGCCTTCCAGAACAACATGAAACTTCCCGGTGCCGGCGAGCAAAGTTGAAAGAGACTTTCTGATAAGAACACGTGGACTGATAATACCTATCTCCATGTGCTAATCCCCCTCCGCGTGGAATGAATTGTGTAGTAAGCAAGGTAGTTCCAGCCTCGGACTGTTGCGTGCAAAAAGAATTGGCGCAGGTGCAGGTCCTGTGAAAGGAAGTCGCTTTATGACGACACTCCGCATAATTATCGATGCGTAACAGTACACAAACAGTTATATGCAAGACTATATTAGATTTTGCTAATAAGAGTCAAAATATTTTCCACACACGAATCCGTAACCCTTCCGCAACTTCTCTCAGACACGAATGGCGGTATGCGGCCGACTCAGTATTGACCTTATCCGTCGGGCCGAGACGCATCGGGCGATCGCTCACGCTTCCCGGTAGAAATGTCAAACCGTTTTCGTGCAGCCTGCACGGGTTGTGATAGACTGGGGCCGCTATTATTGCAGGTTTGAACCTATGGCCGAAACCGTCGATTCCAAACAGAAGCTCCGCGAGATTTGCCGTATTGCTGCGCGCGTGTTCTATGAAAAAGGTTACGACGGCGCCTCGATGCAGGACATCGCGGAAGCCGTCAAGCTGACCAAGGCGGGACTCTACCATCATGTGGGAAGCAAGGACCGGCTGCTGTTTGAGATCATGAACTACGGCATGGACATTCTTGATGAGACCGTGCTCGAAAAGGTCAAATCGATTGAAGACCCGCAGGAGAAGCTCCGCCAGACCATCATGGGCCATATCGATCTCGTGGTCCGCGCCCGCGACATGGAAATCACGGTGATCCTGCACGAAAACCGTTCTCTGAAAGGCGCGCTGCGCAAGAAGATCAACGCCCGGAAGAAAGCCTACATTCACTATCTCGAGGACCTGATTGGCCAGGTCCAGGACAAGTCCGGCCATGAGCGCATGATCTCGCCCGCGCTCGCAGCCTTCAACCTGCTCGGCATCATCAACTGGCTCTACCAGTGGTACCGGCCCGAGGGGCCCATCACCCAGGAGGAACTGACCCAAGGCTGTGTCGACTTCTTTTTCCGCGGCCTGCTGGGCGGCCCTCAGATTCCAACCACGCCCGCGCAGGATCATAATCCCTTCGTCTAGGTACCGGCCGTTCTTCAGCTCTTCCGCCGCCCATCTCCCGGCCGGCCGATTGCCGCCCTTGGTTCCCTCGCCTTCTCCGTGATAGCATCACTACCTTCTTCCAATAGCGCAAGGAGGGCCACTGCCGGCATGAAAAAAGAGATCATCGCATTCCAGGGCGAGCGTGGAGCTTTCAGCGAGGAAGCGGCTTACCAACTGCTGGGCCGAAACATTCAGGTGCTGCCGTGCGAGGCGTTTGAGGCCGTCTTCGCCAGCGTGGCCAAAGGCAAAGCGGCCCGCTGCCTGGTGCCGATTGAAAACACCCTGGCGGGCTCCATCTATGAAAACTACGACCTCCTGCTGAAGAACGACCTGCACATCGTGGGCGAAGTCAATCTGCGGATCGTTCACAACCTGATCGCCTTTCCCGGCACCACCCTGCGGAACCTCCGCCGCGTCTACTCGCATCCGGTGGCGCTGGCGCAGTGCAGCCGGTTCTTCGCCGAGCATCCGAAAGTTGAAAAGGTCCCGTTCTACGACACGGCCGGGAGCGTCAAGATGCTGGCGGCCGAACGCCCTGCCGGCGCCGCCGCCATCGCCAGCCGGGTCGCCGCGTCCGTTTACAAGGCGCGCATTCTCAAGACGCATCTTGAAGATCACCGCGAGAACTTCACCCGCTTTCTTCTGCTCTCTCCGAAAGCCCGCGTCTCGCCACGGGCCAACAAGGTCTCCATCGTCTTCTCCACGCCCAATGCTCCCGGCGCCCTCTACAAATGCCTGAGTGTTTTTGCGCTGCGCGATATCGATCTCTCCAAGATGGAGTCGCGGCCCCTGCGCGGCCGGCCCTGGGAGTATTTCTTCTACCTGGACTTTGCCGGTAACGTGAAAGAAGAGCGGTGCCGGAGGGCGCTTGCCAATCTGGAAGAGGTTACGAATTTCCTACGCGTGCTCGGCTGCTTCGAGAGCGGCAAGCGATAGAGGCTAGTTCAGGAAAATAGTGGCCGTTGAAGGCGTGTCTGCGTTTTCCGGTTCGTTTTCGGTTTGTTTTTTGACGATCTATTATTTTCAATAACTTTCAACAACTTAGCTAGCTTTGTTTCCGCTTTGTTTTCGGTTTGTTTTTTGGTCTGATCCTTTGTTTTCAACAACTCTTTCGCTTTGTTTTTTAAAAAAATAATTCCCGATTCTCCTTAATTTCCAGCGAAAGTCAATCAACACCTTTATTATCATTGCGTTATTAAGATTTTCCACCCCGTTCATCAGCATTCCACTTATTCCGGTCGCGTTGGATGTAGCCCAGCATACTAGCAATTTGCCCATTTTGACACGCTCGTGAGGGACCTTTGACCTGTCTTCACCAGGCGCTGCCAATCACCGCTAAAAAGACTAGCATAATAGCGTAGTCATGTCAAGTCCTTCCTGCTCGTGTTGCCGCCTCTTGCCGACCTGGGCAAAGGCCCTTTGGCGGGCTGGCCGCACCGGCCGCGCTGCAGTATAATCGCCTCACGGACCGTCACAGAGTCCCACATCCTGCGCCAGGAGGTTTCGGCTGATGTGTCAACCTTCGCGCTTTTCCCCTCTCTTGCAAGTCCTTGTACTGACGGGTTCGCTGGCGATGTTTGCGTGCCGCGAAACTTCCACTCCGCCCGAAGAGCACCCGGCGTCCTCGCAGATTATCGTCACCGTCAATCGCGGCGGGCCGGCCACCATCCGGACCGCGACGGCGGAGTTCCAGATTCTGCCCTCGGGGTACGTTCAGGCTTTTCTGCTGAAAGACAGCAAGCGTTTCACATTGGATGATCCGGGCAGCGCGGCTCTCGAATCCGCCAACGCCGTTGTAGTCGCCGGAAGACAGATCACCGATTTCGCTCTCGACTTTGGCCACGTCAAGGTTTCCGCGGCCCGCGGCAAAGTCGGCGCGCAAGGAAAGCGAGTCGAGATCACGGGCCGCAGCAAGGCGGCAGACGGCGAAGCGATTGAAGAAACGCTGGTCTTCGAGGCCTACGATGACTCCCCCAGCGTTCTGGTGACCTCTGCCAGCTACAGGAATCTGGGAAAGAAGCCGCTCGCCCTCGACAAGGTTGTTGCCAACTGCCACCGGCTGAACGCTTCCCTCAGCGATCCGAACGTGCCGCCCTACCGGCTCTGGTCTTTTTACGGATCGAGCGAAAAGTGGGGCCAGGACGACATCCTGGAAGTCTCCGGCCATTTCTCCCGGCAGAACCTGATGGGCGGGATGCAGCCGAACGGCGAAGGCGGCGGGATTCCCGTAGTAGCTTCCGACAGCCGCATCGACGCCTCCATGGAGCTTGAGCCGGACGCCACGCTCCAGCCCGGCGAATCGTACTCGACGCCGCGCGGATTTCTGGCGGTTTTTTCAGGCGATTTTTACGAACTTTTGCACCTCTATTCGCAAGTATTACAGCGCGAGGGCTGGAATTTGCCCAAGCCGTCCGAAGCGGCTTATCAGATCAGTTGGTGCGGATGGGGTTACGAAGCGGACGTAACGCCACAGCAGATGCTCGGGACCATTCCCAAGCTGAAGGAGTTTCATATCCGCTGGGCCACGCTGGACGACCGCTGGTTTGATACGTATGGCGACTGGAACCCGCGCCCCGACACGTTCCCCGGCGACTCCATCAGGAAGATGGTAGACGCTTTTCATCAGCAGGGAATCTCGGTGCAGATCTGGTGGGTGCCGATCGGGGTTGAGGATGGCCACGGTGGATACGAATCTCACCGGTACAAGATGTCGCAGGTTGTGAAAGAACATCCCGACTGGCTGATTCTGGACAAAAACGGCAAGCCCGCGCACATGATTCGCGGGCTGGCAGCACTCTGCCCGGCCCTGCCACAGGTGCAGGAGTACTACAAAAAGCTGACGGAGAAATTCATTCGCGACTGGGGATTTGACGGCAGCAAGCTGGACAACATCTACACGGTTCCAGCCTGTTACAACCCCAAACATCACCACAAGTCGCCACAGGACTCCATCCGCGCCATGGCCAAAATCTATCAGGAAATCTTTGAGACCACGCGGGCGCTCAAGCCCGACAGCGTGACCCAGAGCTGCCCTTGCGGGACTCCGCCGAACTTCGCCTGGCTGCCCTACATGGACCAGGCCGTCACGGCAGACCCGGTGGGCTCCGTCCAGGTGCGGCGGCGGATCAAGATGTACAAGGCGCTGCTGGGGCCGCAGGCCGCCGTCTACGGCGATCACGTTGAGCTGACCAGCATCGTTTTCAAAGGCGACAACGAAATCGACAAGGGCATGGACTTCGCTTCCACCGTCGGGACCGGCGGAGTGGTGGGAACGAAATTCGTCTGGCCCAGCCCAGGCCCCCATTTCAAGGAAGCCTATCTGACGCCGCAGAAAGAGGCGATCTGGAAAAAGTGGACCACGATTTACAACCAGAAAATGCTCTCAAGCGGCACTTTCCTGAATCTTTATACCTACGGGTACGATGTTCCGGAAGGCTACGCCATCCGCAAAGAGGGCAGAATGTATTACGCCTTTTACGCTCCCGATCCTTCCAAACCGTGGAAAGGGACGATCGAATTGCGCGGCCTTGAGAAGGGTGGTCAATACAAAGTTTTCGATTATGAACACGAGAAGGACCTGGGAAGCGTCACCGGCCAGAACCCGGCGCTGACAACCACGTTCCAGAACCACCTGCTGATTGAGGTCAGCAAAATGTAGACGCTGGAAATTTTCAGCTCCCATACACCTCAAGCCGGGGAGTGCGCCGACGGCGGGTGGCGCAGACACTGGCCTTGGAGTGTCTGCGATCTCGCGAAGCGAGAAAGTTCTGACCTTCGTTCATGCCCATCGCTCCATCACAATCATCGCGGCGCCCGGCACGAAATCCTTGAAGGTAATTCTCGTCGCAAGAGCGCTACAGTGGTGGCACGCCGCAATTCTAACCCCTTTCAGCTCCGCTGATCGCAGACATTAAAAATCAATGTCTGCGCCACCCGCGCCGTGGAAGAATCTAAGGCCCCGCCGAGGCGGGCAGCCTGCATTGGCAAGCCCGGCGGGAGAGGGTTCAGGGTCAGGGGACCGAAGCCTCAGCCTATCGCAGGAGGCTTCGATGAACAACCCGTTTTCAGATTT